>NZ_CP151642.1:0-335678 GCF_038397785.1 Salinibacterium sp. TMP30 | reverse complement strand
TGCCTGTCTAGCAACCGATAGAGCTGGCGCGAGTCGATTCCCGCGCGGCTCGCCTCAGATTGCGAGAACGCTCGCATTGGCAGGCCCGTGGTTGACATGTGCCGAATTTAGCCTACAGATGCATTTAGCTGTAGCTATTTATAGGCGACAGCCCGGAACCACATCAAATGAGGGCCGGTCAGCACACTCGCGCACGACACCTAGTCAAAGTCGAAACCTTTGCAAAAACCCACCCACCCAGGCAAACCAACTCAGATGTCACCTACCGGTGCAGCCGACCCATCCGCTCGCGCTGCAGCCTCGAGGTCATGCGTGACCATCACGATCGAGCGAGTTCCGTCGGCAGCCTTCCGCAGCAGATCGAGCACTCCGCGCCCCGCGACCGTATCGAGTGACCCTGTCGGCTCGTCCGCGAACACGATGTCGGGCTTAGATGAGTAATTCCTATTGCGTTGGGCCGCGGGCCGGTTTTTAGGTCTTGGCGGAGGGTGTTAAACCCTTGGGATGAACAACGAACTCAACACGCTCCTGACCACACTTTATGTCTTCCTCGAGGATCTGGTACTCCTGCGTCTTGGCTTGTCCCGCGCCGGACGCCCGGGACGCAAGCCGGTGCTCTCGGATGCGGAGCTGCTGTGCCTCGTAGTCGCTCAGCATCTGCTCCAGTTTGACTCGCAAGCCCGCTGGGTCCGCTACGCCAGCACCCATCAAGACCGGCGCCGAGAGTCCCAACTCCTGTGACTTTCGAGTCGACCAATCGTTGTCGGATTTATTCTGGGCGAGCGAGCACGAATCAATGAATCGACCGTACTTTTTCGCATCAATGACCACCCTCGCCACCGCCTTAACCTTGCTCAACACAGGCCTAGTCCCGACCGGGCACGACGACGCCGGTCTCATACCCGAGAACGACGGCGTGTATCCTGTCTCGCAGCGCTAGCTTCATCAGGATGTGGCCGACGTGTGTCTTTACTGTCGACTCCGAGAGGAACAGCTCCGCTGAGATCTCGGCGTTCGTCCTGCCCTTCGCAACGGCACTGAACACCTCGAACTCGCGCTCCGTGAGCGCTGCCAGCAGGGCGTTCCGATCGACGGCCGGAGCGCGCGGCGTCGCCGCGTCATGCGGCAACTGGCTGCCGAAGAGATCCAGCATCCGCCGCGTGATCCTTGGGGCAACAATCGCGTCACCCGCCGCCACCGATCGGATCGCCTGGATGAGCTCGGCCGGTCGCGCATCCTTTAGTAGAAAGCCACTCGCTCCAGCGCGGAGCCCGGCGAACGCGTATTCGTCTAGGTCGAAGGTTGTCAGGATGATGACGCGCGTCAGCGGAAACCTCGAAGCGATGAGCGAGGTGGCCTCGATTCCGTCGACTCCGGGCATCCGCACGTCCATGATCACAACATCGGGACGGAGCGACTCGGTGAGCGCCACACCCGCAGCGCCATCGTCGGCCTCACCGACCACGGTGATGCCGTCGACGCTGCGGAGCACCATCGTGAACCCGAGTCGGATGAGTGACTGGTCGTCGACGAGCAGCACTCGAATGTCGGTCTCAGTGGAGTCATTCGGCTGGGTGGTCATCGCGTCTCCTGTGGCTCTTTCGGAAGGGTAGCGCGCACGCGCCATCCACCGCCGGACCATGGCCCCGTCTCGACGGTGCCGTCGTGCACCGCTGCCCGTTCGATCATGCCGGTGATGCCGCGCCCGGCGCCGGATGATCCGGGCTTCGGCGCGGGCCGCTGGCCATCGTTGGTCACGGTGAGAATGGTCTCGGAGTCGGTGAATACCAGTGCAACTTCGACTCTCGTGAGGGCGACGGCATAGCGCAGCGCATTCGTGAGCGACTCCTGCGCTATGCGGTAGACGGTCAGCTGGACGGCAGGGCTGTCAGTGGGCATGCCCGTCTTCGACAGGCGAACGGGCATGCCCGCAGCGCGAAAGCTCTCGACAAGTGAATCGAGATCGGTGTACCCGGGAGTGGGATGCAGCTCTGGGGCGAGCGGCTCATCGCCTGACAGCACGCCGAGCAGGCTACGCATGTCGTTCATCGCGGTTCGTCCCGTATCAGAGAGCCGATCGAGCGCATTTCTCGTCGCCGCGGGGTCGCTCTGCGCTGTCGCGGTCGCCCCGTCGGCAAGCGCAACGATGACCGAGAGACTGTGGGCCACGATGTCGTGCATCTCGCGCGCGATTCGCGAGCGCTCGGCAAGCGTCGCGATCTGGGCGTGGCTGTCACGCTCCCGAGCCACCTGCCGGGCACGATCGACGAGGATGCGCAGCTGCTCGCGTCGCGCGCGCACCAGCATGCCGGTCAAGATAGCGGACAAGCAGAGCATGGGAAGCACGGCGCTAACTTCGATCAGTGAGATCGGGTCGCGATACCTCGCCCCATCGGCCCCGGGCATCGACAACCACAGTCCGATACCGAACAATTCGATGAACGCGAAGCCGAGAAAGCCGAACCATGCGACGCGGGGAGTGCGATATACCGCAACGGCGTACAGCGCGATGGGCACGGCAATGAGGTCGTTGGTGTCGCCCAGAGGCGGGCTGAGTACCGACGCGATGACCGCCACCGCGATGAGCACGGTGACCGGACGATGGCGCCGGAAGACTAGGCACGCCGCCGAGACCGGCACCAGGAGGAGAAGCCAGATCGTCTCCCCGGGCACCCCTGTGACCAGATTGTAGGCTCTCGCGAGCATCAGCGGAATTACATATCCGACAGCGATCGAGATGTCGACAAGCCAAGGGCGTGACTGAAGTAAGCCGATTCTCGAAGGGAAGTCGTCGGCAGAGATGGGATCTGCCCCGGCAGGAGAGGTGACCACCTCTCCTGCCGGGGCAGATCGCGCTCGTTTCACTAGACGTCTTTTCTCTTCAGGAGCACCAAGGCAAGGACGACCGACGTGACCACCCAACCGAGAAAGACCAAGAAGCCCGTCGCAAGCATCGACCAGCCGATCGCATCCACCGGCTGAAGCAGCATCATACCAGCGGCGCTGGGCAGCAACTGGGCCAGCTGCGCAGCGAACTCGCCGGGAATGAGGCCGACGATGCTGGGAACGATGAGAAATAGCCCGAGCACGATACCAGCGCCCGCCGCTGTGCTGCGGACCACCGACGCCACGGCGGTTGACATGACACCGATCAGGCCAGTGAACACTGCCGCACCGACAACCACCTGCGCGAGAATCGGATCGAGAAGGGGTTGTTCGAACCCGTAATGCGCAAGGGTCGGCGCCGTGATCAGCACCGTCGCGACGGCCGCGACGAATCCCAGCACGGTGCCCGCGACACCGCTCAGCAGCAACTTCGCGGTGAGCGCGGGAGTACGGGAGGGAACCGCGACGAGTGTCGCGTTCCACAGTCCCGACGCGCGCTCGGTACTGATCAGGAGAACGCCCAGGATTGCGACGAGCGCGTAGGTGAGCTTGATGTCGAAGCCGATGACCGCGAGCGCGGGGCGGTCGCCGATCTCGCTGAACATCTCGGCCGCGGTGAGTGTCGAGTCGAGGGACGGACCGACCAGGAAGGCATACGCCATGAGGCCGGCGAGACCGGCCCCGCCGACGAGCGCGAGCGCGACCCCCCAGAGGGTGGATCGGATCGTCGTGAATTTGATCCACTCAGACCTCATGACTCGCGCGAAGCTCAGCTGCCCGCGTGCGGGTTGCGCCGCGGCGCCCCCGAGAGCGGGGGAGATGGTGGAGACTGACATGATTCCTGGTTCCGTTTCTGTGAGAGAAGAAGTTGGGGTGGGCGTCGCGTTCATCAAACCGCAGCCCCTGAGGTGAATTCCACCGATGACCGGGTGAGTGACATGTAGGCGTCCTCGAGCGACGCCGTGTGGGTAGAGAGCTCGTGGAGCAGCACGCCGGCGTCTGCCGCGATGCGCGCGATGACGCCGGCGTCGATGCCGATGATCTCTAGCTCATCGTGGGCGACGGTCGTCACGGTGACCGAGGGCGCGGCAAGGGCTACAGCCAGACGCGCAGCGTCGTTAGTGCGAACGAGCACCCGGCTCTTGTCTGCGCCCGCCAGCACCTCGGCGATCGGCGAGTCAGCGATGAGCTGGCCGCGACCGATGACGATCAGGTGGTCGGCACTCATGGCCATCTCGCTCATCAGGTGCGAGGAAAGAAACACGGTGCGGCCGCCGGCCGCCAGTTCGCGCAGCAACTGGCGAACCCAGAGAACACCGTCTGGATCGAGGCCATTGATCGGTTCGTCCATGACGAGGGTGGCGGGGTCGCCGAGAAGTGCCCCAGCGATACCGAGCCGCTGGCCCATGCCGAGCGAGAAGGTGCCAGCACGCTTGTTGGCCACCGATTCCAGTCCGGTCAGCTCGATGACCTCGCGCACCCTCGTGCGTCCGATCCCGTGAGTCGCGGCAAGCGCGAGCAGGTGGTTCTTCGCGCTGCGGCCCGGGTGCACGTGACCCGCATTCAACAACAGGCCGATCTCGTGCAGCGGCGCGCGGTGATCTGCGAGCCGCTTACCGTTGACCCTAGCCGTGCCGGCACTCGGACGGTCAAGTCCGGCGATGGCCCGCATTGTTGTGGTCTTTCCCGCGCCGTTGGGGCCAAGGAATCCGGTCACCTTGCCGGGTTGAACCGTGAATGAAATGTCGTTCACGGCCGTCACGTCGGCAAACCTCTTGGTGAGATTACTAACCTCGATCATGTCTGATCGCCTCGATTTCACGTCTGGAGTTTCGCCTTTTTGAAACTCATCAACCTGACTCTAGGAATCTCCGGACCCTGCGGCATCCCACCAGGGTGCTGTGTTGTCCGCGGCATCCGGTACCGCGGTACTAGCGCGTCTTGATCAAGCGAATTTGGTCTCGCCCAGGCGGCGATCGGTCTATGCACGATTGGGGTCTGTTTCAGTCACGGTTATTCCGGCGGTTTTCGTAGTGGGCTTCCGTGGCCGGCCAGCGGTCTTAGAAGGTGATGGCGAACGCATTCAGGGCGGTTCAGGTCGAAAGTGATCCGGGAATGGAGCAAGAGCCGTACCTCGCGGTACGTCTTGATGGTGTTCCGCGCTCGAGTCTGAAGGTGTCACGCAGTGAGTTTTTGGGTGGTGGTTTGGGCTTGATCCGTCAGCTCGAAAATCGAACATCTGCAGTGCCCAGAATCATCGGCGAAATTGAACAAGAAGACGTTGTTCTCAATGCCGAAATTTTGGAGGCGGATGCACGCCTCAGAGCACCGTTCGCGCACTCCGACGCGCTTGCCTCCCAGCAGGCCGCGAAGGAATCCGAGAAGCGCGCTGAGCCGACAGCTCCAGTTCGTCGGACTGGGCCTGGACCCGAGGTGCCCGGAAACCGACCACAGCCTCCGTCCGCCACTTCGGCACACGAGGTCAGCTGGTAAGAACTGGCACGCTCTAACGTGCCCCACGGTTTAGTTACCCGGAACGGTGTGTGGATCGGGCTCTCTTTGAGAGGCTTCTTCCATGCCCAGACCGTTTCCCGCTGAATTTCGTATGCGAGCTGTCGCGCTCGTTCGTGCCGGTAAGCCGATCACTACCGCTGCCGTCGAGTTGGGGGTGAGCGCGGCGGCAATCCACGCCTGGGTCCGCCAAGACCAGATCGATCGAGGGGAACGGCCCGGAATAACGACGCCGGAGAGCATGGAGTTGGCGAAGGCGAAGAAACGGATCCGCCAGCTGGAAACAGAGGTCGAGATTCTGAAGGTCGCAGCGAAGCTGCTTGGGGAGGATCGTCCGCCCCCAAAAGGATTCACCCGGTAGTCGACGCTCTTATTGAAGCCGGCTACCGGGCCAAAGTTTGCTGCCGGCTTCTTGGTGTCAGCAGCCCCGGCAACTACCGATATCGGAACCGGCCGCTGTCAGCTGCGCAGATGAGGCGGCAGTGGCTGACGGGATTGATCCGCGAAGTTCACACGGCGTCCCGGCAAACCTATGGTTCGAGGCGAGTTCATGCTGAACTCACCCTTGGCATGGGCGTTCGGGTCAGTGAGCGGCTCGTCGCCGTGCTGATGAGCCAGGCCCGGATTGCCGGGCTTCCCGGGCCGGCGAAGGTGAAGCGGCTGCACGGCGTCGCGACCGCTGATGATCTCGTCCATCGCAAGTTTCATCGGCTCTCACCGAACGAGCTCTGGGTCACCGACATCCCGGAGCATCCGACAAGAGAAGGGAAAATCTACTGCTGCGCCGTGATGGACACCTTCTCCCGGAAGATCGTCGGCTGGTCGATCGACAACGCGCAAGACTCGAACCTCGTCGTCAACGCCCTCGACATGGCAATCAAGAGCCGTCAACCCGTCGCCGGCGGAATCGTGCACGCTGATCACGGTGTCCAATTCACCTCCTGGGCGTTCACGAACAAGATCCGAGCTTCAGGCCTGATGCCCTCATTTGGAACCATCGGCGATTGCTACGACAACTCCATGATGGAATCGTTCTGGTCATCGATGCAGATCGAACTGCTGAACCGGAAGAAATGGCGCACCCGTCTCGACCTGGCGAACGCGATATTCGACTACATCGAGATCTTCTACAACCGCCAACGCCGCCATTCTCAGCTCGGATATTCAACCCCTATCGAGCACGAGCTACGCTTCAATCAAACATCCATCCCCGCCTGACCTTCAGACCCGAACGGGTAACCAGGCCGTGGGGCACGTCAAATCAAGATCCTGCGTGCTTCCCCGATCAAAATAGCGCAACGACAGGGCTGCCCCGCCAACCAATCTGATGCCCGCCACCTCACCATCGGCACGTAGTTCAGCGATGAGCTCACGAAGCCCGGCGATGATGTCATCTCGATCAAGAGTGGTTGCCACGATCACACGCTCTCGAACGTCGCGCGCCACGCAAGAACGCCTCGTTTGGCGAACTCGACGGGGACTTCAGCAAGTGCAGGAACAGGATCGGCCGGATCCACTTCGAGAGTTCGGGGAGTACTCAGAAACCGACTCGGGAGGTCGACCCATGCCGGCACAGGGATTCCGTCGTCGCAAAGTCGCCAAGCTACGAGGGCTGCGATCGCCGCATCCCACACCGGGTCGCGAGTTGACTCGGGCTCTGCGAGCCCAAGTATCCCCCGTACAAGTCCGTGCTCGGCCACAAGATTGTCGTTGAGTTGCAGCAGGGCGCGAAGAGCCCTGTCTTTGTCACCGGCGTTGAGTTGTCGACGGATTTCTGTCGCTACCGTTGCTGCGTCATCCCGCCGAGTAGGAGCCGAGTACAGTCGATGCCCGGCCCCAGCAAGCAGCCGGTCGATGGTTTCGAAGCTTGCATCGCGTCCGCGCTCGGACCGAGAAACGCTGCCTTGGTCAATGAGCGAACGAGCCGCAAGCTGTTCTTGGGTAAGACGACGACTCTTCCGGGCGGCGCGGACCAGCGTCGATGCGTTCGCCATGCCCATCACCACCCTCGATCATTATCTTATTTATAGCTTACACGTCATATTTTGCGTGTGCCCCACTCGGATCCTAGAGATTTGGCGATCTCGCCGATTCGGGTCACCCCACCTAAGCAGGGTTTGCCCAGCAGCTCGCGCCTAGTTCTGGATGTGCTCGAAGAGTGCGTCGAAACACATCGGCTATGACGGATTGATGCTGGCAGAACTCGCGTCGCCACCAGACGGCGCCTCGACCTTGGGGTGGTGGTCGGTGCAGTCCGTTGCTTTCAGCTCGACGGTGTGGATGTTGGCTAGCTCAACGGTCGCTGGGTCGTCGGCGTTACGGGCGCTGGTTATGGTTGTGATCCTGATGAATCAATGCAATCGGTTTGACGCCGAATAGTCGTCCGCCCTCGGGCTAGTTTTACTCATCCTTTCGGAGGATTCATCTACTTGCCGACAGTGTTTGAAGCCTATTCGCCCTAACGTGGGGGCATGTTCAATCCACTTCCCAAGCTTCGCTGGCTCGTCGAGCCGTCGTTTGCGATCATCTTCTTCGCCCTCTGGATCGTTGCCGAAATTGGCCGTTCGGGTGGCGCACCCTGGCCAAGTTTCCCGTTCACCGTAGGTTTACTCGCTGCGTCGATTGGCGTCGCACGCAGTTTTCCTAGAGTGGCGCTGGCGCTTACTGGCATTGTGCTTGTGGTTCAGCTCTTCGTACCATCGACACGATTTATTGGGACGACCTGGCCGATCTACCTCGCCGTTCTCATCACCTGCTTGATCATCAGTGCGACCGCAGCAGGACGGGTCCGCTGGCTCTCTCTTCCCGCGACCGCCGGCTACTTCATCCTCATCACGGGCCTGATGACGATCCCCTCCCTTTCGGATGGCTACGGATTGGCGTCCTGGGCAGGAGTGGGGCTTCCCGAAGCTCATATTGTCGGCAACTTCCTTGCAGTTCTGCTGCCAAGTCTTGTGTCAACAGCGGCAGCGTGGTTCATTGGCTTCGGCTTCAGGGCTTCGCGGTTGAAACGAGCCAGCGATATCAAGCTCGGAGAGGCCGAAGGAGAGTTGCGATCTGCGGAAATTGACCTGATTATTACGAGAGAACGTGACCGCATCGCACAGGATGTTCATGACATCATGGCTCATTCGTTAGCTGTGATAATTGCGCAGGCGGATGGTGCGAGGTTCATCGGCCCGTCCCGACCTGGGGTGGTCAATGAATCACTTGAGCGGATCGCCGCGTCGGCTCGAGCATCACTGTCTGAGGTGAGGATGCTGATCGAGTCGCTAGTAGATGACCCGGAGGGTCATTCGAATCCCACCCTCGCGAATCTGGATGATCTGGTGCTGAGGATGTCCGGGGCTGGCCTGTCGGCCACGGTAACGCAGTTCGGCGAGCAAGTCACACTCACTGCCAGTCAGGAGTTAGCGGTTTACCGCATCGTGCAGGAGGGTCTGACAAACGCACTCAAGCACGCCGGTGCCGGCCCGACCGCACGTGTGACGATGGACTGGCGCGGCCCCGGTCTTGCTCTTACGATCGAATCAAGCGGGACTCCCCCGCAACAAACCAACACCGAACCGCACACCATAAAGCAGGGCCGCGGGATCTACGGTATGCGTGAGCGTGCACGACTTGCGGGAGGGTGGCTCACCGCAGGTAGCGAAGCGGATATACCGGGGGGATACTTGGTTACCGCCTTCGTGCCGACAGCGTGGAGTCCTACGCCAACCGTCGAAGCAGAGATGGCTACGATGCCACAACAGGGTACGAGTACACAGTGACAGTCATCCGAGTCGCGATCGCCGACGACCAGCAACTCTTCTGCTCCGGTATCCAGATGCTCATCGAATCGCAGGCAGATCTCGAATTCGTCGGAGCCGCATACGACGGAGAAGCCGCCATCGTTCTTGCACAAAGTGCTC
This sequence comes from Salinibacterium sp. TMP30, assembly GCF_038397785.1. Classification (NCBI taxonomy): domain Bacteria; kingdom Bacillati; phylum Actinomycetota; class Actinomycetes; order Micrococcales; family Microbacteriaceae; genus Salinibacterium; species Salinibacterium sp. TMP30. The sequence goes on along the minus strand of NZ_CP151642.1, from coordinate 326,370 downwards.
GCCCCGACGTGATTCTGATGGACATCCGGATGCCAATCATCGACGGCATCGAAGCGACCACACGCATTCTTGGCACCCAAGAGGGCCAACCGAAAATCATCATGCTGACGACCTTCCAGCGCGACGAAGCTGTTATTCGCGCTATTCGCGCCGGCGCCGAGGGCTTCCTAATGAAAGACACCACACCAGAGTTCGTTCTCGCATCCATTCGCACGGTGCACGCTGGTCACTCCGTGATCGCACCCAGTAGTACTGTCGACCTCATTCGGCAGCGCACAAACCGAACCAATCGGGAACCAGCCGAAGAAGCGATCGCAGTTCTCTCCGCTCGCGAGAAAGAAGTATTCCTCCTCGCAGCGCGGGGACTCAGCAACGCAGAGATCGCCCAAGCCGCCTATATCAGCGAATCTACGGCCAAAAGCCACATCCGAAGCATCCTGGCGAAACTAGCGCTCACGTCGCGAGTGCAAATAGTGGCGCACGCCTACGAAAACGGGTTACTTAGTTGAGCCATGGACCCCGCCTCCGCCCGTGACGACTCCATTCAGCATCCCCGACATCATATTTTGGCGAGTCCGTTGCAGCGGCAGATGATGTCTCGGAGCATCGCGAACTGCTGCGCCTCCGACCCCTCGATCAGAGGTCAATAGGTCACTTCGATGCGGCAGACCAAATCCCAAGCAAACACTGAGCCGGGACGAGTCGCAAAGGCCGCATCTCGGCCGAAATGCGGCGCAAAACTTTTTGAAGTGTGGGCAAAGTGTGGGAAAAATGTGGGCAAACGAAAACAGGCCCGACCACACTCTGCGAGAAAGTGCTGGTCAGACCTGCTTTTTTTGGTGCGCCCGGAGGGATTTGAACCCCCGGCCTATTGATCCGTAGTCGAAAACCATTCCCGCAGAACTATGCGGAAGTGCCCAAAATTGCTGCAAAACACTGGTGACTGGGCGCGACTCCGATGCCGCGAGTTGACTGGGGTGCTCCCCAAGTGTGGGTGAAATGTGGGCACGGCTAATCTGACTATTTCTCGTGTCATGTATTATTCCAACGCGAGACCCCCTACGTCGTGCCACAACGCGCTCTGTCGACTGACCGGAGACGGATCTCAGTATTATCAACTGCGACCTCACGCTCCGTCGCCAACGAAATCGCCATTTTGGTTGCTGCTGTTCTCAAGGAGGACGATAAAGCTGCTTTTGTGGAGCAACCACTTCCGGCCGACTCGCCACCCCGTTGGGGCAAGGCTCCCGGCTGCAAGCCACTTGTATACCGTTTGCTGTGTCTTGCCGAGCAATACAGTCAAATCTTCGATTGTAAGTTCTTCGGGATACCCCTCAAGGAACCTAGTCGGCGAATGCACCTTCGATGATTCCGCGCCGCTCTCAGCCCACGCCTGAACCTCCTCTTTATAGATAATCCACGCATCAGCGATGCGGTGCGCGGGGATTTTGCTGCTATTGAGCAGCCGCCAGACTGTAACGCTGGAGACGCGAGTGATCCCAGCGACCTCTGCAACGCTCAGCACCTGAGGGAACCGCATCCAATAATTCTCGTCAGGCATGAGGCGACCCAGGTGGACGGACAAGACAAGAAACGACAACCTCAACGTGAAGACTGAATTCCTCGTTGTAGTCGAAACGTACTGAGACCGACACTGCCAACCATTTCTTCGCACAAATAGAGCTTCTAGTCCCTGCATTATGTCGCGAAGTAGCGCGCGAGCCGGGGAAAGGCGCAGTAGGTTCCGAAACGCATGCGCACACATTCGGTTATGGCACCGCTCATTTTACCGCCCGCACATTGCACCCCATAAAGAGGCTAGTGATCGTTTTTACGTTTTATAAGGGCAAAACAGTACTTAATGCAGTATTATCACTACTAAAGAGTTAGGCAGCAGTGGTTGTCGCTGACCCAGACGATGTGGACGACGTAAGTGGAACTTAGCGTCTACCCCCCAGACTAGGGTGGTACGGACGTTATGCGAAGAAAACTCGAGCAGAGGCTCCCGTATTTCTTCGTTCAAGGGAGAGTTTTAATGGCGAAAGAGCGCACCGAGGAACAGAAAAAAGTCCGACGACTGGTCGCGTTGATTTTGGCCATGCTCCTTGGGTTCGCCGCGGTGGGGGCAATCATTTGGTCGTTGGCTTTGCTGGGGACTGACCGGGATAAACAGCCTTCTGATTCTGTTCCTAGTGGAACAGAAACGTCACCAGCTCCGCCCACCGAGGGTCCGGAAGGACCACGAAGCGAAGTGGTCGACCCCACAGTGACCGAACTGGGTCTCATCGCCCAGCCCATCACTTCCGACATTCAGCAGTACGCGCTTGAAGCCGCTAAAGCGCTTGTGACAGTCGACTCTACAAAGGTCGACCGCAAGAAGTTCAAGGAATACATCGCCGGGTGGATCGGACACGACCAGCGTTACGGAACCGACCTCTCCGAGCTGGAGGGCGTCAGGGATGATCGGCTTAACGAGATCTACAGCCGAATAATCGGCGACTCCTCACGGTGGGACCTTCTCGCTCGAGATGACTCGATCCTAGTCGGGAAGCCCACTGGCGTCGTAAAGATGGACTACGACCACGTCTCGATTTCCGCAGGCTCCTTAGAAGACTCGATCAGCATCGATCTTCACACCGTCACTGTCGACCTGGATATTACGACCACGGCAGAGCAAAGCGGGAACCCGATCGAGGTCGTGAAGCCCCTGAGCGTATCCATGCAGATCCAGTGCGAAGGCTCCTACCCCGTGCCGCCCACGACGCAAGTTCCCGGGAACTGCACCGTAATCCGTTACTTTCCTGAAGTTTTCAACTGATGGCGGCGCCTGTCGTCGTAAAGCTCGCCGTTTCATTGGGTCTGAAACCCGCATTGCGGCTACTCGTAGTGGGCTTAGCGGGAATCGCTGGCGCGTTGTTGCTCTCGCTTCCGCTTCTCTTGGGAGTCGTCAACGCGACCCCCGCGACTACTCCGCCGGATAACGCCACTGGTGGGCCGCTGATTGTGGGCGAGTGGGGCGCCCCCCAGAGCGGATATTTTGAGACGGCAGCATTCGGATACCCGGACCGCTCCGACTGCTTCGTGTGTTCCGAGTTTCACAAGGGGATCGACCTGTCTGCGGGTTGCGGCAGCCCTATCTACGCCGCTGGCCCTGGAACTGTTGTCGCCGCCGGGTGGAACTCCGGCGGTTACGGCAACTGGGTCAACATCGATCACGGTGGCGGGTACGTCACCGTTTACGGCCACATGGTCAATGGCGGCGTCTTGACCACGCTCGGCAAGACCGTGCAAGCCGGCGACCAGATCGGCATCGAGGGCACAACCGGCCTCTCCAGCGGTTGCCACCTGCACTTTGAGCTCAACGTCAACGGGCAGCCTGTCGATCCCCGACCCTTCATGCTGCAGCACGGCATCTCCCTCTAACTCTCCGACCAGGAAAAGGAAAATAAATGATCCACCTCGCAGTAGAACTGATCGGAAGCCTCCCGGCTGATGTGACAGTGCCGCCCATCGCTCCCGATTTCTCCGCACCTTTCATGGTCGGAGTCCAAACAGTCGTTTCCTACATCCTGGGCGCTGCCTTGGTAATTATGTTCGGCGTGCTGATCGTCGCCGTAGCTTCCTTGGGGTTCAAGTCAATCGTTCCAGAACGGATGCAGAGCTGGGCGGGAGAGAACGTGGCCACCGTAGCAATCGCCACGATCATCCTTGGCAGCATCTCCGGCATTTTTGCATGGCTCGTCAACTTCAACTTCGGATTCTAAAAACAGCATGAGGATTCCCAAGTGGACGATGCTGAGCATCTCGGGGGCTGTAGCTGTCGGCATCAGCCTCCTTGTCGCAGCACCGGCTGCGGCGGGACCGGCCGATGTTCCCTACTCTGCTGCAGTCTCAGCTGCACAGGGCGAAGTAACAGATCAAGAATGGAGCGCTCCCGCGGCCGACGTTGAGTGCATCAGAACTGGCATAAGGATCACTTGCGCTCCCACAGAACTCGCTAGCTCCGTCGAGGAACGATGCTTCAACAAAGTATTGATCAGCGGTGAACCAAATACGGTCTGCACGTCCTCCGAAGACAACGTTGACGACATAAGGGCCGCTGGCGGCGACGAGCTCAAGATTGATTTCAAATGTGCGCTACTGGACCCCTCATGCACCGTCGGACAAATGGCGGCCACCGCACTCGCAACATCGATCGGAGCGCAGCTCAGCTGGGCGATTAGCCAAACCAGCTTCAACTCAGATTCCCGTCTATGGGAGGCCTCACTTACCGAGTGGGCATGGTGGCAAGGCGCGATCATTCTCGTCATTCTCGGAGCGGGAATCGTAGCGATCGTCATGGCGGTAGCCACTGGCGACCGCAGTGACCTCGTCACGGCGATCTCACGATTTGCGTTATCTCTACCTCTTTCCGCGGCCTCCCTATGGATAATCGGGAAGCTGCTGGACATCGTTGATTTGATGGTCGAGCCCATCATCAATCGCACCAACGGTGGTGGCGGGGTAGAGAAGTTCATGGAGAACTTGATCTTCGGTGGCGGCGGTGGAAACATCTTCGCCGCGACCACCATCCTCGGCCTACTTGCAATCGCCACCGCCGTCCTGGTCGCAGTGTTCTCCTTCCGCAATTTCGCCCTGGCCGCACTGATCTCGATGGGACCCGTGGCGTGGATGCTCTTCCCGACATCATTCGGAAAACAGTGGGTAGTTCGCTATTTCTCCGCTGTAATCGCCCTCATCCTGACCACACCACTAACGCTAGGGCTACTGGCCCTGGTCATCACCGGAGTTGGTGAAGTCGACACACTCTGGAGCATCCAAGCCTTACCCTTCGGCATCGGACTCTGCATGATCGCGTTCGTACCGATTGCCGCGTTCAGCATGTTCAGCTTCATCGGAGGCACCGCCGCCGATGCTGTCGGCTCACGCATGGGCTCAAGCGCAACACAACAAGCTAGCCGCGGCGTTTCTATGGCACGCGGAGCCGCTAGCCGAGCAAATTCTGCCCGCCGGAAAGCTAGCCAACCGCGCACTTCAGCACCCCGAACAACATCACCATCAGCATCATCACCATCAGCATCATCACCACCGGCTGCCACCCAGAAGCCGCAATCTCGCCAGAGCGCCGGAGGGAACCTCAGCGCCCCGACGGCTACATCCCCCTCCGCAGCTGCCACACCGGCGCCCCAATCAGCTAGATCGAGCGGCACACCACGAAATGGAGCCAGCTAATGTCCAGCAGCAACGACGTCTACAACCGCCCGGTGCGCCTGAGCCGCAGGTCGTCCCAAGGAGTCTTCCTCGGCCTCGACGGCTGGGCATTCACCACAATCGCAGCAGCACTGGCGATCGCTGTCATCTCTACAACCCGCTACGGGTTCGTAGGGTTCTTCGCCAGCGCCATCATCTGGGCACCCATGGGGATAGCGTCATTTATCCCTATACAGGGAATGCCGGCATCCAAACTTGCGGCCCTCTGGATCTCCAAGCAAGTTAGGCACGCCACAGGTGGGACGAAGACCCGCTTCCGGCCTGAGCGGCCTCGCGTGGCCGCGACGCTGAATCTGCCGGGCAAGCTGGCAAACGTTCAACTGTGGGACTCAGACGACTTCACCTCGGCCTATAACCCTGGCGATCGAACTGTCTCGATCACCGCCGAGTTAGACGTCGACGGATTCCTGATGATGGACAATGCTGACCGGTACGACCTCTCGCAGCAACTCGCCTCAGTACTGACCTCGTTCACCCAGCGTGCCGGCATCAAGCGAGTCTCGATGCAAGAACGCACCATGCCGACCACAATTAGGCCGGCACGGCAGCATTTCGAAGACACGTTGGCGCGTCGAGGCACCGATGGCACGACCGCCGTAGCGCAGAACTACCGCGACGTGATGGACAACGCCGAACGCTTCGCCGTCTCACACCGTAACTACCTCACACTGACCCTCGACCTGGTCGCGCTGCAGTCGCAGCTGAAAAGCCTCGGAGGTGGCAAGCACGCTATTCAGACACTCGCCAAGCTCGAAGCAGGCAACGTCGGAGCGGCTCTCGCGGCCGCGAACATCAACGTCCGTCGTTGGCTCGACTCCCGCCAGTGGGCAGCGATGGCCCGAACCGCACTCGACATCGCTTCGGTACCGATGATCCAAGATCGCTCTGACGAGCAGGCCGGCGTCTCGGTCGACGCAATCGGGCCGATGGCGTTTGACGAACCTCAAGGCAACAACGGGGTCGTGCTCGCCGAAGGTGCATGGCACTCGACGATGTGGATACACGAGTGGCCTCGAAGCATGGCGCAGGTGGGATTTATCGAACCCATCGTCTTCGCCCGCGACCCGGCTACCGATGATGCGATCAGCCACATCTTCACCCTCGTGCTGACCCCGGTTTCCGTAAAAGCAGCCCTCAAACGCATCCGCACCGAGAAAAAAGTATGGCGTGGAAACCAACGCTTGAAAGCAAAACGAAATGACAGCGACTCCGCTGAGGACCGTGCTGACTGGCAGGCGCTGGATGACCAAGAGGAATCCATCGTCCAGGGCCACGGGGAATACCGCTATGGCGGCTACCTCACGGTCAGCGCCCCAACAGAGGAACGGCTCGCATCCGGCATCGCCGGCATCCGAAACGCGATGTCCCGTGTGGGAATGGAGGGCCAGATTCTTTACTGCCAGCAAGCAGAAGCACTGTTCATCAACGCAATGCCACTCGGAACGGGACTGAAGTAATGGCACGGAAAGTATTCACCGTCACCCCACCGTCTCTCACGCGCAGCGAACGTCGACAACGCGCCAAAGAAATCGCGGCCCTGACGTCACAGAAGGACGAGACAGGGCAATCACAAAACACCCTCAACCTTCCACCCGCTGCCGTCCCCGGCATGTTCGGGCCGGGAGTTCGAACCGGCGAATACTGGAACCTGATGCGGTTGCAGCAGCCCCACCACCAAGCCACCAGCCACCACGTCGCCGGCATCTACCCCTTTATCGCCGACCGCGGACTGGGCCATCGCGGCCCCATTCTCGGCGTCGACCTCAACGCCGACTCCTTGTGGCATTTCTCACCATGGGATCTATACACCGACACCACCTCGCGAGCAGCCCTATCGACGAACATTCTTGTTCTCGGAGCGTACCGATCCGGTAAGTCCGGTGTTTTGAAGATGCTCACCACCCGCAGCATCCCCTTCGGCCACCAAGTAGTGGTGCCGTCTGATTCCAAGGGCGAGTGGGTTGCCGTGTGCGAGGCAACCCCCGGAGGAAAAGTGATCCGTGTGGGCGGACCCAACACCACCGCACGAATCAATCCCTTAGATGGTGGCCCGCGGCGTTCAAACGCCACCGATGACGAGCACCTCCAGATGGTTCATGACCGCCGGCACGGAACCCTGAGAAGCATCATCGAACTGACGCTTAGCGGCCAACCCCCGCTGACTCCAATGGAGCACGCCTCGATCAGCTGGGCCCTCGATACCGCGATCGACGTGACCGGCGATCGGCCGACACTGACAGCAGTATCCGAGCAGCTGGAGAACATCGATGCAACTTCCTCTCTTCGAGCCGCGAAACTGTTCAATGAAGGAGAGCGGGCACGTTACGTTCTCAAGCGGTTCATCGATGGGGATCTGCGTGGTCTCTTCGAGCACGAATCGACTGTGAAGTTCGATGATGAAGCTCCCATGGTCGTAGTCGACACCTCCGAACTCTTCCAACGTGGAAACCTTGTGGCACAGCTGACACAGCTGTGCACAAGCGCATGGATTCAGGCGGTCATCTCCGACCGAGCCGCCAAGAAAACCCGCTACCTGATTCGCGAAGAAGGCTGGCGCGATATGTCATCAGTGGCAGCACTCCAGACCCTTCAGCAATGGCTGAAGCTATCTCGCCACTACGGCATCAGCAACGTGCTGATCCTGCACAAGTTCTCCGACCTTGATGCTGTCGGCAAAGAAGGGTCAGAAGAACGCGCACTGGCCTACTCGATCGCCGCCGACATCGAGAACAAGTTCATCTTCCGCGTCAACCAGCAAGAAGAAGACAACCTCGTTAAACGCCTGAAGCTACCGCCGCAGCATGTGTTGATTGCGCGACGTTTACGATCGGGCACCTTCATCGCCTACGTCGGCCTGTACTCGTATCTGGTCGATGCGTTCGTTACCTCGACCCAGTGGGAGTACGAGCTCTTCAAGACTGACGATGCCGTGGAAGGTGCCGCCGACATCATTGACAACCCGATTGCTGAGTTGGATTTCAGAAACCAGTATCTGGATGATCTTTGGCCACTCGATGAACCCAGCTTGGACCAGATCTGGCCCTCGACCGTGCCCGTGGAGGGCCACAAGGAGAAGTCCGCATGAGCACCCTCGAAATGACAGCCGACGTTGCCGCGAGCGGCACCGCAGCCACTGTGAGCATCGCTGGCAAGCCAGCCGAAACCGTCCAGTACGCACGTGAGGACCAGCTCCGCAGCGGAATCATCCAGAGAGCCACAGAAGTTGCTCGCGAGCACGGTGACAACGTTCGCCTGACCTCGAAACAATCCAACGGGGTCTTCAGCTTCTTAGTCTCAGGTGACGGCCGCATCAGCCCCGACAACAGGGCTGAACCTCAACCACACACCGCACACGTAGAGCCACTGCGCAGAACCCGACCGATGACATCGGAACGAGAAGTGCAAGTCCCTATCGCCCCGGAACCCGAGCCGGCCCTCGAGGTAGAGGAAGAAGCGCCCGAAGAAGGGCGCCGGTCGTTCCTCGCCGACGACAGTGCGGCACTTCCACCAGCATCTGGATGGCGCGGTCTGATCACCCGCACAACGGGCATCAAGATTGCCCCTTCCGCTGCAGAGCAAGAGCGCCTAATGGCTATCCGGGCCGTCAGCCAGCACTGGGCCGGCGGCCGCTCGATTGCCGTCGTCAATGGCAAAGGTGGAGTCGGAAAAACGCTGACTACCGCGATGCTCTCCGCAGTATTCGCGCGTCACGGTGGCTCAGGGGTAATCGCCTGGGACAACAACGACACTCGCGGAACACTCGGCTGGAGAACGGAACGCTCCAGCCATAACGCCACCATCCAAGACCTTGGCGGCGTAACCGAACGGCTCATGCAGCCGACAGCGACCATCGGGGATCTAGCGCTTTACGTTCACCACCAGAGTGCAGATATGTACGACGTTCTCCGCTCAAACCCCAAGCTTCTGGCCTCCGATCAGCGGCTCACCGCCACCGAATTTGATGCGCTGAACGAAGTCATCAAGAAGTACTCGCGGATGGTCATCTTCGATACAGGCAACGACGAATCGTCCGAGCGCTGGCTGCGGATGATCGACCACTGCGACCAGCTCGTAGTGCCGACTAGCCCATCGGGTGAGGCCGCAGAGTCCGCAGCTTTGCTGCTCGAGGAACTCAGCCAACGAGATGAACGTTCCGCAAAGCTAGTAAAGAACGCTGTCGTCGTCGTCACAGTCGCAGAGCGCTCAACTCCGGCGACTGAAGTCGCACGCATCGTGTCGGGCTTCGAGAAAGTTGCGCCACGCACCGTCGTGATTCCCTTCGAGCCGAGCTTGAAGTCTGGCGCTCTACGCTTCGACAGCTTGAAGCCATCCACGAAGAACGCCTGGATCGCGGCCGGCGCCGCAGTTGCCGAGAGCTTGAACGAGCAGCACGCATGAACACCGCGAAGAACTGGTGGGTGACGCCAGTTCTTGGCCTCGTCGCGGTGATCCTAGTGATCAACTTCGCGTGCCAAGCAGTAACCGCGCTAGTCACAAAGATCATCTGTGACAGCACTGCAGCACCTCAGTCCATGTTCTCCGGCGTCGGGTTCGCCTTCTTCGGTGAGACCTCAAGCTATGTGGTCGACCAGGGCTGCTCGTTTCCGGCAACGCCGGCACGTATTGCCAGCATCATCGTCATCGCCCTCTGCGTCTTGCCGGTAGTCGCCGGGGTCGTCATGTGGTTCAGATACCGCCAGTCAGACGGCTACTTCATCCAGCAGCTGCGCGGCCGAGAAGGGTTCGCGAAGGGTAGCGAGATCACCAAGCACCTCTCGGCGAAAGCCGTGCTGAAGCAAGCGAAAACACTCCGCCCAAACCTGCAGAAGCCTGCCGCCACGGACGTGGGATGGAGAGTCGGACGTTCGTCCGGTGTCGACGTATACGTCTCCATAGAAGACTCAGTAGCGCTAGAAGGTCCACCCCGATCCGGTAAGGGCTACCGCATCCTGATCTCGGCAATCCTCGATTGGGCAGGTCCCCTCGTTACAACGTCGACGACCAACGACAACTTGGCCGCGACGATGCGACCGCGCGCCGAGCGCGGCCGCGTGACAGTCTTTGACCCACAGCAACTTTCCGGCGTCAGCTCCGCCCTGCGCATCTCGCCGGTCACCGGATGTGACGACCCTCTCGTTGCCGATCAACGGGCACAGGCGATCATCGCTGGAACGGCCCTCGGGTCCAGCCAGTCCAATCAAGAATGGGCAGGCGCCGCGTCAAGCGTGCTGGCGCAACTGCTCCATGCTGCCGCGATCTCCGGCGGTGGAGTCAAACAGCTCTACCACTGGGGTTCAAACCCCGGTCTCGCCCGCGGTGCGGTCGATATTCTTCGCAGCGACGGCGCTCCAGGGTGGGCTGAAAGCCTCAACGGTGTTCTGGGCGGCGACCCCAAGCTTCTCTCGTCGTCCTGGTTCGGCGTGGCAGCAGCGGTGCGCCCGCTCGGCATCCCCTCCTTACGCGCAGCACTCTCCCCGAAAGCCGGAGAAAACTTTGACCCAGCCGAATTCCTCTCCGGCGAAAACACCCTCTATCTCATCGGCTCCAGCGGCGGAGCTGGGGCAATGGGAGGCTTCCTCGGCGCACTGTTGGACGACGTCGTCGAAACAGCCCGCCGCAAGGCACTGGCAACACCCGGCTCACGACTCGCCCTGCCGCTGGGCCTCATCCTCGACGAGATCGCGAATATGTTCGCGTGGCCAGCACTGCCACGAGTCATGGCTGACGGTGGCGGTCGCGGAATCTGCACGATGGTCGTCCTGCAGGCACTCTCGCAAGCGGAGACCGCCTGGTCAAAGGCAGAAGCAGACACCATCTGGTCCGCAGCAACCGCGAAGATCCTGCTCGGAGGCGCTTCAGATATGGGCCACCTGCGCGATATCGAAGCCATGCTCGGAACGCGACAGTTGAAACGTTCCTCCTACAGCTACAACCAGCAAGGAGCCTCGACCAGCAACCAGCTCGAAAGAGTCCCCTTGATGACCGTTGACGAGATTCGTCGCATGCCGCAATCGATGGGGTTGCTGGCCTACCGAAACCGACGCGGAGCACTCCTCGACCTCCGCGGGTGGACAGACCGGGCCGACAGCACGAGCATCTCAACCGGAAAGCGCACAACCGAAGCAGAACAGCAGGAACAGTTCCGCACGCAGTTCGCGAAAGCTGAGCCCCTTGCACTTCCCGGGCCCGAGGAACCCGTCGAGTTGGACTACGAGGAAACCCAGAACTGATGTCGAACTTTCGCAGGCCGGCACGCGGCAACAAATACCGCACTGGCTACCTGCGCTCACGCGCATGGTTTGTCCGCCGAGCACGCTGGTTCGTCGAAGAATCTGCAGCAGGAAACGATTTGCGCTGCGAGGCCTGCAGCCAAGCTGCGAAGGTTCGCGAGCTCGAGCTTCACCACATCGATTACTCCGGAGTCACTGAAGCTCCGACCGGATGGAAAGCAGAAGAAAACCACAGTGACCTCGTGAGCTTGCACCCCGCCCACCACGAGCTACTGCATCGACTTCTCGACCGCGACCAGGTACTGCGCGCCATGCGAAGCCGCCGAGTCGCCAGCGCATTCGCCCTACGTGTTCTGCGGCGAAAACTGACCACCACAACCACGGAGCAACCATGAGCTACGAAGACTTCGACATCGACGACGTGCTCGCCGAAGAAGAAAGCGAACGCGATCCAGACTCCGAAGAGATCGCAGCGATCGCTGTGAATTGGAGAACGCTACCGAACTCGAACGCACCCGAGAAATGGGACGAACTCCGCTCTTGGGTCGAGTGGATCTGCACACGCTATGCAATCGATGAGGGCGTGATCCCTGATTGCTGGTGGAAGCACGGAGCGCTCGTAGAGGAGCTTTCCGCACTGCAGACGGCTTGGACTGTCTCCTATGACACCACTGATGCCGGCTATGGCCCCATCGGCTTCGTTGAACGTTGGCGTAGTGCTCAAACCAGATTCAGGCAAATATCCGGAGGCGCATGCAGCCAAGGGCACCGCGCCGATCGGATCCGGATATTTCCGATTGATGACGAATGGTCAGGGTGGAGCACCACTAGCCACGCCTAGTCCGATATGCGAGCGTAATACCGACCCCCTCGTGGCGCTCAGCGCATAACCGAAGGGTCTATCGTCACTCCATTCTCATGAGCGTGAGCCGCCGCTGTCGCTTGCGAGATACGGAAGAGGCTCAAGAAACGACTTGATCGGCTCGTACCCACTCAGATCCTCGTCGACATACTAGTATTCAGCCTAGTAAGCAGTGGTGCAACTACCGCTACAAGTCGCTCTGGAACCCAGGCTCTCTTTCCGCTGCTTCAACTGCGCACAGCGATCCAAGGAAAGGAACAAATTGCAAAACGCAAACTCCCACCCTCTGATTGACGTGCAGGGGGCGCGCGTCACCAGATGGCACCTCACTCCGGGTGCAGAGACAGGCCATCATCGACACGAGTTTGACTACATCGTCATTGCGATCACAGATGGAACTCTAATCCAGAAAAGCGCCAGAACCGAGGTAGCAGTATCGCTTGTGTCGGGCAGTGCATATTTCCGGCAGGCGGGAGTGGAGCACAATGTCTCAAACGGAGGAGAGCTAGCAGTGACGTTCGTTGAGGTTGAGCTACTTGACGCAGCTTGAGCAGCTTCGGACCACCGTCTTCTCAGTCCGTAAGGACTTCCTAATCACCAAATAGTGAACTCAATTTTATCTCGTCTTTAGACGCACGTCGCATTAAAATGCGCGACTCTTGCGCGATTGTAGGCCAGGAGTCGCTTCGATACTTTTCCGTGAAACTACGTTTATCGAGCAAGATTCGTCATGGAGATGCGATACACGAGATTTCTCCGAGTAAAAACAAAGTCTGCACGAAAAGCTGCAACCACTAGCCCCTTACTAGGAGGACGACCGCAACAACGAGTCCAAATATAATCACGCTCGTTCGCAGCACTGCAGGAGACAAGACTCTTGCAACCCTTGCGCCGACGATCCCGCCGATCGCGGCCGCGGCAAATATCGTTCCCGCCGCGACCCATGAGACGTGTCCCGAGAGAATAAACAGAGTTACACTGACAAAATTCACCGCTAGTGAGAGCGCTGCCTTGAGCCCATTTAGCCGCTGTAGAGAGTCGTCGATTAAAATGCCCAAAACTGCTAGAAGTAGGATTCCGAGGCCTGCCCCGAAGTACGCACCGTAAATGCCAGCTAACAGAACTCCAACCCGCACTGAGATTGTGGTGTGCGGAATCGTCGTCGTGGGTCGCTCTTTCTCACGCGCTACAGCACGTTTTTTCACCAACCTTGACAATATTGGCTGAGCGGCCATTAGTGCGCATGATGACAAGACGAGGTACGGCGCTGCGGCGCGGAATATCGCCGCGGGCGCCAGCAAAAGCACGATGGCCCCGAGAAGCCCGCCCACCAGAGCGAAAGGGACTAAAGCCCACATTCGAGCACCTTGCCCGTTGAGCTCTCGACGATACTCGATAGCGGCACCCAGGTACCCAGACGATAGACCAACGGCCGACGTCACGTTAGCGACAACCGCGGGCATTCCAAGGCCCAGAAGTATAGGAAAGGAAATAAGCGTTCCTCCACCTGCCATCGCGTTGACCATCCCCGCCAACAGACCAGCGCCCGCGAGGACCACGACGTCCCAAGGAATCATCATGCTGCTGCTTTCGACAAGATCGAGGCGTTCTGTGGACTATTCGCCCAACACTCGATGGAGGAACTGGCGAGTGCGTGCGTGCTGGGGGTTGCTCAGGACTTCACTCGGTGTGCCCTGCTCAACGACAACGCCCCCATCCATGAAGACAACTCGATCGGCAACATCACGTGCGAATTGAACTTCATGCGTGACAACAAGCATCGTAAGACCCGCGTCAGCCAGTGCTCGGATGACCTCGAGGACGTCCGAGACTAGCTCCGGGTCCAGTGAAGATGTCGGTTCGTCGAATAGGATCAGCTTGGGTCTCATCGTGAGTGTCCTGGCTATCGCCGCCCGCTGTGCTTGCCCGCCGGAGAGGCTGTGTGGATAGTCGTTAGCGTGATCACGCAATCCGACGCCCTCGAGAAGCAGGAGAGCTCGCTCACGCACCACCTCTCGGCTCTCGCCCAGCACTCGAACCGGAGCCTCTATAAGATTTTCCAAGACGGTCATGTGCTCGAAGAGGTTGAAGCTTTGGAAGACCATTCCCACGCCCGCGTCGACGCGTTCCTGATGAACATGCCGTGTCGGCACCAGTTTTCCCTTATTGGCGCGATATCCGATGTGTCGGCCACCGACGAGAATCTCCCCGCCATCCACCGTCTCCAAGTGATCGATCAAGCGGAGTATCGTGCTCTTTCCCGAGCCACTCGGGCCCATTAGAACGACGACTTCACCTGACATGACCTCCAAGTTAACATCCTTGATCACCTGCCTTGACCCATACGACTTCTCGAGCGATTTACACGAGAGGAAGGGTTCCAAAACGGGGGTCGATACAGCGATTTCACGGCTAATCGCTTCGGCAATCTTCGTCGGGTTGGGTCCAATCTGGCGAGCCTCAATCGGAACAATTCGTTCGGCGTCTTCTGGCTCGCCATCAGGACGCGCACCCACGACCCTGCGGCGCATGCCCAAGCCCACAAGCCTTCTCGCCATGCTTTCGCTTGGTGCGACCGTCGGGTCTAGACGGCGTTCAAGTGACCGCTGCATGGCGCCAAGGATGGACGTAGCGACTAGGTAGTAAATTGCAGCGGCGGTAAAGACTGGAAAAAATTCAAAAGTCGAGGCCACAATTTGCTGACTTCTAAGAGTCAACTCGCTCACTGCAATGACAGAGGCTATCGAAGTCATCTTTACGACGTTGACAAAGTCATTTCCTAGAGCGGGCACGATGCTTCGGAGAGCTTGTGGCAGCACAACTCGGAACAGTGTGAGTGTGGGGCTCATTCCTAGAGATGCAGCAGCAAGACGCTGGTTCTTCTGGACAGAGTTTATTCCACCACGAACGATCTCACCCGCAAACGCGGCTTCATTGAGCGCAAAACCAACAATCGCCGTCATAATCGGGGACATGGTGATGCCGAGTCGCGGTAACGCGTCGAACAGGAACACGAGTTGAAGTAGTTGGGGAGTACCCCGAAAAACCCAAATGTAGAAAGCGGCTATCGCGGACACAGGACGGAACCGCGATAACCGCATGAGTGCTAGAAGAAGCCCGAAGACAAGCCCCCCGGCCATCGCCGCTATCCCTATTCCAATCGTGATGAATGCGCCCTCGAGCATGAAAGTCGAGAACAAGTAACGGGCAACTTCCGAAATGAAATCCATGATTCACACGCATTCTTTCAGTCGAAGGGGCGCCATTGGTTAGCGCCCCTTCGACTCGGTTGTAGGACTATAACTACTGGGTCAGTATCTCGGTCGAAACCATGAGATCGGGATCGATCCCCCACGCACGCAAAATATCCTCCTGCGTACCGCTTTCCTGCAACCACGCAACACCCTCCGCGATCGAGTCTCGGAGATCAACATTTCCCTTAGCTACCCCAACGCCCACGAGATTGTTCTGGGGAATGATGAAAATCTGCTCGACTCCCGGAACCTGCTCAATGATGGTAGAAACAAGAACGGCGTTATATGTGGCGACATCGGCGCGCTCGTTTTGTACGGCCCGAACTGTCGCCGCCGGGTCCGGGAACGTCAGCACGTCGATTCCAGAAAGATCCGCAGCTTTGCACTCGGTAGAAATCTCGTTGTACAGATCTACCTCGAGCGTTCCGAGAGTCGCAGCGCCAGTGAGCCCGCAAAGATCGAGAGTGGACGAGATTTTGAGCGTCGAACCCTCTTTTGCTAGGACACCGGTGTCCGCGCGAAGATAGGTGATGAAGTCCACATTTGCCGCCCGCTCTGGCGTGTAGTACAGGATCGACCACATTACGTCGACTTGCCCAGAATCGAGAGCGGGAAGGATTCCTGACCAAGCCTGGGGAACGAGTTCGAAGTCGTAACCCAAGTGCGCGAAGGTTGCTTCCATCATGTCGATTTCGGCGCCAATGATCTTAGAAGGATCATCGGGATCTAGGCTCGAAAGCGGAGGGAGGTTAGGGTCCAAACCAACCCTAATTGTCGGACGCTCCGCAGCGTTGTCAGCACCGTCGGTCGAGGCGCAAGCTGAAAGTAGCAGAGCGACCGAGAACAAGCCTGCGGACACCGCCAGCGCTTTCTTACATAACTTCATTGTTATCTCCTTTTCTTGGTGAACCGTGATTACGTTGTGCTTAGTGCGCGACTCTCACTACTCTGGGTACCGGACTGGCCATCTGAGCAAGCTCCGCAACACTTTCGATGTGCGTTCGCATCGCTTCGCTAGCGCGTTCTGGATCGTTGGCAGCTATCGCATCAAGAATCAGGCGATGTTCGGCGATCGACCGGCGTCGGCCTGCCATTGTGGATTGAGATCGTTTGCGCGTGGGGACGAGCCACTCCGCGCTGACCTCTGCGAGCCTGACGAAGAGCTGATTGTGAGTGAGCGACGCAATCTGGATGTGGAATGCTCGGTCATTCGCGATGGCGCTGTCGACATCTGCCGAATCTTCCTGTGCCCTCAAGATCTCCCGCAAGACAACAAGATCACTCGGTGTTGCCGTAAGCGCAGCCCGGCTAGCGATGACAGGCTCGATCTCTGACCGAAATTCAACTACTTCCCAAAACTCTCGTTCGTCTCTGGGCATACTGGTATGTAGTAATCGGTTTGAACTCGACTGATCGAAAACCACTACAGAACCTCGGCTCCTACGCCGATCGACTATTCCTTTGAGGGACAGCTCGTACATCGCCTCCCTGACCGACGCCCGCGACATCCCCAGCAACTCAGCGAGCTCGCGCTCAGTAGGAAGTCGCGCCCCGTCAGCGATGGCACCGGAGACGATCAGTCGCTCAACCTCGGCGGCAAGTGCTACTGCGCCGTGAACGCCTTTGCTTCTTAACTCCAACAAGCTGACGGGCGAAGGCGTAAGGAATACGGATTGGGGCCCTGCCTCATCAGCCATGCGAACCTGCCAGACTCGCTAGTTCAAACAGAACATTCGCCGCTGCAATCGCTGTGATACCACTCGGGTCGTATGCAGGAAGGACCTCGGTCACTTCTGCTGCGACTACGTTGATACCTGCAAGACCGACGAGAATGATCGAGGCGTCGTGCGTTGTCAGACCACCCACTTCTGGCATTCCAGTACCCGGCGCGTGCGCTGGGTCTAGACAATCAATATCGAAGTGAACGAGGACTGGGTGTGAACCAACTCGTTCGACAATCCGTCGGGCTGTTTCAGAGGCGCCATCTGCGTGCACCTGATCCGCCGTCAACACCAGAAGGCCAAGATCTCGGCTCTGTTCTACGTCACTAGGACCATAGCCCGAACCGCGTATGCCCACTTGTACGGAGGCGGAGGGTTCGATAAATCCTGCTTCGATCGCGCGACGGACAGCGGTGCCGTGCGTGTATCGCTCGCCCCAGTACTCGTCCCATGTGTCGGTGTGTGCATCAAAGTGAACCAATGCAATCGGGCCCCATTTTGAGTACAACTCGCCAAGGACTGGAAATGCGATAGAACAGTCCCCGCCCATGATCATCGGATATGCGCCCCGTTGGACGATCGCTCCAATATGAGAACGGATAGCTTCGAAACCACGCTCGATGGAGCCGGGAGCCACATCTGCGTCGCCTGCGTCGCTTAACGCAAGTGCTGAGAGGTCAAGATCCAGACGCGGATTATAAGGTCTAACCACACGAGAGGCTTCTCTAATTGCAGATGGTCCATGGCGGGCCCCCACCCGGTAAGTCTGCCCAGCGTCGAGTGGGGCACCGCAGAATACGATTTGACCGGAAAGCACCTCGTTCACCGCGGACTGGGGAGCTCCCAGGAAAGTTCGGATCCCGACGTATTTAGGACTGGACATTGGTGGAACCCCGAACCAGGCCAACGACCGCTGCCTCGATAGGTGCACTGAGGTTGCGCACTGCGAGTCGGGCGGCATCTCCCTCCGCAATAAGCACATTGGCACCGACTCCAGCGCCGACGACGTCGACCGCAACCATTAAGCGAGGCGACGCGTCGACGGTCTCTATCGCGACTGTCACTAGCGGAAGGCCTCGAAGCTCCGGGATGGCAGCGTCACACACTACAGGATTTATTACTTGTCCAATGAGCATTAGCTCAACCTCGTTTCGCAAGAATTCGTGAAAGATTGCCGGAAACCAGTTCCTTCAGATCATCGATCGATTCGACCGAAAGTTGAAGCTTGCCCAGTTCCGCGGCAGAGGAATTGAAGGGGGTGTCGCTTCCAAAGATGAAGTGTTCGACGCCGACGTCTGCTATGTGCTTACGCAAGAGATTCGGGTAGACAGTGCTGGTTTCGAGAAATAGATTCGGCAGTGTTCGCGCCGCTTCTGCCAAGCCGGCCGTATGCCACATGAACCCGCCATGAAGGGCAATGAGATCAACCTGAGGGAACCGACCTGCGAGATCTTTGAACTGACCCGCAGTATTAAAAGGCGTGTCCGAAAAACAGTGGCAGACAATTGGCACGGAGAATTCACGGGCGAGCTCGAATATCGGGTCGACGATGTCATATTGGTCTAGGGGGTATCCGTGCGCAGTCGGATGCATCTTTATCCCGCGGAAGCCCTGCAACAAAAAGGCTCGGAGCTTCGAGGCGCTGCCGGGTTCAAGGGGATTGCATAGGGCGAACGGAATGAGGTCCCGACGTCCGCGTGTCGCCTCCCAGACAGCCTCTGAAGCGTCCATCTCTCTATCAGCAAAAGGGAAGACGCAAGACTTTGCGACACCTGAATCTTTCATTAAATCTAGGACAGAATCAGCTGCCACGTCCTCACTCATCCATCGAGCGCGACCGATATGGACGTGAGCATCAATCGGCATAAGAGCACGTATGGGAGCAGCAATGGCCGCGATGAGCGGAGAGCTGCCGTCATAGTGAGACATGGTCAGCGGGCGCTGCGGGCCTGAATCGAACGACGATACTTGTCCGAAGGTGGCAAGCGGTTGGGGTCCTACACCGCAGCAGCCCCCGGAGGATTCCTGCACAATCTCGACCCCAGCCGACTTTGCGACATCGCGGGCCTCGGAGGTGATTATAGCTTCATGGTCGGTCGTGATCGTCATGAGACCTCGTCGAATCGCATCACGAACATCGTTGGCAGTAACTACTTTCGACATGAGGCTTCTCGAGCGCCGAGTCAGGCTTGCGGTGCGAGCAGTGAGTGAACGGCGTCGCTCGGCCGCGAGATTACAGTCACGCCGAGGACCTCGCCAACGCTACGCGCCCTGTCGACCGCTGCGTCAGTCGCAGCCTTTACCGCGGCAAGTTCCCCCGAAATCAAGACCGTAACCGTTCCATCACCGAGGAAGTGACGCCCCTCATAGTTAACAACTGCCGCCTTCTGCATCGCATCAGCCGCCTCCGCAGCAGCAACGAGACCCCTTGTAGCAACGATTCCCAGCGCGGTCGAAGCGTCGTTAGGCATGTAAGAATCCTCCTTGGTACGACCTATTTGGTCATGCCAAGATGCTATAATTGCGGGAGCCGGGTGTCAACCCCGGGGATGAAGGAGGGCAATACTCTTGTATTCGATATTGGACTTGACCCACCCAGTGGTCACCGGAATGCCGGTCTACCCGGGTGACCCAACAGTGGAAATTTCAACGGCTAGTTCAGTCGACGAAACCGGCTTCGCGGTTGCATCTCTCCGCCTGGGAACGCATAGTGGAACCCACATCGATGCACCTAGCCATCGTTTCGACGGCGCCGGAACGATCGACGAGGCGGAACTCGGACTGCTCTTCGGCCCCGCAGTGGTGCTGTCAGTTCCCGAGATCGGTGCGGGCCAGGCGATCACCGTTTCGCACGTCCGTGATCAGTTGGAAAGCGTCCGCCCGAATGACATCGTCTTCATCGCGACAGGTTGGTCGTCTCACTACGGATCAGCTTTGTATCTGGACCATCCATACCTTGCGCCCGAGCTCGGTGAAGAATTACTTAATCGCGGAGTGCGCGTTCTGGGCGTCGATCTGATCAACCCAGATCCGGACGGTGAGGAGCACAATAGTGTCGCGATCCATGACCTCATGCTCGGCTCCGGTGGGTACATCGTCGAAAACCTGACGAATCTGGGGAGGATAGATTGGACGCGCCCTCTTGTCTCCCTCCTCCCTCTGCGTTTGGCGGGGCTGGACGGATCGCCGATCCGCGCCGTAGCCATTCGCGAAAAGGCCTCATAGGGTGACAGGGGGCCTGGATATGTCCTTGGACCCTCGTGACGTGAGTAGCATTGCTTCTTGATACCGTGTCTCAGCACCGCGCGAGTTCAGCCACGGGCTTGGTGACCTCTTACTTTCTGAGATGACAACACCGTCTTTTCTTAATGTGACAGGTGCCATGAAGAGATCACTGACCTAACGTCGGTCTGGGCCATCAAAAAGGTGTGCTTTTGACGCAAGATCCAGCCGGGCAAGGTGGGCAGCGCTGCATGGTTTGTGGAGGTGCCGGCGACATCGGCACAGCGTCTGATCTTCCTGGTCGCCATGACTGAGTCGAACCCTCCCGGATTTCACTGGAGAGGCTTTGTGTCCTTCGGTTCTTAGAGCAGTGTTTAGAAGAACGCCCTGCACACCATCTTGTATTGCTGAGTAGGTGCGCTCCGGGTTCTCGTCAAGATGACGCCGCAGAGAATCGCAAATCCGTGCAGCTCAGAATTACAACCACAAGATATGCCATGGTTATCCTTAGATCGCCCAATAGTACTGGTGGTTCTTGGACGCACACTAGCCCCGCATTTGGCGTGACTATTTTTACAGCGACAAGCCCGAGTTCTCAGCAGCCAACGGCGCAGATGCTGCCGGGCGTGCGAGATCCGGCGCCGGCACCTTCGAACGTTCGACGGGCGGTTGCTCTGGCTTCTCTAGAGAATCGCTGAGCTTGCGGTAGCGTGCTGCAAGCTGGCCCCGTTTAGCTGAGTCATCTTTGAGCCGCTCGAGCAACTTAACCTTGGCAGATTTCAGCGCATCAACGGGCTCTTGCTCGCCGCCGGCGATGTGGGCACTGTGGTTGAGCGCTGCTCGTTGGGCGAGGCGCGTATCGAGTTCACGGATCGTCTGGCGATCGCGCGTGAGCCGGCCTGACAGTTTCTCCAGCTGTGCATGGACCTCTGCTCGTGCAGTGAGGATTGCAGGACGCCGAGGATCGTCAGCCGGCATGCCCTCAACCGTATCGACACTGCCGCCTTCAGGTGAACGCGCAGCACGCAATAGTTCGGCTGCTGCAGCGGCTCGGGAATCATCGAGGGTGATCTCCACGCGGCCGCGCCGCATTGACTCGGCAACGATCTCAACCGCCTGGCCACGACTGCCAGCAAGCACAACAGCCTCGTTATGGCGCCGGCCACGCGTCATCCCAACATACAAACCGGCTGCGTCAACCCCCGGCCCGACAATCGCAACGTCGGTAGTCACACCCTGAATGCCGTGCACTGTCGAGGCATACGAGAGGTGCAAGTGCTTGGTACCGTACTCACGTGTGACGGTCCTTGTATCCCCAGCTTGAACCGCATTGGCGAGAACGATCTCGCTATCGCGGATCTTCTTCACAACCCACAGAGCACGGTTCTCAACACCAGTGCTGGAGTCGTTGCGACGGGTCTGCACCACGTCGCCTTCCAATAACCGCTGGCCGTCCTGTCCCTCGGCGAGACGTTTCGTTGCGAGCTGGCCACGAGCAACACGTTCACTCTGGATGCTCTCATTCACGAACTGCGCATCCGAATTGGTGCCCGTAACCAGGGCGATACTGTGTCCGACACCAGCGGTCTCGAAGTAGCCAGAAACCATTCGTGCGCGGGCGTCGATGTCGTTGGAGACGCAAGCTACGTGCCCGCCGTCATACAGTTCGCGAGCGACATCGGCGGCAGCCTCTTCGCTGCCCGGATCGCGCAGTCGCATCGACAGTTGCCCATACTCGGGGTCTTTGAAACGGTGAATTGCGGTGAGTTCCACAACCGCAGTCGAGCGCTGCTTGGTCAATGCCATCGCCCCAGAGTGTCCAACTGGGGAGGCCTGCAGGTGGTCGCCAACCATCGCGATACCGACTCCGGACTGCTCGGCAAGAATCGCCAGCGCACGCGCTGCGTTCAGGTCGATCATCCCTGCCTCATCCACGACGATGCGGTCGCGTGGTTGCAGCACGTGCCTACGGGGACCTTCGTAGATGGCACCAGTGTCGGGGCTAACTGAACCGACAGCGAGCTGCGACCAGCGCTGAACGCCCGCCGCATCGACTGCGAAACGCCATCCGTTGTCGTACAAGAGACCGTGCAACGATGATGCCGTTGCGCCAGTCTCGCGGCCGGCGACGCTGGCTGCTTTCTTTGTCGGGGCGACGACGATGAGTTGGCGACTTTGCTCTGCCAGCGATGCTGCAGCAACTTTCAGCATGGTCGTCTTACCCGTGCCGGCAGGCCCGGTGACGGTCACTAAACGGTCGCTGCCGGCGATGGCGGCCGCGGCGTTTGTCTGTCCTTCATCGAGTCGTCGGCCGTCGCTCAGCACACGGCTGGCGATGGTCTCGATAGCGCCGACCGCAACTGACTCGCCCGCTTCAATGAGCAGATCGAGTTGGTCGGCGAGCTGTGTTTTGAGCACGGCGGTGTCGGCTGCCATGTAGTGCTTGACGTGACCGGGGAGTGCATCGACGTCGTCGGAGAGTTCAACGGTCTCTGTCGAGACGGCTCGCGAAACGACGTCCTCGAGCAGCTCTGACAGGCGCGCACGGTCGAGAACAATGCCGCTTGCGGCAACGGCACGGCCGGCGCCGGCGCGGATGTCGTAGTGACTAAATCGACCACCAGTGCCAGCAGAGCGTCGGTCAGCATCCGCGATAGCTTGAGCTGCGAGGAGGTCACGATCAAGCTCGCCTACGTGAACCGGGACAACATCTGCTGCTGACCGCATGTTCAAAACCTTGGGGTCAAGACCCAACAATTCGTTCCGCACAACCTCGGTCCAGCGAGCTTCGTCAACCTTGCCCGGCTTGTTCGGACGGCCTGCCGCCCATGCCCAACGGTCGATTGCAGTCAGCACAGTGTGGTCAGGTTCTTGACCCGGATGAGTGGCTTTCCACTCGGCAAGTTTCAGTGCTCGGTTCGCCTCAATTTGGTTCGACCGACGCGACAACGGACGCACCACATGTGCGAGCTGTTCGATCTCCCCAGAGGCATCCAATGTGAACCCTTTAGCTGCCAATGCAGCGATCCATTCTGGGTCTGTTCGAGCGGCCAAATCGCCTTCAGAATTGACCACAGTTTGGAACCGTAAAGCCACTCGTGAATCGATGTTTGACCATCGACCATCGACGCCGCGAACCTTCATATTCAGCCACAGGTGACGGTGCTTGTGAGGGTCCAACGAACGTGAACGTTCGTGCTTGAGTTCGACAACTTCAATACGCGAAAGCTCTTCCCTGACCGCGCCCCCAGCGCCGCGGCGAGCGTTGAGCTCCGACTGCCACGTCAGCAGCACACGGTCGCGCAGGCGATCCTGAAGCTGCTCGAACTCGACCGCCAATTCATCATCTAGAAGAGCCACGAGCGAGAAGGACTTCGGAGAATTGACTGTCGCATCAAGCAACAGGTCCGCCTCCGGTGACGGAAGTTCGCGGCCACGGTGCTCGCCCGTTTCCGCATCTGCACCACCAATCCACGCCTTCAACTGGTCACGGCTGAGCAAGTCAGAGACCGTAACCCCGTCCTCTACGACGAAGCGTTCAATCACACCATCGGTGTAATTGGCTGCCGCTTCAGATCCGGCAGAAGTAGCCATGTGCGAGTCGCACGTACCGCCAAATGCGTAATCAAGGGCCTGCCGGACACCCTGAGAAGCAACCCCTCGCTTCCACCTGGCTATCCCTCCGCGCATGCAACTAGAGTACCCCCCACTCAATAGTGCCTGCGTGCATTGTCTGCTCGTTGTCTACTCATCGTTATCTTCCTCGATACCTCCTCATCTCATAGAGGGCATGTGTCATCGTGCGTCCTGCACGTCCCTTCTTCTTCGGCATCGCTTTCTCGTCGGCGACGAAGAAGCTGTCGTCAGCGGAGCGTTGCCACGCGCGCTGACAGCAGCGAAAGCGACAGGGCCGCGCGGACGGCCGGAACAAAGTAGAGGTCGGCCTGTGCGTGACATCAGACCGTAGAGCTATCACGCGCCCCGCCGTGGGTCACTTCGACTACGACCACACGAATTCTCAGCGACGGCGTGGGCGAGATTGAAAGGGCTCTACTCCTAGGATGGTGTGCTCGCGCAGGCATACGCAACCAGCGCCAGAGCGTCGATCCGCCGCGCAATGGCGAAGGTTGAGAGCGCCGTCTACGAAAACACCGCCATCGTGCTCAACCCGGTTGACTACGCGGTGTTGAGCTCGAGCTCAACACCGCGGGCGACTACCGCAACCACGCGGCACCCGACGACGCCGGCCCACGCACCGTCTGGGGTGTGCCCGCAGCCCTCGTTCCGTCCGCCCCGAGGGTTTCGCGATGCTTGGAGACCTCAGCCAGGCCCACCTTTGGATCCGCGAGAACGTGCAGTCGCGATCACCGAGACCAACGAGGACGACTTCAAGCCCAACCTCTTCGTCGCCCGCGCCGAGATGCGCGCCGCGTTCGGAAATGCGACACCTGGTGTGCTCGCGATGGTCAAGCTCAACAACACCGTGGCGTTCCCGGGCGCTTAGCGCTCGCCGGCGGTCCGATGACTATCTGTCAAGCCTGCAGGCGCCGGATCGGCTAATCCGCGTCCTCGGAGTCGGACTCGTCCGCGTCGAGGCCGATGATCGCGCTATTGCGGATCGGTCGTCGATCTTCAGGCGCACCGATACCCTCCCACACTGTCAGGGACTCGCCGACGCTCGTGGCCCAGGTATCTACCTGCTCTGCGATCGCCTTGATCTCGTTCGCCGTTGGCTTGGGCAGGATCACGTTCCGGATGTGATCCTTCGAGAGCTTGCCGTAGCTTGTCCCGCCGCTCTCGGTCCAAAGCTGCAGACGCGCAGCCTCGCTCCGGAGCGCTGCAAAGAGCCAACCCACGGGGTACTGTGTCGCGTCCCTTGGGCGAACGACTGCAACGCCGTCGGGCGAGCCAACCATGTCGTCGCCGGTGGACATCAAGAGCCCGACGTTCCGGCGCTCAGGCCGGACCAGGCCGGACCAGGCCGACGATGATGTCGCTTTTTTGGAGCTTGTAGACCTTCGCCGACTTTCGGTCGGCGATGAGCCATGCGCGCTGGGGCTCTTTGGGAGTGACGATTCCCTCGACGGCTCGGATGTCCTCACCCTCAATGAGACGGTAGAGCGATGCCGGCGAATCGAGCATGTTGACCATCGCAGGGTCGCCATCGATGACCTCGGCGATGTCGCCGAGCCTTACGTGATCGCCACCCTGCACCTTGCGCACGTTGGCAATCGCGTTCACGGAGAGTCGGCGTGGCTTCATGTCGAGCAGTTTGGTGTTGAAGATGTCGTCAGATATTGCGCCCGGCCAATCGTCGGGCATCGTCGTCGCGTTGTTGCTCTCGGCCATGAACGCGTCGAAGCCGGAGCGAACTCGCCGGAAGTCCGTGTCCAGCACCAACTCGTTGTCGCCGTCGCGCCGCTCGAGCCCGGTTTCGGGGTCCCTCGATGGAACCGGCGAGAAGGCCTTGCCGAGCTTGTAGCCGACCTTTCGAACGAGGTCCGTGTGAATCGGGTAAGTGACCGCAGGCCGCCCGACCGTGTCGAGCTTTCTGGCGACGAGGATGTTGGAGCGGAGGTCGGCATCGGACTTCAGGAAGATCCGACGTGGGAGTTCGACGAGGCACATGATCTGGAAGTGCGACAGGATCCATTCCCGCACGTACCCGTAGCTGGCGGTGCAGAGATAGCCCTCCGGGAGGATGATCGCGAGACGACCGCCGTCTGCGAGGAGCTTGTAGCAGCGCTCGATAAAGAGGAGCCCGAGCTGCTGCTTAGGTAGGATTTTATCGGTGATCTTCCATTGGCCGCCGGCGTCGAGTTCCCACTGGTGTCCGAGGTCGTAATTCTTGAGGACGGACTGGCGGTCTTCGACTGTCCTCGCCCCGAACGGCGGGTTGCACAGCACGACGTTCATGCTCTCCGCCCAGCGAGTGTGGTTCTCGATCGAGTCTTCGCGGACAAGGTTCGCCTGACCGTCGCGATTCAGGATCATGTTGATGATTGCCAGCTCGTAGGCCTGGGAGTCCTTGTCGACTCCGTAGACGCGCTGGAAGGCGTCGTCGTCGCCCTGCCCTACCCGATAGCTCATCGCCGCGCTGAGGAAGTCCGCGGTGCCCATCGCAGGGTCGGCGATCTTGTCGTTGGCCGTGATCTTGACCATATCGACCATGGAGTCAATCAGCGTGATCGGCGTGAAGTACTGGTCGAGCGAGCTCTTGAACACTGCGGGCACGAACGACATGAAGACCTGCTGCATAACGTCGTTGGACGCGGAGCTTAGGTCGATGCCCTGGATGGCTCGCACGCAGCCTCGGAGCGCGTCCTCGTCGAGTTCTGAGCCCACGCCGTTCTTGAAAAGTGACTTCGCGCGGTCGTAGCGAGTCGCGGCCTGCTTGTAGATCGCCTGCACGCGAGTCATGAAGCTCGGGTCGGCTCCCTCGAACACTTGGAGGTCGAGGACCTGCGGCGACTTCGACTTCGCAGCTTTTTCGTCGACGTAGCGAGCCAGCAAGAGCTTGACGGTCTCCTTGTAGCGGAGCTGCTCGTCGTTGACGCCATTGCTCCGGAGAACGTTCGCGATCGCCTGCAAGGTCGCCACGAGGTTCTCAGCAGGCACGAGAGTCGAGAGGGTGATCGGCTTGCTCTTGTACTTCTGCCCGAAGGCCGGGAGATTGGCCAGGGAATCCTGGCCGATGCGAACGCTCTCTTGACCGTTCTCGCGCACAACGGACTTGTGCAGAAGGATCTGCGAGGTGTCGTCCCAGTACGCTCCAAGAACCGTGGTCGACGGCATCACCTGCATCGCGGGGATGAGCTGGTTGTTGATGCCCGACGCCTGTTTGGCGGACTCACGTTTGATCTCGGCAACGAGGACGACGTGCTCGAGCCGCTCGGCGATTGCCGACGACGAGAGGTTGATCGCCGGCTGGTCGTAGACGATCACATCGGCTCGGAGCTTGTTGCGACCGCTTTCCCCGAGAGATTTGATCACCACGGTTTCGACGGCGATGTTCGCTGCCGGATATCCCCGCTTGAGCAGGTACCTGATGAAGTCGATCCGTCGCGCTTCTTCGGTCGGGGTCAAGCCGTCCGTGGCGAGAGCCGCGGCGCTGAGCTTGCCGCGGATGGGACAGGTAAGAAGTGCGACCGGAGGGGCGGCCTGGGGAGCTGGGGTGGCTGTCGACACGCGAGCAAGGGTCCTTTCGATGAAGCGCCGACCCGTCATTGATCAGGCCAGTTGCACGCCAGTCTACGGCGACCTCGAGACTTTCGACGGTAAGACGATCTTGGAATGTGTTTGAAGTATTTTGGGGCTCACCACCTTTTAGGGTAATTCGCTCCTCATCACTGAACATAGACAGGAGCCTCGGCTATCAATCGTCTAACGGCTGACCCCACACTCGAACTCCACACGACGCGACGAGCTCCAGGACAATGCCTGCTACCTCAGCTCACCGGCAGGATGTCCAACGTGGGTAAGAGCGCACGCGCAGCCAACAAGACGGCGAAGCTCGATCGCCAAGCACAGCAGTTGGACACGCTGACCCACATGATCGTGACCAGCAAGCATCTCTCGATGATCTTCGATCCAACCTTCCAGCAGTTCGCAGCTGAGGGACTTCTACCGACTCCAATCGCCGGCAAGGTTTTCGGCACTCATCCGGAAGACCAGACTCTCGTGATCGAAATGCTCAACGGGCGTATCGAGATCACCTACTACTTCGACGATGCGAACACCGGCTGGCAAGACGGCGTGGCCTTCGTCATGCCCGGCTGGTCACCGGAGTCAGAACGACTCGCCTCACACATTCGCTCGGGCGGCTCTGCGGCCGATATGCCGTTCGAAATTCCGTGGGAGGATCAGCCTGCCCGCTGACTCGACATCGTGATCGTCGAACCAGCGGGGCGAGGCTGCGTCAGCGCTGCAACGTTGCAGTGCGCTGTTGATCGACCCAGCTGACCCCGGTGACAGTCGGCGCACCTTTTCTCTACGTGGCCGTACCGAAGAGTTCGTCCTCCAGTGTGGTCAGCTTCGTCCGGGCCGTTGCGATGAACTTCGTTGCGCAGTCCAGGCAGTAGTGGAAGTCGTCTCGGTCGATCTTGACGATGAGGATCCGATCATCCTTGACGATGGCATGAGCTTTGTTGCCCTTGCAAGAGTGCTTGCGTTTCGCAGTTCCGGCACTCACGGAGCGGAGCAGTGATCGCTGACTACCCACGACGGAGATCCTTTTCAACGGTCTCCACGAGCTGGGGCAACTCTTTGATGAGGTGATCCAGATCCGCGGTGGTGTACTCGCTTCGCGTGGTGGCGCCACTGGGGACGGTCGACTTGATCTGAAAGTCGATGGCTGACTTCACGACCTGGAAGTTTTCCCGCGTCTTGTCGAGGTCCCGTCCCGCATGCTTCAAGCCGTGCTTCGCGAAAAACTTGCCCACCGCGGTCTTGACGAGCTCGTCGAGGAGAGCGCGTTTGGCTTTCCTCGAGGCCTGCTTCGTCGGCACGATCCGCTGCAGTCGGTCGAACTGTTCCCCTGTGCTGACGCCCGCCTCTTTCAAGATCGCGAGGGCCTCGGCCACCTTAGGGTCGGCCTGAAGGAGAACGAGGTTCTCGAGAAGCACCTCCTCCTGAGAGGTGATGGTCGGCAGCGGGCTGCTCTCGCGGGCTCCACCGGTACCAAGTTCGGAGGTCGGCGCGGACTCGATGAGATCTTCATCGATGAGGTTGGCGAAGAATTCTTGGTCGGCCTCAGCGAACTGTTGGAAGTCGGTCCAGACACCTGTGATGTTGCCGCCGACGTGGAAGACCACGACGCCCTCGTTCACCGGGTCGAACGGTTCCACCCCAGGAATCGTGCGCATGATTCGGCCGACGAACTGCATGAACGGGCCGAGGTTGCTGAAGATGCTGAACACTGCCGCCACGCTGAGATACGGGTGATCAAAGCCCTCGCCGAGCATTCGAACCTGGACGATGACATCGAGCTCGTGATTGTCGAGCTTTTCGTGGATTCGATCGTTCGCCTTCCCGGCGAGCTGGCTGTGAACGAAGTCTGCGCGCAGACCAAGCTCGCGGTACTTGGCGACCACCTGCTTGCAGTGCTCCATGTTGAGTGCCGACGCGATGATCTTGAGCCGTGGCTGCTGGGTGCTCTCACGAAGTTCACGAAGTTTCCGAATAGATGCTTCTGCGATCGTGGTCAGCGTTGCTTCCGAGCTGACGATGCTGCGCCGGAATCCTGCGTCTTCCTCGCCGAGGCGTCGCACCTCGTCGAGAGTGACTTCGATTTCCTCGGCTCCTTCGTGGCGTACGTAGTGCAGGGTGGTCGGGTTGAGTCGGTACCCGTTGATCCGCTTGACGTAGCCCTTCTTCACGGCCTGAGAGATGGGGTAGCTGTAGATGACCTCGCCCGTCATAATCTTGCCGTCAGCGCGGGATGGGGTGGCACTGACGTTCAGGATGCGCGCGGCAGGGAACTTCCGGCGAAGTACGTCCCAGCTCTCGGCAACGTTGTGGTGGCCTTCGTCGAACTGGATGAGGTCGAAGAAGTCGCCGGGGAGATCTGCGAGCCACTTGTTGTTTTCGCGTTGGAGCTGCTGGATGTTGGTGACGACGATGTCCGCTTCGTGGAGATCGCTGACGTTGCTCGAGCTTCCCCGGATTTCCGCGGGTTCCGGGAAGGGCGCGTCGGACAGCACGTTGCGTTTGAGATAGAAGTACTTGGGGTCGCTTGGGGTGAGGTCAGTGAGGAGCTGCTTCGCGATCTTTAGGTTCGGCGCGACGAGCAGAGTCCGCTTCGATCTCACTGCGAAGGGCGCCAAGGCGAGGAGGCCCGACTTTCCGCATCCGACGGGGAGGACGACGGAGACTTCCCTGCCGTCGGGTGCCTCGAAGTCGTGCTGGGCGACGGCCTCGAAAGCATCGACTTGTGGGTCGCGGAGGTCGGGGTTGGCTGCGACGAACGGGGTCGTCTCGGCGTAGTGGTCGGTCTTGATGGTGTGCTCCAAACATTGATGACGCTGGTTGTGTGTCTATGCTGGGGGCGGGACCTCCTGCGATGACGATCCCGCCCCGGTTCCACGTGAAGGCTCAGCCACGCAGCTCTTCTTCTTGTGGACGATGGTCGTTCTCGGGTTGCGCTTCGCGTAGCTCAGCTTCACGAAGCGCCGCGAGACGGCGCTCCGCGCCCGAGCTCCTGCGGGAGCTTTTCTTCCTCTGGTCATGTGATCACCTCCCTTCGGTTTGTGTTCTTCGAGGCCATCAACCGGCCTCGCTGATCCAGTCGCTGATACCGGTACGGATGGCTGGAGGCAGGGTGCGGACGGTGAAGTCCGTGATAGACCACACCACTTGGCCACGCCTTACGGAACGAAGACCCTCGATCGCGGCCATCGACACCTCCTCTGACTTGATGTCCTGCAAGACAGAGACGAGGACATCTCGGACATGCCAACGGTTGTGGTCGGGGCCCAGCTCCGCCAAGGCACTGACGGCCATACGCATAATGCTGGAGTCGGCGGTCTCGTCGACAGCTCGACGCATGAAGTTGGCCAGCACGTCGCAGTATTCGAAAGAGAATCCGCTGCGCTTCGTGTAGTCGGTGAAGCGTTCGAAGATTCGACGGAAGGCGCCGCGGTCTCGTTTCCAAAGGAACTCGATAGACGAGGAGGTGCACCAGGGCAGCACCCGGCTGAGCGCCTTCATGTCTTCTTCGTCGGTCTCGTCGAGAGCGACCGCCCAGTCCAGTACCTCGATGAGGTCGGATGGTGTCCTGGAGGGGCTCAGCATCCTGTCCCGAAGCCGTTCAGTTGCCTGTTCGCGGGTTTCCCAGTTCTCATGCTCTTCGTGAGTGCCGAGGGCACGCTCGAGTGCGTCAAGGAGCTCTTCGACGGTGGCATATCGGCCAGCGGGGCTGTTCGCGGTTGCGCGTTCGACAACTGGTCGCATTGGGCTCGCCGGCATCTCGGTATTCACGGGGTATTCCTGCGTGACCAGCTCCTGGAGAATCTTTCCCAGGCTGTAGATGTCCGATCGGTGATCCGCGCTTCGTGCTCGTGCCCACTGCTCGGGAGCTGCGTAGACCCATGACCCCATGCCGGCGCGGAGCGTCGAGGTCAGAGGAGTCGTGCCTCGCTCGACTTCGACTGCGAGGCCGAAGTCGGATACAGCCCACTCGCCACTCTCTAACCGAAGCACGTTGGCCGGTTTCAGATCGCGGTGGGATACTCCGTTGCTGTGGATGTAGGTCAGTCCCGCGCACACCTGCCGCATGATATCGACGACCAGGGGCGAACTGCCGCCGATCTTGTCGACAAAGTCGGCCAAGCTGCCTTGCGCCAGCGGCATCGCGTACCAGACGTCCCGGCCATCGGTTTCTCCCTGTGCGACGACCGAGATAACGTTCGGGTGTTTGAGTCCTTCGAGGAGCCGGAGCTCGCGAGTGAACCGGCTGATAACCTCCGGATCGACCGAGGCCGTATCGCGGAGGACCTTCACAGCTACCAGGTCGCCAGTCTTCCGGTCTGTTGCGCGGTAAACATCGGCGAAACCACCACTGCCGATCGGTGGGATTTCAAGTATAAATCGGCCGCCAAGCGTCCGTGTGGTGACGTCAGCCTTGGGTCGTCCCGCAGTCTTCTGACGAAGCCCCGAACCGTTCCATGCACGCACGACGTCGAGGTCCCAGATGGGGCCCTGCGCAATCTCACCCGCAGGATCGGGGAAGTCTGCACGCTGACGCAGCACTGCTATGCGCTGCGTGGTGACCCCGAGCTCCGCCGCTACCTCTGCAAGTCCACCGAGCCTCATGTCACCACCCCTTCGCAATGGTTGTCCATGAGACAATGATAACACGTAATTGGTTGGTCTTTATTAAACCATTAAATTGACTGGTCTAGGCGCGATAAGAATCACGCTGCTGGGGTGGCAGCTGGTCGAGAACTCATGGGTGACGCCGAAAAGGGGTTCCTGGGATTCCATTGGCCAAATTGGGTCCAACATTGGGCCGCGCAGGCCTTCTCACCCGAGCGCTCAGTTGATTGAGCCCGACAAAGCCATAGTGAATTTGCGCTAACGACGCCTCTCAGTCAGCACTTGACCTGCCCCACTGAAACGATCGTTCCCGGCAGGAGAGCTGAGCGCACCGCGGCGATACCTGCACATCGCTCACGCCCTCGTAAGGGAGCCGCCCCGCGAGCTCGGGATGGCGAGGTCCGTCGCCTCGGTTCAGCCACTCAGGGCTCATCAGTCTCCACGATTCCGCCGGCCACGCCACAGCGAGATCGGATGGCCTCCATGAGCCGAGCTTTGACTTTGTACCAGAGCTCCCGGGTGAGCACGTACCCCGCTAAGACGAGCAGGGCGCCGGCTGGCCCGACGACCCATCCGGACTCCGTTCCGAAGGCCATGGCGACGAGGGCCGCAATCACAAGAGAGAGGGCCAAGGAAAAAGCTACCCCGACCGGAGCCGTAATCATGACCATCGCCGGCCACACAATCTTCCATCGGTCGCGAGCGTCCGAGACCGCGGCTGCGATCCCCGCGAGAATCACTCCGGCGCCGAGCAGCAACACACCGGCGAAGGCAGCTACCCTCGCGCGGACAAGGAGATCTTGGATCGTCGCGGGATCAAGAAGTTGCTCGACTGAGATCGTGAGCAACACCGTTCCGAGGCCACCAAGAACTGACCCGGCCAACTACCTCAATACAGTTTTCAATCGCGCGCCCCGTATCGCTCCGTAATTATGGTGGTCAACCCTTTCTGCCTCATTGGCACACAGTCGAGTGTGAACGGTTGAGCAAAGTGGTTTGTAGGTACCCAGATGTGCTCGAAAGTGAACGATTGCGGCTGCTCGCCCTAGGACTGTGGTTTAAGAATCAGATCGACCTCGTCCAGCACCGCGGCCACGTCCGCCTCGCTGAGTTCGTCGACAAAGAAGATTCGGCGGCCGATCTTGTTGAGCGAGGTCCCGATGACAAGACCTCGTGCGCGGTCTGCGATCCAGAAGCGATCGTGGAAGTCCTCGGATTCGACCACTGAGATTGTCAGCTCTTGGCCGCGACCATACAGCACCGCTTCAACCGCGGCTCTCACCTTCGCGTCATTCTCTGACGGCTTCACTATTGCAGTGATGTGCAGGCCCCTCGCTAGCGCAGGCGCAATCATGCTGCCTACCGACGCCGCATACGCCCAGCGGTCTCTGCTCCGGGACTTTGTGAATAGAAACGGATCAGTGATGACCAAATCTGTGATGGGTGCGAGCTTCTGTAGCCGGTCAGCCATACGCTGCTCTGCTGTCGGTGGCGGTTCCTTCGGGGAGATATCTTCTTGGAGCCACGTCAGATCCAGGAACGCGCTCGGGCCCTCGTCAACGAGTTGAGCCTGCACCTGTTCGAGTGAATAGTCGGCTCGCCGAAACAGCAGCCGGTAACCAAGCTCCTCTGCTCGCGCAACCAGGACGAGGGCGTCCCCGTGTGTCAGAGGAGGGTCGAATTGAAACGAGTTCCAGTAGCCGTCATGGCGGAACTGTCCGTCATCGCTGGACTCGACCGGTGCGTTCGTCGGCGTGTGGCGGGAGCCCGGCTTACTTCCAGGGTTCGGATTGGTAATGCCGGGAGCCTACAGTCGCTGTTGCTCGCGGCGGATAGGGGCACACTATGAACGATCGATTCCGGTCAACCTCTTCAGTTTGTGCACCATCGCCGCCGGGGTACTCGGCGCGAGTCTTGCCAGTCAGGCTTCGCGAGTCTGGCCAGTGTCGTGAGTTTCGCCGCAGTTGAATTTCTCGTCGGAGTAGTTACAGCGGTCGCGTGGCTAGCTGGATCACCTTATCTTTCGGGCCTGCTGCAGGAGTAGGGCAGGTCAAACTGTCACCTAACCGTGAAGTGGACCCATAGTGCTCGTAGTGTTTTCTAGTTACGATGCAAAATGATTCAGCTCTAGCTCGTCGACGCTGAGATTTCGCTCCCCCACGCTGCCTTTCGCCGCACAATCAGCGGTGTTTGGGTACCACCTCGTTGAGGTTGAGGTCATAAACGTGGGCAGAAACGGCATCCCTGACCAGT
Source organism: Salinibacterium sp. TMP30 (assembly GCF_038397785.1). Taxonomy (NCBI): domain Bacteria; kingdom Bacillati; phylum Actinomycetota; class Actinomycetes; order Micrococcales; family Microbacteriaceae; genus Salinibacterium; species Salinibacterium sp. TMP30. The sequence goes on along the minus strand of NZ_CP151642.1, from coordinate 291,743 downwards.
TGCGAGATAGATACTCCCTGGGCTGCTGCGGCGTTGCGTGCGTCTCGGTCGAGGTCTGGGGTTGTGCGGACTTTCCAAGTCACCCCAGAAGGTGCAGCAGCGGTTAGGCGTGGCCGTCCAAGTGCGATTCCAGTAGCAGCAGCAACAGTGTCAGCGCCTGTCGCTTCCATGACGGCGCGCTGTCCTGCTTCGGCCGCGGCCTTCCCCCGGAGGGTGGTTCCTGGCTTCGGGACGAGTTGTCCGGCCTCAGCTCCTGCCGCGAGGTTATCGTAGTTATTCATCTGCTCTCTCCTTCGTCTAGTAGGTCTCGGTACAGGTCTGACAATTCCATTGCGTGATAAATAACCATGCTTCGGGGTTTGCGGTGCGCGGCGATCACTTCGATGTAGCGTTCGGTTTGCGCGTGAGGGTGACCCACGTAAACGATCGTTGTCTCTCCTGCGTGCCCTTCAATTTGGGTTGAACCTGCTGCGTGAGTTATTGCGTAGAGGGTGTCAGCTTGGGGGAATGTTGTGCTTTGCTGCGCTTGTTGTCTACTCGATTCCCATAAATAAATAGTACCACAAAAAGCGACCCACAAAAAGAAAAAGTGTTGCGTTATCCAATGAAATATTGGCCAATCTGTGGGCGGCGTCATCTCTTATCTTCTTCTTCGATACTGCGCGCCTGTTTATGATTTTGGCGGCTGTCCCACTGTGTTTCGTCTGCTTGGTGGAGGGTGCTCGTGGCGCTCCCCCCACTGTCGCCCACCTGCCACTTGCTTCAATTGCCGGTCATCATTCGGAAGACTTCGACCGCTGCGGCGTAAACGTCACCGCCGTGCGCGTGGATCTCTTTTTCGAAGGTGCCGATTGCGTTCTGTAGATTTTCTTGCTCAGCGCTGATCGGTTCGGGACCGAAGTTTTCTTGCTTGTCCATGGGTCGCTTTCCAAGGTTGAGGCAGGCGAGGGTTCCGGTGCCGAATCCGAAATAGTCGGCGTCACTACTGGCAGCTGTCGCACCGTGTTTCGTCTGCTGGATCGACCGGCACGATGTACTCATGTGCTGCGGCGATGGTGTGACCTGGTGTGGCGGTTCCGTCTAGCTCAGCGTGACGAGTCTGGACAATGATTGTGATGTTTTCCATGTTCTTCTTCTCTTCCATATTTTTTTGCCAAAGCGGCACTTAGTGCCGATGGGAGGTGAAGCGCAGCGCAACCCGTAGGGCGCGGGGCGAAGAATTTTGGTGCGAAATAAGGGAGCGCAGCGACCGCGTACCAAAACTCTTCGGAGGAGCAGGCGGCTGCAAGCCGCTTGTGTGGAGTAAAGCCGACCGTACAATCGCTCACAGAGCGCTTTGGCAAAAATGTGAGCGCCAGCTCACCAAGGAAACTGCGGCGTTACGCCGTCCATGGTGCCTTGCCGGCCTGAACCTGCTGCCGGTTAGCGATTGACGTTCTCCGCATTGCGGGTGAGCACTGGTTTGTGCGTCGGGGAGCGCGAGGGGGCAGCGCCCTCTCGCACTTTTGGTTCTAGCAGTCTCTATCCGTTGAGGGAGACTGCTAGAACCTAGCGTGCGCCTAGCTCGCAGCTAGGCGGCTCATCTCGGCGGCTGTTTTTACTTCTTTGATGGCTTCGTATTCGAGAGTGTCAGTCCAGCTGTACTCTGTGCGGATCGAGACTGATTTGGCGTTGACTCGGACTACTTCTGCCCATCCGAAACGGTGTCTCACAAAGTCGCCTTTGTTGATTGTTTCGCGGCTGTAGTTGGTGGCCGTGCCCGCGCTGATTTGATCGGCGCGGATTTGCAGCCAGTAGGTGAGCTGGTCTTGCTGCTCTGCCAGCAGAAGGGTGAGGCGGTCAAGGTAGGCGCCGGTGGCTGCGATTGGTTCGGCGCTGAACGCACTTTGCCCGGCGTCGTTGGTGATCCATTCACGTTTGCCGGTGATGTGGCGTTGAGTGCGTCGGGTGTCGGCTTCCAACTTCTTGATGCGGTTCGCGACGGTCTGCACGCTGTAGCGGGCGCCGGTGGTGTGATGTGCTGTTTCGGCTCGTCTGGCTGCTTCTGTCGCATCGGTTCCTGCTGCGATTGCCCGGCCCTGTGTGTTGTGTGCTTTCTCAGTCGCGTTACGGTGCCTGTTTTCTGAGTGGTGGCCAACCTTGATTGGCTCGCCTCCCTCCGGCAGAGAATCGTGTGCCCGGTCTGCACGCGCCTGTGCCTGGTCTGCTGCTGTGGCTTTGCGGTCGGCCTTGGAATCAAGCGCGCCCGCGCGCTGTTCTTGGCGCTCAATTTTTGCCGCCTCGACTTCGGCTGTGGATCGGGTGGCCTCGTCAATCTCTGTGGCGACCTCGAACCCTGCCGCGCGTAATGCCGCGGTGGTGGCGTTGATGGTGTGCCACTTCGGCAGGCGGTCGCGGCTCTGCGGCACGAACCACGCCGCGATGCTGCGCCCCCAGCGCCAGCGCTGAGCCTTCAATATTTCGGGGGTTCCGTCTCCCCGCATTGTGCCCTCAATCATGGTGCCCGCTTCGTGTGTGTGGGTGATTGTCAGCATGTTCTTCTTCTCTCTTCTACGTTTTTTTGCCAAAGCGGCGCTTAGTGCCGATGGGAGGCGAAGCGGAACACAACCCGTAGGGCTGCGGGGCGAAGAATTTTGGTACGAAATAAGGGAGCGCAGCGACCGCGTACCAAAAATCTTCGGAGGAGCGGACGGCAGAATACCGTTTGTGTTTCGTGAAGCCGACCGTACAATCGCTCACAGAGCGCTTTGGCAAAAATGTGAGCGCCAGCTCACCAGGGAAACCGCGGCGTTACGCCGTCGACCTGCGCTTCTTATTGTGCCTATTTGAAGCACACCCCGACGGATAGTCCACGTCATTCTCAAAAATCGGCTGCACAGATTTCAGCAGCCGTGTTCGGGACACGATCGTCCGCAATGAGGAGCCTTCAGTGACACCACGACCACAAGCCGATCGTGAGAGAGATTTGTGGTCCCGCTTAACCGCCGAACTCAACTCAGGACTTCATTGAGAAGCGCGGTACTCATGATCAGCCAAGTCCACGGATTTCGACTTACCCAAAGTGAACCAGCCGAGCGCATGATGCTCGTTCGGCGCAGCGTTGACGATGTCACCCTTCCTCTCGGGGACTCTCCATATCTCCACGTTGAAGGCGGTTTTGGATGGGCCGGGCGTCAACGCCCGGCCTGCGGCCTCGAGCTGGATGTCGAGGTGCCGGCCACCGGTGAGGGCATCGGTATCGCGTACAGCTGTCGCGTTCACGGGAGCAGCGGGTTGGGGGTACCCGTTCGAGGGAGCAGTTTGGCCCCCACTCCCCCCGCCCTGTCCTGCTGCATACCTGTAAATATTTGAGCATGGGGGTATGGGGCGTTGTGTTGGCCGCCCGTCAGGGCGGCCAACACAACCGCCGAATTCCGTGCACGGGATCCTCGACCGTCTGTGTCTGGCGTCTCTGTCTCGCTCCAGCTTTCATCACTGACGGACCGCCGCCCCAGAGGATTCCGGGCGTCAAAATTTAACGAATGCGCTCCTGAAAATGTGTCATACTCCAGCTATGACACACCCGCAGCCCGGTGGGAATGGACCAAAGCCCACCTCGCGTACCGCCGCGGAGCAGAAGCGGGTCGTGAATATTTGGGGTTGGATCGTACTCGCCGCTATCGCCGGAATCATCATCGGTAACGTGCTTGCCACCGCAGGAACCACGCGCACGTACTTCTGTCTAGGGAGCTTCGTCGACTGCGAGGCGATCGTTATTACCCCGCTGGGCGGCTTCGGAATCTTCCTGCAATGGACTACCCCGATAGTTGCGCTCATCGCTGCTGTAAACTGGTGGTCCCTCGGGGCCAGCTGGAAAGAAGAAGCCGCCCACGAAGCCGCCCAGGCGCGCAAGGCAGAAGCCGCGAAGTCGGAAGCCGCTAGTCCGACCGACTGAACGGCTCCCGCCGTCGGCCCCTTAGAAGACGACCTTGCTTGCTAGGGCGTAGACGGTCGCCTTGGCGTTGCCTTCCTCCTGTGACCCTGTATTCCTGTAGATATGTGCGTGCCGCTGTGTGGGGGGGGTGTTGTGTTGCGCCGCCCGCCAGGGCGGCGCAATAAAACCGCCGGATCCCGTGCACGGGATCCTCGACCGTCTGTGTCTGGTGTCTCTGTCTCACTTTGGGGGTGGGCCGGCCCTGCTGGATCGGCCCACCGTTGCTAGAGGGTGGCGGCTTCCTTGGTGTTGGTGATGAGGGTGGCGCGGTTCTCCCGGATGAGGCGGTGGCATCCGGCGGATGCCGCGCTGGTGACCGGTCCCGGCACTGCGCCGACAGCTCGGCCAAGGGCGGCGGCGTGGCTTGCGGTGTTCAACGATCCGGAACGCCACCCCGCCTCGGTGACAACCACGGTGGCGCTGTTGGCGGCTATCAGTCGGTTGCGTTGCAGGAAACGCCACCGGGTCGGCATGGCCCCGCACGGTAACTCGGACACCACGACGCGACGCTCGACAATTCGACCAAGGAGCGCGTCGTGGCCTGACGAATAGAACCTATCGACTCCTCCGGAAAGATAGGCCATGGTGCGACCACCGGAGGCAAGCGCCCCTCGGTGGGCCATGCCGTCAATGCCGTACGCGGCACCTGAGGCGATGGTGTGACCGCGCTCGACAAGCCCGGCGCCGATTTCCATGGTGATGTGTTCCCCGTAGCCGGTGGCAGCACGGGCTCCGACGATGGCCGTAGTCTTATCGTCGATCAGGATCTCGCTGTCGCCTCGCACCCACAGCGCAAACGGGGCGTGTATGCCCAGATCGTTCATGCGGGTGGGCCAGTGTGGATGCTCGGGGGTGATCAGGGTTGCCCCGAACCGGGCCGCGCTGCGAAACGCCAACTCGATGAGGCCTGCACTGAATTTTGTGTGCGCCCACTCGTGCATTTCGGCATCGATTGTGGTGTCTTCTGCGTCGAGTAGTGCCCGCACAGCTCCCTCCGCCCCCAGGGACGCCACGAGCTGCCCAATGTCACTATCTCCCGGTTCGCTCATCGAGGACAGCGCGACGCGGGCGAGAGTATCCAGCGTGAGGTTGTGGTGCTGCTGGTGGAAGCTATCGAGGATGCTGCTGGTAGTGGTAGTCATGGGGTTCTCTCTTTCCGTCAACTGATTTTTTTGCCTGTCTGGCAAGAGAATCGATTGAGAGCGAGAGTGCCGGCAGTGAAGGGTCGTGGAATACCGGAACGCAGTGAGGATATGCCGCGAAAGCCTGCAACGAGAGGCACGAAGCGAACTACGATGACCGGCCAGACAGACAAAAAAGTCTCTAACAAAACAGCCGGGAAGCGGTCCGTATAGACCAAGTCGCGGGCGTGTGCGCCGTCCGATGTGTTGATGTCAGCCGGAGAAAGTGAGGGGCTTAGGGGCCCGTCGGGCTTTGCGTCTGTGTCAGCGGCAAGGTCGTATGGGTTTTCGGTGGCGGCGCTTCTGATCGCGTCTGGTTCGGCCGCGCTCCACCCGGCCACATAACTGATGCTGTACACGCTGGTACCCAGTTCGAGGATCCCGACGACGATATCTATCTGAACAAGTGTGTTCAAGAGGAGCGCGTTGAGTCGGCTCCGATTCGCCCACGATAGGCCGCCCGCCAGAACCCGTCAGGCCGAATCCGCAAGGTGTTGCATTTGACGGACCTGAGTGACAATTCCTTGCGGGCGGGCTATACGCGAAATCGCAATCCAGTCGGCGGCTCAGACCTCAATCACGGTACAGAAGTGTTCGTACGCCGACCGGCATGCGAGACGCACTGGGTATAAGTGCAACGTTAGCTGAGAAAGCGCGAGAAGAAGCACGAAATGACTCCGCAATCGTCAGCGAGGCCAGGAGCGAGGATAGGGATCAGTCTTTGGTTTGAGACAACAGCCAACGTCGTCGTCATCACGCTGTCGCTATTCGGACCTGACGAATTCTTGACGCTGATGACCCAAGCCTTCGATCTCCATTTCGACCACATCCTGATCAGCCAAAAATGGAAATCTGCCCGATAGTGCGACTCCCTCGGGCGTACCTGTGAGAACCAGGTCACCTGGCTCAAGAGTAAGGAACTGGCTTACGTACCAAACGATGTAGTCGACGTCAAAGATCATGTCCGAGGTTGAGGAATCTTGTCGAGTCTCGCCATTTACCCAGCTGCGCAGGCGCAAGTTCTTATGATCGATCGAGTCACTAGTGACGAGCCACGGACCGACCGGGTTAAACCCCGGCGCGCACTTACCCTTTGACCATTGTCCGCCGGGCGATTTGAGTTGGTAGTCGCGCTCCGAAACATCATTTGCCATCACAAACCCAGCAATGTGGTTCGGTGAATCCTCTCGCCTCTCCAAGTTGGCGGCTCGCGCACCGATGACGATGCCCAGCTCAACTTCCCAATCCGTTGCCACACTATTTCGAGGGATTTTGACCGAATCATTGGGGCCAACTACCGTATTCGGGGTTTTGAGAAAAAGTATGGGTTCAGTGGGTGGCTCGGCACCCGACTCGGCGGCGTGAGCGGCGTAGTTCATTCCGACGCAAACGACCGCGCTTGGCCGCGCTATTGGAGCGCCGATTCTCATACTGGTCGGATACGGCACTTCCGGTAGATCGTCAGCAAGTAAGGCGGACCGAACCTCATCTAGGCCGCCGGACTCGAAGAATTCCGCGTTGAAATCAGTTCGCAGCGCACTTATGTCAAATGTTGTATCGCCATCGATAACTACCGGAATCTCATGTCCAAGTTCACCCAAGCGAGCCAGTTTCATACCTTCTCCATACCCTTGTCCAAACTTGAAAACTGTCAATTACGTGACGAGCCCGTATGAGCGAACAGCGGTTTTCGACCATATGGCCGCTTTTTCTGACGGCGAAAGACCTTGGAAGATTTGCTCGTAAAGCTCAACAACCTCCGTATATGAGGCAACGCCATTAAGGACCGGCCAATCTGTGCCAATCATGAGCCGATCTGGCCCGAACTGATCAAGTACTACGTCGATGTGACTAGTGAAGTCCGCGTTCCGCCACGACGTCCCCGCCTCGCTAACCAGCCCAGCAACTTTGCACGCGACGTTGGGCATTGCGGCAAGGCGCCCCATCCACTTCCGCCAGTCATCGTCAAGATTCCTGTAGTCAGGCTTTGCTAGGTGGTCCACAACAACGCGTAATTCCGGCACTCGTTTAAGTACTGGCACTGCATACTCAAGATGCCGAGGGTTGCAGAGCAAGTCAAAGCTGAGCCCCACTCTCGCGAGTTCTTTCAGGGAAGAAAACACCGAAGGGCGAGTAATCCACGCATCATCGTCAATGTCTTGAATCATCGGTCGTATTCCGACGAACTTCTCATTGTCTGTAAAGCGTTGTAGATCGCTAAAAGAGCCATCTTCCATGTCGACCCAACCCACAACCCCGAGTACTTCAGGAGAAGCGTCAGCGATTCCGAGCAAGTACTCGGTTTCGTTCACCGTTGGTGCGGCCTGCACCAAAATGTTGCCGACAACACCAGTCTCCGCGCTCAGTTTCCTGAGTTCTGCCGGGAGATGGTCCCGCCTTAGCGGGCCGTCTTTGGGCATCCACGGGTAGTCGCCTCGCGATACTCGCCAATAGTGGAAATGGGAATCTATCCAGCCCTGGTTGATGTCGTTTGTCACCACGCCGCCTTGCCCTGAGGATCGATCCGAGGGATACTGCGATGTTCTTTGGCTGCGAGATACGCTTTCTCAATTATTCGCGCGGAGGTTGCAGCATCATCCAGAGTTGAAACAAACGGCACCTCCTCTTGCACTGCGTCCCTAAAAGCCGATAGGGCTTCTGAGAAGCTTTCCTCGTAGGCGACCCAAGCGAAGGAATGTGTGCCGAACTTCCGGTTGAACATGGAAGTTCGCCAGTTGACTTCTGCGGACCCGTTGGTGCCCAGAACCTTAACTATGCAAGTCCAGGGGTCGTTGCTCAGGTCGTCTGTGGCGAATGATGCGAAATGGTGAGCAGATGCGCCCGAATCGTAGTCCCAAGCCATCCAAGCTTGGTCCTCTGCTTTGTGCAGCTTCCACCCTGGCTTCGCCACCCCCGCTACCACCCAGTCCGGTTTCCCTAGGATTGATAGCGTCAAATAGCTGTGATGAATCATCACCTCTTCCAGAATTCCCGTATAGCGGCTTGCTAGCTCCTCATCGTGGGGGATGACGTAGTTCATATGGAAACTACGAATTGTGCCTAGGTCCCCGCGATCAGCGATCCGTTTAAGTCGCCTGAACTCTGGGATATACGCGTAATTGTGATCGGGCATGCATACCAAATTGGCCGCTTTTGCTTGTGCGGACAGTGCTTCAATTCCCTCCGCACTTTTTGAAACAGGCTTCTCCAGAAAAACATGTTTTCCTGCAGAAATGGCGTTTGAGGCCAGCTCGAGGTGGCTATCCATGTGGGTGAGCACTAGGACGGCATCGACGCTATCATCGTTGAAAACGGCGACTGAGTTCGAATAGTGCCTGGTCCCCCATTTCTCGGCTTTGTTCGCGGCCAACTCAACGTCGGTGTCGCAGACACCGACCATTTCGATGCCATTGACCTCGACAATTGATTTGGCGTGGAGGTCCGCAACTGCACCTGCTCCAATTAAGGCGACTTTAACCATTTGTGTGCATGCCCAATCTCATTAGTTTCTAGTAGTCCGGCCCTAGAACGCTGGCTGGTGCTCGTCGATGTTCTCGTTGGTGATCACTGGCAGCGGAATCGGAATCCGGCTGTCCACCGTCTTTCCTTCGAGCAACACAATCATCGTGGCGATGGCTACTTCCCCATCCGTCACTGGAGACTGGAGAACCGTACCCGTCATCATGCCGCTTCTGATGAGTTCGAACGCATCCTGTTGACCGTTAACTCCGGTTACTGCAGGCACCTTTGTCGAGCCGCTTTCAGTCCACGCGTCAACAAAACCGTGCGCCATTCCATCGTCGATGGTGAATGCGCCGTCGATCGTGTCTCCAAATCGCGTGATGAGATCTCGTGACGCCACAAGGGCATCCTGCTGATCGAAGTTAGCGTACACAGTTTGGAGGACCTCGATCTTTGATCCCAGCTTTTCTAGCTCGGCGTAGAAGCCAGCTTCCGTGTTAACCGACGTTCCGTTTCCGGCCTGCCCTGAGATCACAACAATATTTCCAACGCCGTCGAGTTCTTCATTGAGCAGCTGTGCGGCAAGGACACCCGTTTCATAAGGATCGGGGCCAGTGAACGATTCGACTAGCTTCGATGCGTCTTCACCAAGAGGGCTATTCATCGCGACGACGGGAATCCCAGCTTGTTGAGCCTTGAGAAGACCCGAAGTGTAGGCATCTGGGTCCAACGGCCACAGGATAATTCCGTCAACACCGCGTCCAACACAGGTAGAGAGCTGGTCAGTTCCCGTTTGAACATCAAACTCCTGGCTCACCTCAACCAGCGTCACGCCTGCCTCTGTTGTAGCTTTTTCAATAGCCTCATTGGCTGGAGTTACGTAGGGGTGGGCTGCTGCGGCGGTGATGTAGCAAACGGTCTTTCCGCTTGCGCCTTCATTTCCCGTTGACCCCGAAGTGTCAGCTGCACACGAAGTTGCTGCAAGACCAACGGTCATCGCGACCGCTAGCAGTCCGATTTTTTTTGCTGTCCTTTTCATTTTTCATTCTCCTTATTGGTTGGTGCATTCGAGGTGTGCCTGATTATTGGAATGTGATTTACGCTGCTGGCTTTCCAGTGAGTTTTGCAAAGACTTGCGGGATGGAGGCTTTCCGCCGTGGCGATCGGCCCAGTGCCCGATCGAGAACAATCAGGACGATAAGAATCGTCCCAATTACGATCGTCTGGAAGTAGACGGGGACGCTGGCATATTCGAATGCGGTTGTGAGAGCTGTCACAGTGATAACGCCGCCAAGTGTTCCCAGTGCTGACCCCCTGCCTCCCTCTAGGGTTGTGCCTCCCATTACCACTGCGGTGATTGTTGCCAGCAGCACTGTGGTCCCAAAGACTGGGGACCCTGTGTTGATCTGAAGTGAGAACAAGGCGCCTGACAACCCTGCGCACAAACCGATAAAGATGAATGCGCCCACGAGTATCCGCGAAGCCGTTATTCCACTGTCACGAGCTGCCCCAATGTCACTGCCGACGGCGAACAGGTTTCTCCCGGACGGGAACCGAGTGAGCCAAACATGTAGAAGGAGGATTAGAACTAGGAAAATTGCTGTGCGATTGGTAAAGAGCCATACCAAGTTCCCAGTCACGGCCGCGCCAAAAAACGGGTCTGTCCCTGAAACGGGTAGCGAATTCGTAACCAAGAAAGCTACGGAGCTAATTGCAAGCATTGTCGCCAGCGTCGCGATCATCGAGTTGATTTTGAAAACAACTGTAAGCACGCCATTCACAAGGCCAAGGAGACCTCCACAAAGTATTGCGAAGAGGAAAGCAATCCACGCGGGGAGAACGGGCTGCAATCCAATGGCCACGATTCCGGTCAGGGCCACTACGGATCCGATCGACAAATCGATCTGCCCGGCGATAAGAACCACTGTCATCCCGACTGCCGCAATTCCAATTGTGGTAGCTCGGTCAAAGCTAAAGGCGAGCGTACGAAACGACAAAAATCCGGGAACAAATATTGCTCCGTAGAGGAGTGTCGCCGTGAGGATTACCCAAAGTCGCGCCTTGAGAAGCGCAGTCCCAATCGTGAATATATGCGCCATTACAGGTCACCCGATCTCTTCCGCAGTTTGATGTCGAGTGCCACGGCAAAGACAATTACGAGCCCCTCAGCAAGGCCTTGTGAGGTTGTCGGGAATCCCTGTAGCACCATGATGTTTTTTATGAGCTGAACTATGAGAAGCCCACCGAGCACCCTGGGTATGCTGCCAGCTCCGCCAAGCAGGCTCACGCCGCCGACCACCAGTGCTGTTATCGCGTCGAATTCGTATCCGGCTCCAATTACGGGGCGCGCGCTCTGCAACGAAAGTGCGAGCAAACACCCACTCAGCCCCGCCGCTAAGGCTGTGCCGACGAACGCCAGGCACCGAACTAGTTTTACTGGCACGCCCGAGGCTGCAGCAGCTGCATAGTTGCCGCCTGCCGCAATTGTCCACCGCCCCCACACAGTGTGAGCGAGAACTATATGAGCGAAAAGCAAGACAACGAGGAAAACGAGGGCGATGAAGGGAATTCCAAAAACTCTTCCCGCGACTATTGCGTTGGCTATTGGGTCATTGTTGTAGACGATGTCGCCGCCAACGAATGCTTGCGCGGCCCCGAGCACAATGATATTTGTGCCTAAAGTTACGACAATTGGGTTCACTTTTATGAACCCAACTATCAGACCATTTATCAGGCCGGCGGTTGCACAGGCCACCAGTGCGATCAGTATCGCACCGATCGTACCAAATGTGCTTTGCATGCCAAGTGCAAGGATCGCTCCCGTCGCAACGACCGCGGGAACCGAAAGGTCGGCCCAACCTCCAGAGATCATGACAAAGGACATGCCCACAGCAACAATGCCGACAATGGAAATTGACGTGAGAACGTTGAGTAGGTTGCGGACAGTCAAAAACTCTGGAGATGTCGTCGTGCCGACGACAAGAAGCAGGATTACCGTCAACGGAACCCCGATCGCGAATCCAATGCTTCCTCGAGACTTGCTGTGACGCTGGCCAATCTCGCTATCTAGCGTTACTTGAGGCATGTCTTTCACCGATCGTCCACGATTTGTTGACATCTCAGTTCACCGCCGCTCCGGTCGCAGCGACCATAATGTTTTCCTCTGTAGCTTCTTCTCGACTGAGCTCTGCAGAAATCGCGCCTTCGTGGAGCACATAAACCCGGTCAGAAGCAGCGATGATTTCTGGCAATTCGGACGAGATCATAAGTATTGCCATGCCTTCGCTCGCGAGTTTGCCGATTATTCGATGAATCTCCGCTTTTGCGCCAACGTCAACACCACGTGTTGGTTCGTCGAGTATGAGCAACGACGGGTTTGTGGCAAGCCACCTTCCAAGAACAACCTTTTGTTGATTTCCGCCACTGAGGGTGTCAATTCGACTCTCTATTGCCGGAGGGGAAACCGTCATATATTCAGCCAGCTGCGTGCCCTCCACGCTTTCTGCACGCCTCTTTATGAGGCCAGCTCTTGATACCTTTCGCAGGCTCGATAAGGTCAGGTTCTCCCGAATGGTGAGCGGAGGGACTATGCCCAGTAGCCGCCGGTCTTCTGGAAGATACGCGATTCCGAGCCGAATGGCCTGCGCCGGATTGCGTGGCCTCACGTCGATGCCGTTTATCTGACAACTTCCGGAGTCAAAATGATCTAGCCCGAAAACCGCCCGCGCAAACTCAGTTCTACCGGCCCCAACCAGTCCAGCGAGCCCAACGATTTCTCCACTTCGTACTTCCACGCTTATGTCTGAGAATCGACCAGCACTCGTGAGTGACTTTGCCTGAAAAACGACGTCGCCAATCTCAACAACTGTCTTGGGGAAGACGTCCTCAAGGTCCCGGCCGACCATCACGCGAACAAGTTCACTAGGCGACGTTTCCGTCGCTGGTCGGCAGTCAATCGATTTCCCGTCACGCATTACTGTGACGCGATCAGCTATTTCAAGCACTTCGTGCAACCGGTGGCTAATGTAAATAACCGAAATTCCCTTTTCCTTTAGGGCTCTGATTATCGTGAGGAGCTTCTGGGCTTCATGTTCAGTGAGAGACGATGTTGGTTCGTCCAAGGCAACTAACTCCGCGCCTGAACTGATGACCCTGGCGATCTCTACGAGTTGTCGCTGGCTGATTGTCAGGTCTGCAATGAGCGCATTAGGGTCTAGATCTTCGCCTATCGTGGCCAGCGCCTCTACTGCGTGACGAATCATTTGCTTACGGTCGAGGAAGAGTCCATTCTTAGGCATTCTGCCCAGAGAAATGTTTTCGGCAACGGTCAAGTCGGGCACAAGGCTCAGCTCTTGGAATACCATCCTGATTCCGAGTTGCTGCCCTGCTTGCGGGGAGGCAAGGGAAACCGTCTGCCCTTTCCACGAGATAGTCCCCGAAGTCGGTTTATAGACGCCCGCGAGAATCTTCATGAGAGTCGACTTTCCAGCCCCATTTTCTCCGACGATCGCGTGAATCTCACCGCTAAGAATCTCCAGGTTCACTCCAGAAACAGCCAAGACACCGGGGAAGGTCTTTGAGATATCACTCATTGCAAGAAGCGGCTGCCCCGAAATAGGTTCACTCGGCAATTCCTCCTCCAGAGTCCCCGGCTTCATCGAACAGCACCCGGCGGCACGACGAGAGAATATGCAGGCCACTTATTAACGCCCAATGGATCTGGCATTAGGATTCCCCTTCGTTCGGTCTTGTGAACATAATTTGTATAGGCGAATTTCTGATATGTACTATGCCAGCCACATCTTCGAACGTCAAGCCCGCGTGCCGGACTGTTTAAGCGCCTCGGGGTGCAACGTCGCTGGCTCGTGCAAGCAACTTGACGGCATCTGCTTAGGGCTGCAATACTACATTCAAAATTCGCGTCCGGGAACTGGAGTTCATTGGGGTGAACTTTTGATGATTCTTATAAGGGCCGCCTGGCCCTGAGGTACGCAGTCTCAATGACAGAAGGATTCAACATAATGCTAGTTTTGGCGCTCGAAGCGTACGGAAAAATGGTTGTCCAAGAACGCCCTGATCCGGTTGCGGGCGACGGCGAAGTGCTCATTTCTACCATCGCGACGGGCATTTGCGGTTCTGACATTCACGGATTGACTGGCGAGACAGGGCGTCGCGTACCTGGTCAGGTTATGGGACACGAGACCGTCGGTCGCGTCTCCGCTATGGGCCCGAGCACTGGTGCTGCCGGTTTCTCTGTCGGAGACCTAGTCACATTCAATCCAGTAGTCCCCTGCGGGCGCTGCGATGCAAGCCGAAGCGGTGAATGGCAGCATTGCGAAGACCGCGTGCTGATTGGTGTGGATTCGACAACGGTGGCCGCCTTTGCCCAGTACGTTGTGGTTCCGGAATCGAATGTGGTGAGCATCTCTGAAACAATGCCCGAAACCTACGGTGCGCTCATCGAACCTCTCGCCGTCGCGTTTCATGCCGTCCGTCGCGTCGTCGTACACAAAGACGACAAGATTTTAGTCGTGGGTGGTGGTCCTATCGGCCAATCCGTAATTCTCGCCGCCCGCCGTAGCGGAGCTAGTGGCATCATCGTCAGTGAAATAGATCCAGATAGAAGAGAACTCTGCGAACAAATTGGCGCAGTTGCGATTGATCCTGGCCAAGAAGACGTGCAAGCCGCAGTGAGGAGGCAATTCGGAAGCCTCGCCGACGTTTCTATCGACGCGGTTGGAATTGGAAAAACCTTGGCCGACGCGATTGAGGCGACTAAACTCGGCGGACGCATATGCCTTGTGGGTATGGGAGCCCCGGTCATTAGCCTCGACGCCTACCAGGTCAGCACCGCCGATAAGTCAATCGTCGGTAGCTTCACGTATTCCGATGGTGACTTCCGGGATGCGGCAAAGTGGGTATCCTCCGGGCCCAGCGAGCTTGCGCGGCTCATTAGCCTCGAAGTTCCACTTGAAGAAGCTCCGAGTCTGTTCACGCGCCTAGCGGCACATGATGGGACGCCCGGAAAGGTGCTTGTCCGATTCGACAGCTAATTCTCGAAAATTGTTGGGCAAAATTGTCTAAATCGAGATGGGTTCTTACCTTGGCATTATCTCTTGAAATCCGCTTATGACCTCTACGGCCCCACTTGCTCAATGCATCACTTCTTAAGTGAGCCATCGGCGGACCATACGAAGTGTGTCTGGCGGCTTTAGCGTGGTGTTGTTAGCGGCCATGAGAAAGTGCCCACACACGGCCACCACTGAGCCCGCATATCGTCATTGGTCAGTGGCCGCACATGGGCTCGCCTTGACGCCTGAAATCAAGGGAATGTGGTCAATCCTCACCGGTTCGATCTTCCCGGTGTCACGTTGCGTGACTTCAGCCTGCGGCTGTCCTGGCCGCGCGATGGCAGCAAGGCCCCGACAGCTCTCTTGGACTCGTCGAAACTCTGCCCGTCTACAGGCCGTTGGAGCGTCCGTGGTGCATTCTGGGCTGCCTGTGACGCCCATGACGGAACTCACGGTGCCGTCCAGAATGAGCTCGATTTTTCACGCCTGCGGCGGATTTCCTGACGAGGGATTCTCTGCCTGAATACACGTTTGGTCTGGCCGCCTGTGGGCACATTTCCATGGCCGCCAACATGGTGTCTTCATCGAGCCATCATTAGCGTCACTTGGACGGGACAAGTTCCGTCAACGCCAAGAGTGCCGCCTCTACGTCGCTGAGATCGTTAAAGAGGTGAATTGAGAATCTGATTCGCCCATCACCACCCCAAGCGAGGATCCCTTTTTCTGACAGGTCCTGAGCCAACTTGACTGGCTCATTAGCCCTGAGCGCAATATTCCCGGCGCGCAGCTCCGGTAGCAGAGGGGTCATATTCAACATTCCGTGACCGATTGCACCCTCCAAAAGCACTGTTCCCAACTGCAGGATATGTTTCTCAATCGACTCTGGTGAGTACTGAGTCAAATACTGGAGCGAGCTTTCGAGCATGTAGAGGCTGGGGAACCCTGGGTACCCAAGCTCCCAACGGCGCGCGTCAGGCCAAAGCTGGAAACGCTCGAAGCGATCTGGTGCAAACATGTCTTGAACGGAGCGCCACCCTACAAATTCTGGCTGCAACAGACTTGATTCTGGATCCTTGATATAGACAACGCCAGTGCCGTGTGCGCCAAGCAGCCACTTGTATGTGCTCGCAATCACGATGTCCGCTTGCGTCGCATCTACTGGAACGACCCCAAGCGACTGTGTGACATCCACGATCAAAAGAGCTCCAACTTTTCGCGCTAGGGCCGAGAGCTTTTCCAGATCGAATCGAGACCCGGACATGTAGCTTACGTGGCTCAGAATGATGGCCTGGGTATTGTCATCGACTGAAGCCGCGATGTCGTCTTCTGAAACACGCCACTCCTGGTTGGCGACTATGCGGACGTCTACGCCGCGCGTCTTCAGCGATACGAGCGGGAGTGTCACAGAGGGGAACTCAATGTCGCAGCTGACCACATTCCCTCCGGTTCGCCAGGGGATACTCTCTACGACCCGATGCAATGCCTCTGACGAGCTTGAGACCAAGGCAATATTCTGCGCATTTACTCCCATAAGTCCCGCTAGCTGAGCGCGACAGCTATTCATGATCACATCGTGGTGGTCACGCCCGGGCTGGCCTGCTGACTTGTGTGCGAGATAACTTTCAAAGGCACTGGGGTGAGTTTTCAGCGGAGGACCCTCGGCGCCCGTGTAAAAGTAGTGAACGTTCTCAAGTCCAAGGAAGTCTTCTTTCCTTGCGGGGAGGCCATTGTTCGATTCCAACGCGTTCTATCCAATCAGTAACTAACACTCAACATAGGGATAAGAGATTCCTATGCTTGAACTTTTTTCTCATCCATGAACGTACTGACTCTAGTATTTCAGCAACTAGGGTTTCGGGTCAAGATCATGCCCTCCAAGCTTCAGGGCAGGCGCCAGCTCGGTGGTGTCAGTTTCCTGTCAGACCTTGGGAATGCCCAAAGTGGAGCGAATCTCATTGGCAGCTAGCCGTAGTGGCTGAAGCATTGATTCTGGCCAGTTCTGATCGGTACGAGATGTCGGCATGGTCACTGAAATTGCCGTGAGCATTCCCCCTTCGCTCGAGCTGGTTAGCGGAACCGCCACACATCGACAACCGCTGACGTATTCTTCATCGTCCATGGCGAAACCTTGAGCTCTGATGCTTTCAAGAGAGGAAAGGAGCTCGTCAGCATCAGTGATAGTTCTGTCAGTAAAACTAGATAACGAGGCTGGTCGCAATAGTTGCTCGGCCGCGACGGGGTCAAGCATACTCAGCAGAACTTTCCCGACGCCGGTCGCATGGGCTGGCAGGCGGCCCCCGACAGAGGAAGCCAATCGCATTTGCTTGTCAGATTCACTTATTGCGATGTAGATGTTTTCCAACCCATTAAGTCTGGCGATCTGTACTGTTTCGCCAACAGCTCTGACGAGTCGATCCATAGCACCCTTAGCAACATCAGCGAGATCAGAATGACCACGATAGCGCTGTCCGACTTGCCATGCACGAAGTCCTAAAGAGTACTGCTTTGACCGAGGCTCGTGCTCAAGCCAGCCGGCATCAGTAAGTGTTTGCAACAAACTGTGTGCGCTTGACCGAGGAATGTTCAACGCCTCGAGTATTTCTGTAAAGTTCTTTGGACCTTCTGCCGCGACATACTCCACAAGCGTTAGCGCTCTGCCCGCGGACTTTACCGGTTCGCTGCGTTTCTCGTCTCCCACTGAACGCCATCCTCTAGTTGATTGTGACTTTCACTAATCATTGGTTTTTGTCAAGCATCTAAATCATTGGTAAATCACGACTGCCCAGATAAACATTCCACCGCATGCAGTATTGGCGCAATAGTGTTAATAATCGATAGGGGCTTTCTATGTTGATACCCTTAGCCATCAGTACGTCCCACATGTAGGCCTTTTGGACCCTCCAGACACGACATCCAGTGGACGTTGGTCGGCCGGGGTACCTAAATAGAAAGCCCTTTAATCGATTATGGCTGGGTTTCGGGGACGATGGCGAAAGCTTCAATTTCTATTAGATAGCTACCAGCGAGACCGACACCTACCGTGCTGCGAGCCGGTTTGTAGGGCCCGAAGAAATCTTCGTACTCCTTGTTAAACTCGGCAAAGTTTGCGATGTCCGTTAGAAAGCAGGTTGTTTTGATTACATCGCCCTTACTCACGTGTGCGGCCTTGAGGACGGCGTCTAGGTTCTTTAGCGCTTGCCTCGTCTGCGCGGCGACACCATCAGCCAGTGCCCCCGAGTCAGGTTCCAGGCCGACTTGACCCGAGAACGAGACTAAACCACCACCTTTTACAGCCTGTGAATATGCTCCGCCTGGGGCGGGTGCATTGGTAGTTTCGATTACTTCAAATGACATTTGTTTACCGCTTTCTGGGATCTATCGGCCTGAACCCTGATTCCGGTTGAGGGAGTCGGTTTCCATTCATGAACCAATACTATCGCTCGGGCGGCCACCCAAACCAATTACGTTGGTTCTTGGAGGTGCCTCAACAGCAGCCAACCGGGGCGACAGCTCGCGTGGGATCAGTCGCTGAAGCTGTGTCACGTGCTTGGGTTCGAGTTCTTCGACAGTGGCGACCTCGAGGAGCTTCATCGTGCGGATGACCTGGTCCGAGAGGATCTGGATCGTGCGATCGACCCCGGCACGACCCCCGGCCATCAGGCCATCAGGCCATAAAGGTATGCGCGGCCCACGAGCGTGAACTTTGCGCCAAGCGCTAGGGAGGCGACGACATCCGCACCGTTCATGATGCCGGTGTCGACCATCACCTCGGTGTCCTTGCCGACCTCGCGCACCACTTCGGGCAGAATGAATCGCCCTGGGTTTCGTTCCGTCTGATCCTTTTGGAGGATGGAACTATGACTAACCCTTACCCAGCCGATTTTCGTGAGCGTGCGTTGCGGATGCTCGCGCAGGCTCGTCCTGATCACCTGTCTGATTTCGCTGCGGCCAGCCATGTCGCCGGCCGGCTTGGCGTGAATCCTGAAACGTTGCGGTTATGGAAGAAGCGTGCCAATATCGACGCCGGTCGTGAGCCCGGGACGACCTCCGAGGCGCAGGTGGAGATCAAACGGTTGAAGAAGCAGATCGTGGAGCTAGAGAAGGCGAACGAGATCCTGCGGTCTGCGAGCGTATTTTTCGCCACCGAGCTCGGCCGCACCTCGTCGAGATGATCCGCTTCATCGACGTGATGAAGGATCGTTTTGGGGTCGAGCTCGTCTGCCGCACGATGCGCGCAGCTGAGGTGGGATTCGTGACGGCCCGCGGGTATCGTGCGGCGAAAGGCCGCCCGGCGTCGGCGAGAACCCTGTCGGATCAGCTAATCGGCGGCGAGATCGCACGGCTTCACGCCGAGAACTATGGCGTCTACGGGGTCCGGAAAATGCATCGCCTGCTGAAGCGGCAGGGTTGGGAGATCGGCCGGGATCAGACCGGGCGACTCATGCGAGCCCAGGGGCTGCGCGGCGTCAAACGGTCAAAGCGGGTGTTCACGACGAAATCGGATCCAGCAGGGCGACGCCCCACGGATCTCGTGCAGCGACGCTTCCACGCTGATGCACCGCGCAAGCTCTGGGTCGTTGACGTGACGTATGTGCGCACCTCTTGAATCCCAGCGATCGTCGCAACGGTCTGGTCTATGTTGTGTTTAGTAAAGCAGCTATGCGCTCCGCGGGGGTGTCCCAGTTGAGGGATTTCCGGGGGCGCCCGTTGAGTTCGTCCGCGATGGCGGTGAGTTCCTCGAGGCTTCGAATTCTGAGGTCGCTGCGCCGGGGTAGGTATTGGCGCAGCAGCCCGTTCGTGTTCTCATTCGTGCCGCGCTGCCAGGGTGAGGCAGGATCGTAAAAGTAGACCTTCATGTTCGTCACCATCGCGACGCTGCTGTGTTCGCTCATCTCGGCGCCTTGATCCCAGGTGAGCGTGCGACGAAGGCTCGAGGGGAGTCCCGAAAAGGCTGCAATGAGGCTGTCTCTGACAGCTTCCGCGGTGCGCTCCACCGGGAGATATCCGAGGACAACGTATCGGGTGCTGCGCTCGACAACGGTCGCGACCGCCGATCGGCTACCCGCCCCAACAATCAGATCTCCCTCCCAGTGCCCGGGAACCGCTCGACTCTCAACCTCCGCGGGCCGCTCAGTCAATGGCGTCATCGGATCAACGAACCGGCTGGCCCGGGCATGGGGATCACGTTGCGACTTCCGGGCGGATCGACCTCGCCGCAGCGACCGGGCAAACTCGCGTTTCAGTTCCCCATGCAGGTGGACGTAGATCGCCTGATAGATCGTCTCGCCACTCACACGCATTGTCTCGTCATGAGGAAAGTCTCGCCGAAGCCGGTGACTGATCTGCTCCGGAGACCACCGCTTGGCCAGCTTTGCCTCGACGTAGTCGTGAAGCGGCCCCTTGGCGGCAAGTTTCGAGGCCCTCGGACGCTCTCGTCGCTTGGCCGACGTTCGATGGGCGTTGTGGGGCAGGTATCCATGCCGGCTGACGGTGTTGCGCCGCAATTCACGGCTGATCGTCGACGGTGAGCGACCCATCATCGTCGCGATACGCCTGATAGACAGCCCCAATGACTGCAGATCCTTCAAACGTTCCCGCTCCAACAGACTGAGGTAACGGGAATCGATGACCTGCTCGACCCTGGCCAGAGCAACTCGTCCACCCTGCACCCACGCAGTTCTTGGATTCTTCACATTAGCCAGTCTCTCGGCCGGACGGTAAAGCACAATACGACGATCGGGGTAGATGCGCCCCTTGGAAAACACCCGAATACCTTTGTCCCAGTCCAGCGCCTGATGCGCCTCGATCCCGAGCCGGCCCGCGGCCTCACGCCGGGATACACCCTCGCGTCGCAACCGGAGGAACTCCTGCCGCTTCGCATCCGAATAGGCCGCCATGAAGATCCCGGCCTTATGCGCCCAGACGTAGCAACTCACCCGATTCAAGCCGAGCTCCCGCGCGAACGCCGAGACGTTACCCACTTCCTCTAATCGTTTGAAGAATTCCGCCTTCTCCGCCGCCGTGTATTTGCGCTGCGTGCTGCGCGGCGTTGACAACCCCGCCTGCTTCATCCACTGATAGCCGCGATCGGGATGCGCGCCAACTGCTACCGCAGCCGCCCGAACAGAGCCGCCACGATCAATCAAAGTCATGAACTCAAGACGCTGCTGCTCCGTGTACTTCCTCGCAGGCATACCCGCTCCTCGCCGCTAGTGTTGCGACGATCGCTGGGATTCAAGCCTGGCAGGGCTTCGCCTATGTCGCGTTCGTCACTGACGTGTTCTCACGTCGTATCGTGGGCTGGAATGTCGCAGCGACGCTGAAGGCCGACATTCTGCCTCTTCAAGCACTGGACATGGCCGCCTTCGACGCCGACGGCGACCTCACTGGGCTGACCCATCACTCCGATCACGGATCAAACTATATGGCTTTGGTTTACACGGACCGGATCGTGGAACTTGGCGCCATTCCCTCAACAGGGACCGTCGGCGACTCCTACGATAATGCGATGGCTGAGGCCATCAACGCGCTCTACAAGACGGAACTGATCCGTGCTCGCGGGCCGTGGCGCACCGTCGAGCAGGTCGAACTCGCAACGCTGGAATGGGTGTGGTGGTGGAATAACCAGCGCCTTCATTCCGAGCTCGATTACCGCACCCCGACCGAAGCCGAGAACGAGTACTACGCTGATGCTGAATCACTCTTGAGAGCGACCGCTTCCCAAGAGAAAACCTAGGAACGAAACCCAGGGCGATTCAGAAACTAAATTATTCACAATGGTCTCGGGCGTGAACAGAGAAACAGGAACATACTCCCGATCTTCTGACGAAAGGAGAGGGACGGCGATGTAGTCAGTTGTTGGTTGTTGGTTGGCGGATCTCTTGGAACTCGGATGGGCGTTCTGCATCCTGCTGAGTCATTTTCTTCGGACTCGCCTCTCGCAGTGCACGCACGGCTTTGATGCGTGTGGCGAGTGTTGGTGAAGTTCGCAAGTCTGCGGGGCTTGCCCCGACAAGCCACAAGCAGAAACGCACGTCGTTATGGATGAGTTCTCGCGCCCCGACGAGCCTGCGCAAATATTTTGCGGCTACGGGATCGTTCGCCTTTATGTAGTCGGCTTCGGCGGAGCTGATGTTTGAAAGGGAGCCACCGTCTGTGGGCTTGCTGCCGTAGTCCATCGGCTGGGTGTCTGCGTGGAGAGGCTTCCTGCGCGCAGTGATCAAAGTGTTTGGTGCATCTAGTAAGTAGGCGTTGATCTGGGTTGCCCAGCCCAGCTCGGGGTCACCCTTTACCGTGGGATAGTTCCAAAGCGGCAGCTTCTTCGGTTTAGGTCGAGCAGAGAACCCGATGATGACGCAGTGCACAGCTGCTTTGCCGGATGCTTCGTTGGTCCACGAAAACGTGCGGTGGGCAAAGTCGATAGCAACACCCAGCGGATTTATCTGCCCCCAGATAATTGCGGGCTGCTGACCCTGTGTGACGGAATTCGTTGAGACGAATGCGGCTCGTCCGCCCGTCGACGCGATGTGTCGAGCAGCGACCAAATACCAATTTGCGACATAGTCGAGATTGCCGCTGCCGGATATTCCCTTCCAGACGCTTACCGTGTCTGCTTTTTGTTCTGGGCTTTGCAGAAATGAGCCGTAGAAGGGTGGGTTGCCCATGATGACGGTGTTTTCATCCATGGGGCAGACCTCGGCCCAGTTCACTTGCAGGGCGTTGTCGTGCACGATGATGGAGCTGTCTGTGATGGGGAAACGGTTAGGCGCAGCCCCTGTGATTTCGTCTAGAGCTAGATTCGCTTGGTGGTCAGCCAAGAACATTGCCACGGTCGCAATTTGCGATGACCATTCTTCATACTCGATCCCGTGGAATTGGGAGAGGTGAACTTGCAGACCAATCGACCCATCGAGCCCAACCTGGCCTTGTGTTCCTCCCAACTCTTGGAGTCGCGCCACAATTTTGAGTTCGATGTCACGTAGCCGTTTATAGGCAACAACGAGAAAGTTTCCCGGGCCACAGGCAGGATCGAGGTAATGATTTACGCCGAGTGCGGATCGCAAGCGCTTGAGCGCCGCGGGGCTTTCCCAAGCTTTACGAAGTCGTTCGAGGTAGTCGTCGAGGAAGAGCGGACGAATCACCTTCAGGATGTTCGCCTCTGAGGTGTAGTGCTCACCGAGCGCGCGGCGGTCTTCTTTGCTTTTGATGGTTTGGAACATCGAGCCAAAGATGGCGGGACTAATTTTCGACCAGTCATAGGCCGATGCGTTAACCAGCGAATCGCGCATTTCTTCAGTGAAGGAGAAGACGTGGAGGTATTCGGAGAAGAGTCCCCCGTTGACATACGGGAAGTCAGTGAGTCTCGGATTGAGAGACGACGGCCGTTTCTCGGGCGGTGTGTCGAGGACCTGGAAGAGTTCTTGGATGCGTCCGCCTAGCCCGATTCCGTCAGTCGAGGAGTCGGAAATGAACTCTGCGAAAAGGCCATGCCCCACTCTCTTCCACATGCGGGTGTCGTCACCGAATAGGAGAAAGAGCACACGGACAAGAAACACGCTGACCTCGTGGCCGCTATAGCCGGCCTTCTCGAAGGCGAGGAACAAGTCAGCCATCAGCTGGACGGCTTGAATGTCAGCGGAAACCTCGGGGCGCGCTGCTTCCTTGGCGTGGTTGCCCACAATTGCCTCGATGCGGTGAAGGTGATCCGGCAGCTCGGTTAGGGAGAACTCGATGCTTCTACCTGCGAGTACCTCGACAATACGAATATGAGCGAAGTCAGAAACGATGATGACCGGGGTGCGATGTGTTAGCGGTAACGAAACGAGGTAATCACGGGCTTGTGTCTCTGCCTTGTCCAAGTCCTTGCCGGCGGTTTTGTGCTCGACAAGAACTACGCCCGGCCAGAGCACGTCGACGAAGTTCGTCATACCTGTTGCGGCTGACTTGACGGGCTGCTCGAACTCGACTCCCGTCGCAAGGAGATCGTCGATACCGCAGACCATGCCAAAGAAATCTCGCCAATACGACTGCGCGAGTTGCTTCTCTGACTTCGCTGAAGCGTATTTGTCCGCGAATGCACGCGCCGATTGGAGGGAGAAATCCACCGCGTCAGGCATAACCAAACCCTATCGGCGTATCCGAACTCTGTGCGATAACGGCACCCCTCCCATCGAGGGGGCAGCAGAAGCCACCCCCTCAAGAAAGACTTAGTCACTCTTTCGCCGCTGGAGGGTGTCGAGAATCGCGATCGATCCTTCACCCTCAACCTTCAGAGTGGAGACGAGTTCGTATCCCATGCCTCCAAACATTGCCAGATCAAGTGCACGCGCCGCCAACCTGTCAGACCGGATGCCGGCGTGGGCGTGATTGGAAATAGTTGTACTGATCGTTTCGAGGTCGAAGATCTCGTTGCGTGAGTTAGCCATTGTTTCTCTCTCTATTGGGTTATCAGATTCGCGGTGCCGGTTGGGCACGTAGAGCAATAGAGAGCGGAGGAGGCGAAGTACCCGCAGTAAGCGGTTGCTAAGCGGGGGAACGCAGTGGAGGAGTCTGCAAATAGCGAACGGAGGGTCGCAGCCGAGGGAGCGAACTATGGTCGTAGAGACAAATTGGTGTCGCGAATCTACCCACCAAGTGACGCAGCAATGGGGGTACCCTCATGTGCGTGTGCGGACGGTTTGCTCTTGATGACAAAGTCAATGCTCTGATCGAGGAATATGTTGCTGCCGGTGGCGACTTCCGGGAATGGTCCGCATCATGGAACATCAAACCGACCACACAGATTCCGATCCTCTTCGAGGATGAGGAACACGGACATCGCACCAAGCTTGCCCGGTGGTCCTTGGTCGCCCCGTGGGCGAAGGATCTCTCGCAGAAGTTCCCCACGTTCAACGCACGCTCAGAAAACATCACCGACAAAGCCACGTGGAAGAACCCCGTGAAATCCAAACGCGCCATCGTGCCAGCGACCGGTTACTTCGAATGGGTCACTGAAGGAAAAACCAAAACACCCAACTTCATCCACGACCCAGCAGGCGACCTGCTCGGATTCGCGGGCCTTTTCTCCTGGTGGAAGGACCCTTCGAAGGAAGGCGATGATGCGTGGTCACTGTCAACGACGATCCTCACCATGGCCAGCGTTCCCGAGCTTGCCCACCTGCATGATCGAAACCCGGTGACACTCCCCCGCGATTTCTGGGACGAATGGACCGCCCCCACAACAGCGGGCGGTCAAACTTTGGTCGATGCCGCAGTCGCGGCAGCAATCCCTGTCGCAAGCTCCCTGACCTCTCACCAGATCGCACCGCTGACTGGAAACGGCCCTGACCTCATCGATCGAGTGTCCTGATCCCCCAGCACTTCACGATTCTGCTTCCCGTCGCCAACAGCCGATAGCTCCCTTCCGTTATCCACAAACTGGATCGCTTCATCAGCACAGCCCGGGCACTAATTAGGATGCGCATATGGGAACAGTCATTGGACTAAACGGCAAGCCGGTTCACCCGTTGACACTCACTATCCGAGCGGCTTTACTGGCCGATGGCTGTGCCTCGCAGGAACTCGAAGGATTGTCTGTCTCGGTCGACGAGTGGCGCCGACTGGCTCGCTTCGTCGCCCGTGAGCTCGAGCACCCTGTGCGAACGTTCGTCTCAGCGGACGCGATCCATGCCGTGCTTCGTGATTGGCCGGCCGATGATCGTGAGCGGCAGATTCACGATCACGCGATGAAGGAAGCTGTCGAGGCCAGCTCGTTGACAACTGAGATGACCTCCCCCATTACGACGTGCCCATCGTGCGGCCGCGACCGCCAATGGCGGCCAGGCGATCGATTCGAGAAACCCGGAACAATCACTTGTCCGCGCTGCGGGCTAGTTGAGCTGCATCCGGCCCCTCGTTGAGAAGACCAGAGCAGGCCACATGGCTGCCCGCCAGTTCACTGTCGCACTTTGTGCGCGATCAAAGGCCCACGCCGTCATGCGCTGCTCTGAGGACGTGCTGTTCCATACCCCGCACCCGCGAACGTGCACGGACAGCCTGAAGAGCGGTGACGCGCTCGGGTCCGCACGCACGAAGCTTGTCCTCGATCGAGGCCGGCAGCTGCACACGCTGCTCCAGTTTCTTCTTCAAATCGTCAACGCTGTGGACCTCGCCGTACCCATCGCCTACGACAGTTACAGCATCGTTCGTTGAGTCAATCTGAGCGGAATAGCTGGCAACCGAAGGATCGAAACCCACAGCCCAGGACTGCCCTTGCTCATCTGCGAATACGTACCTAGACATGACTCTCTCCAATTCGTCGTCATCTAAGCGTGCGATACCGCGCACGCACGTGGGGGCCGTTGCCGGAAGCTGTGGATAGTTAGTCGGCGGCCGCACCTATGGTGATGTCGTGGGCAGCAGCAAGCGCTATGCGCGCCAGATCGATGAACGAATGGACGCGAACATCATCGCGCGAATAATGGCATCGAGCGCCCCGGACTCATTGAACGATGAAGAGCTGGAACTGAGTCGTTTCGACCTCACTCGAACACAAAACCCACGCCCCGTCTGGGCATGGGTCCGATACTCCGAGTGAGCCCTTCGGGTTGAAGCGGACGCAGTGGCATGGACAGAGCGAGCCATGGCCATTCAATGGAACTCCATCAGCGGAGAACCACACCGCGCCTGGGTATGGGGCTCCGCAGTGGAATCGCGTTAACGCCTTCCCAGCGTAAAGTGCCGGCTGCTACGCCGGTACTTGCTGCCTGCTGGCAGCTGTCGCACTGCGAACCTTCTATCGGATCGACGGGTGCGAAGTATTCGTCGACGTCAGGTTCTGGCTTCTTATTTATGGCGATCTCCTTGGGTTTGTCGCCTGTTGGCTGAAGACGCCCAACAGTTCGAATCCGCTGACAGTGCAACGCACCGTGGCCAAAGTTTGCGCAGCAAAGTTTTCCGCGAAAGGAGCTGTGGTGCTGGCGTCCGAGCTGCGTCTCTTCGTGACCAACGGCTACTACCCAAGATCAAGCACAAGAAGGTCTAACGACGCTCGTTGATAACGAGCAATTGGTGAGCCGATGGCTCCTATGTTCCAGCAACTTCGTTGTCTGTTTTCGCTAGGTGAGTGTAAGCACGATTCCTCTCTTCGCAAGTGCTTTCGCGGCATATCCTCGCGGAACTCCGGTATTCCACGGTCACTGGCGAATTCACACCGTCGCACCATTTCGCACTTTGTGTCGAAAAAGACATGGGAAGGGATAAAGAAAATGCAAAGAGACACAGAGACCGTAGGCGAGTACCAGGTGCCCGTCGACCCGATGGATGACTTGAACTGTGAGGCCTGCGAGTAATGGCTACCGCTATACGAGAAAAACTGGATGAGCTCTACTTCCTCACGCCTGCTGAAACAGCCGAGCTCATTGAACTGACAGTCGAGGATTTGCGGAAGATGCGGGCTGCGGGCACGGGCCCTCGGTTCGTCGCTCTCACCACTCGAACCGTGCGCTATTTCACCTCATCCTGTCGAGCTAGATCTGGTCTGCCCGAAGGCAAGAAACGCGATCAACATGAGGAGCGTGGCTCACTATGAGTGTCAACTCGCTGTCACCTTCCATGGGGACCACGTCGTGTGTGCTCGATGACGACACCATCGCTCGGATTGCCCTGGCCTCTGCAGGGGTCAGCGGGGATCCTACTGTGGCTATCGGAATCGACATCCTCGGGGGTCCCGTTGCGTTCGTTGCGGCGGTTCACGATGGACGAGATCGCCCCGTTGCCTTGTCGCATCTCGTGCGTCAGCGGATTCGCGCACTTGCATCAGCAAAGCGTGTGGCGGATACGCTGCGCTCCATGAGCCGCAACGGAGGGCACGTGTTAACACCGAGAGATGTTCAGTGGCCGAGCCAGTTGAGCGCACTCCGGCGCAGTGCGCCTCTAGTGCTCTTTGCCCAGGGCGACATGGCGGTCCTTGAACTCCCGGCAGTTGCGATCACGGGAACCGCTGACCCAACTGCCGGAGCAATCCACATGACGATCGAGTTGGCCACCGGTCTTGCCGACCGGCGATGGGTTATTGCTTCAGGAATGACCCAGGGTGTCGACCAACTGTCATTAAGTGCCGCCGCCGCAATGCGAGGAAGAACGATCACCGTCGCTGCGGAGGGGCTCCTCGGCGCTGAGGTTGTGGATGGTTCGGTGCGAATCAGTGAATCGCCACCTACGGACGCGATCACAGTTCGAGGGCAGCGCCGAGCCGAGCAACTGCTGGCCGCAATAGCGACCAAAACAATAGTCGTAGAAGCCGGCAAATCCTCCGGCGCGCTTCGCACTGCAGAGGCAGCTATTTCGATGAACCGTCCCGTTGGTACCGTGGCGCAAACAAGTATGAGCAAATCTGCGGCGGGAAGCATCGACCTGCATCTGCGTCACAGCATGGTGCGAGTCGCGTCCGTCAAGGATGCCGACAGGCTCCGGTGATTAAGTCTTGGCATCTACTCACCTGAATCAGGTTTTTCGGTGAAGGCGCGTTGAGGGGAGCGCGCTGACGCAGGCTGATTTGACTGCGTCCCAGGGCGCAGTGAAAATCAGCGCGGTGTCACGGGTGAGTGCGCGATGAGTGGTCTCAGCGATGGAGAACCTCACCAGGCCTTGAGTATCGAGTACTGGTCGGATGCTGGCGCGGCGGGCAGTCCCCTGAAGGCTGCCCGCCGGTCATCAAAGATGGATACGTCGTCCCAGTTATTTACGCCGGTCATGTCGTCATTGACTTGCGGATCGAGTCCTCGTCGTCGCCAGCCGCGACGCCAATCTGGGCGAGGAGCAAGTCAATCGCGACCCTTATGAGGGAGTTCTCAGTGATCCGCGCTCCCTGGCTTTTCTTGGCCCTGTTGAGGCGTCTCGCCTCGACCGTGAGTTGGTTCTGTTGGTCTTCCCGGATTCTTGTCTCTTTCCGCACGTAGCGTAGATAAGTCGGTGTAGGAGCATCAGATGTTGGCCGCGTGCGCTCGTTGCTTTCCTTCCGTACCGTTTTCTTTCGAGTCGAAGATCGAACCGGGTCAACCGCGATCCGCGGACGCTCGGGGGCCGCGACTTCGATTCGGGACGCATCCGCAAGAGGTGGTGTGGACGGTCCCTTATCTCCGACGTTGCCGAGCAACTTGCCAAGATTGGCCCGAGCCATTAGTTGCTCGAAGTTGCGGCGTTGGCCCAGATCGACATCAGCTCTAGTGCTACAGCACGGTAGTCGTCGATCGACTTCGCCGTTTGCTTGAACTCAGGGTATTGGGTGACTACTTTGCCTTCGATCGGTGCGTCAGCATGGATCTTGTAGCGGCGAATCACACGTCCGAACCTAGGCAGCCCAAGTTCGTCCACAAGGCGCTCGGCGTCTTCCAGCTGCCCTGGCACTCTCATGTCGATCTTACTGAGTAAGACACGGAAGGGCGTCGAGGTTGGCTCGATGAAGGTCCGCACGGTTCGCATCATTGGCGGGATGCACAAGGCTTCCGGCTCTGTAGGGACGATCGCAAAATCTGCGACAGAGAGAACCGAGGACAGGATGTCGCTGTCAGTTAGATTGCCAGGGGTATCGACGAAGACCACGTCGTAAGGCAGGTCTCTCATCCGTACCAACGTTGCCGGGTCGGTGTCGTCAGCGAAGTCGAACGGTAGCCCGTCTCCCGCGGTCGAGGCCCACCAGGTCGTCGATTGCTGGGGGTCAACATCCACGACCAGGACACGGGAGTTTTCCGCGGCGATCGCCGCGAGATTCATAGTCGTGGTGGTCTTACCCGCTCCGCCCTTCTGGTTGGTTATGGCCACGATCCTCATGAGCGCACCGTCCTTGGTAGTCCCAAAGTTATGGACCTCGAAGGTTCGTGTGTTCGTGAGTCTGTAAGTTCGGATGTTCGTGAATCTGTGGGTTCGGATGTTCGGATGTTCGGGGCACGAGCGCAGGTCGGTGCGGCGAGGCAGTGACTGTCGGACTTCGCGAGTCCGACAGTGTCGAAGTTCGTAAGTCCGAAACTCCAAAAGTCACGAACTTCATCGCCTGCGCGTACTGGTTCTGTTTTGTTCATTTCTGGTCTCTTCCTGTTAAGAGGGCCTAATTTTGGCCCCCTGACTGACAACTTTTCGGTCCCCTTAGAGGACTAGAAAGTTGCCCTCTGTGGGTACCAATCCTTGGTCCCCTGGCCGCCGATGAACGGCAGGCCATTCGGATCGTTTGTCTGTCGCCGAGCTGTCTGCGGTCGTGCACTGTCGAGCATCAATTCGTACTCGGAGGTCAGCCCCCTGCCGCCAGCCCGCAGTCGCGTGATCGCGCCGCTCTCGACGAGTTCGTGGACTGCACGCTTTACGGCCCTGTGTGCCGCATCGCTGCCATTCTCAGGGGCAAGAAACCCCAAGGCAACGGCCGACATCTCTCGGCCCCCGAAGTACCTCCGCGGCTCCTGAGCGTCGCGCTTTTCGTCCCAACATTCCAGTGCCATGTGGAGAAGCAAGCGAGTAGCCGTGTTGCCGAGCCTCAACCGAGCAGCCACGAGGATCGCGCTCTTGGCGGCATAGAGTCCCATCATGTCCATGACAATGCTCGAGAATTGATGCATTCTTTGGTCACGCGACCACTCGCGGAGCGGTGCAGCTTTGGGCGCTGGATTCAAGCCACGCCATGATCTCCGATCTCTTGTAGAGGACAGTTCGCTCCGTCGGCTTGTAGAAGCGTGGGCCGCGTCCACGAGTCCTCATTTGAGCCAATGCAGCTATCGACATACCCGTGATCTCGCCAACTGTGGCGGGACGAATGAATTCATCTTCCATGGTGTGCTCCTCGTTTTGACAACGTCAGTGTGTTAGCGTTGTTGATATGACGGTACACATGAATAGTAAGTTTGACAACGACAAGACCTGTAATCTGTCGAAATGGGTGATTTCAGATCGGAACGCACGCTGGGCGCTCGAATTCAGGCAGCGCGAAAGGCTCGGGGATTCCGCACCACACTCGATCTTGCTAACGCGATCGACGGTGGGAACGTTTCTGAGTCGATCATCGAAAACATCGAAGCTGGCCGAAAAGCAAGCATCGATGTCAGCCAATTGCTCAATATTGCGATGGCCCTCGGGATCGCACCCAGCTATCTGCTTGCACCACTCGGACGCCCTTGGGAGGGCATCGATCTTCCAAACCTAAGCCGAGCATTCGAAGGAATGAGCAGCGTTGAGTTTGACTCTTGGTTTTCGAACGTGCCTGAGAGCGGTTTCCAGCCGCAATCCATAAGCGAACGCAACGCAAGCTCAGAACTGCAGGCCTTGCGGGAATGGGCATCTCTCACCCGTGAGGTGGCTCGACTTGAGGTCGCTCGTGAACTTGAGGTTGCGGCCGAAGGTGGCCTTGCCGCGCGGACTGAAGCTCGCTTGACTTTCGCGCGCGATGAAAAGAAACGACTTGAGTCTTATCTCGGCACTGCCGGGTGGGAACTGTAGAACGGCGAAGCTCTCTCCGCGGAGGCCTTCGGGCCGCAGATGGAGAAGAGAATGGGAACGGTAGAGCCTTACGAGACATCAGGTGGCCGGCGGTATCGAGTTCGATACAGGAAGCCAGATCGAAGCCAAACAGACAAACGTGGCTTCAAGACGAAACGGTCTGCTGAGGAGTACCTCGCGACGATCGAGGTATCGAAACTTCGTGGTGAATGGATGGATCCGACCAAGTCCAAAGTCACTGTCGGGGAGTGGGCGCGGCCCTGGTACCTTGCTCACAGCGAACTCAAGCCAACGACACTATTTGGATACGAGCAAGCACTGAGAAAACACGTGCTTCCTCGCTGGGCGAAAACCCGGCTGAATGACGTCTCCCACAGCGACGTCCAGAGCTGGGTGACCTCGCTATCCGCTACGCACGGCGGTTCATCAGTGAAACAGACCTATTTAGTCTTAGCTGGCATCTTTAAATTTGCCGCTCGAGACGGTCTCGTGGTTAGAAACCCATGCGAAGGGATCCGGCTTCCTCGAATCCTGAAAAAGGAACGTGGCTACTTATCGCATGAGCAAGTCGCCAAACTGGCGAAGTCGGCTGGGGACCAAGGCGATGTGGTTTTGTTGCTCGCGTACACAGGAATCCGTTGGGGGGAACTCGCTGCCTTAAAGGTTGAGCGAGTAGACCCGGTAAAACGCCGAATCAATATCGTAGAAGCCATCACCGAGCCAAACGGCACTATTGTCTGGGGCACGCCAAAATCACATGCGCGTCGGTCAGTCCCGTTCCCCGAATTTCTCGACACGGTGATCGCGCGTCACATGAGTGGTAAACACAGGAGCGATCTACTGTTCACTGCGCCCAAGGGCGGCGTGCTTAGAAACTCGCAGTTTCGGAAGCGAAGGTTCGATCGCGCAGTTGCTGAGCTCACGGCCGCTGATCCGCAGTTTCCCCGCGTAACGCCTCATGACTTACGGCACACCGCCGCGAGCTTGGCCGTTTCGGCCGGAGCACACGTCAAATCCTTGCAGCGAATGCTCGGACACGCGTCTGCGGCGATGACTCTCGACGTCTACGCAGATCTCTTCGATGATGACCTGGACGCGGTTGCAGCCGCTTTGAATGACAGGGCAGTGTCCTCAAGTGTGGGTGAAATGTGGGCAAAAGTAAGTATTGAGAATTCGGAACCAAGTAAGAAAGAAAAGCCATAAAAACATTAAAACCCCCGGCTGACCGGGGGTTTTAATGTTTCTAACAGCTGGTTTTGACTGGTGCGCCCGGAGGGATTTGAACCCCCGGCCTATTGATCCGTAGTCAATTGCTCTATCCGCTGAGCTACGGGCGCAGACCATTGACTTTCGCCAACCAGAAAACTATACCAGCGGTTTTACCTTCCGAATGACGCTTTCGCCTGAAAGTGCGGCCCGCCCCAGTGGCCAGACCGCACTTCACACGCTCAGCGCTAGCTGCTTAGATCGCACCTCGTGGGGCTTGGATCAGATCGTCGTGATGAATCTGGGCCACGTTGGGGTGCGCCCGCATTCGATAGCGAAGCGCATTGTCTCCATACGTTTCGAGGATGGGACTGTTCGTGGGGTCAAGTGAAACACCACGAGCTTGAGCGGCGAGCTCGGGCGGCAACTTCAGTTGCGGCATCACGGTGTCGAGCGCGGGGTTGAAGAAGAACGGAATCGAAATGCGGTCGTCACCAATCAGCGGCGAAATCACGCGGTGCAGCGTCGCTTTGAGGTAGCCCTGGGTCGCGAGCTCAAGCATCTCCCCAATGTTCACGACGAACGCACCCGGCAGGGGCGGCACATCCACCCATTCACCGTGGTAGTCAACCTGCAGGCCCCCCTTACCGGGCTCCACCATCAGCAGCGTCAGCACACCACCATCGCGGTGGGCGCCAACACCCTGCTTCGGCTCGGGGTTTGACTCCCCCGGGTACCGCACAATCTTCATGACAGGGAATGGCTTATCGGCAAAGGCGTGGTCGAAGGAGTCTTCGGGGGAACCGAGCGCCTGAGCCCACGCCCGCAGGAGGCGTAGCGAGACGGCACTGAGTCTGTCGTTCCACTCATTTACCAAACCACGAAGTTGCGGTACGGCATCCGGCCAGAGGTTAGGACCCTCGAGACGCCAGTAGTCGGCGTACCCGGCAGCGGTATCAACGACGGGGCGTTCGGGCCCCACATCGACCTGCTCACGCCAGTCAGTTTTACCCTCGGTCAGTTCTCCACCCACGCGAGTGTAGCCACGAAACTGCGGGCTGTTGATGTTTTCGACGGCAAGCTTCTCGTCTTCGGGCAGGGCAAAGAACTCACGGGATGCCGCAAGAAGGTCATCCATTAACGTCTCGTCAACACCGTGCCCGACAAGGTAAAAGAACCCCACATCGTGGGTCGCACACAGCAGATCGTCACGAAATTTGGCCGCCGATTCGGGGCTGCCATCAAGGAGCGAGAGATCAATTATGGGGAGTGCGGAATCGTTCATTCAACGATGTTTGCATGCGTATCCTGAGACTTTTCCTTTGTTACGCTCGCAGCGTTAGCCACAGGCGTAACACGGTCACAGTTCGGAAACTTATGCTCCAACTGCGGCGCGTTCGGGAATAACTTGAGGGTGAGTTTGACCCATATGTTCGATGACGCGCACGACCTGGCTGGTGTAGCCGAACTCGTTGTCGTACCAGACGTAGAGCACCAAATGCTTGCCAGTACTGATCGTGGCGAGCCCGTCAACGATGCCGGCACGGTGCGAGCCGATGAAGTCGCTCGACACGACCTCGGGCGAATCGATGAAGTCGATCTGCTGCTGCAGGGTCGAATCCAGCGAGAGCCCACGCAGGTAACGGTTCACTTCCTTGACCGTAGTTTCGGTAGCCAAGTTGAGGTTCAGAATCGCCATCGACACGTTGGGGGTGGGTACCCGGATGGCGCTGCCGGTCAGTAGGCCAGCAAGTTCCGGCACTGCTTTAGCGACTGCTTTCGCGGCACCTGTTTCGGTGATGACCATGTTCATCGGTGCCGAGCGGCCCCGACGATCGCCCGAGTGGAAGTTGTCGGTGAGGTTCTGGTCATTTGTGTAGGAGTGGACGGTCTCGACGTGACCATGCTCGATGCCGTACATGTCGTTGATCGCTTTCAGTACCGGCGAGATTGCATTGGTCGTGCACGAGGCGGCAGACAGGATCGTGTCGGAGTCAACGATCGAGTCGTGGTTGAGCCCGTAAACGATGTTCTTGATGTCGCCCTTGCCGGGGGCTGTGAGGAGAACGCGCTTCACTCCCTTCGACTTGAGGTGCTGGCTGAGGCCCTCCTCGTCACGCCAGCGGCCGGTGTTGTCGACGACGATGGCATCCGAAATTCCGTACTCGGTGTAGTCGATCGTGGCGGGGTCGTTGGAGTAAATCACCTGAATGAGGGTGCCGTTGGCAAGGATTGTGTTCGCGTCAGTGTCGACGGAGATGGTGCCCTCGAATGGCCCGTGCACGCTATCGCGACGCAGCAGGCTTGCGCGTTTCACGAGGTCGTTGTCTGATCCGCGCCGCACAACGATGGCGCGCAGTCTGAGCCCTTCGCCATTGCCGGCGTGGGCGATGAGGATGCGGGCAAGCAGTCGACCGATACGTCCGAAACCGTAGAGCACAACATCCGCTCCCGTTGGCTTGATTTCACTACCGTCCTTGAGCACCGGGGCGAGTTCTACTGCCAAGAAGTCTTCGAGTGTGCCGCCATCTTCACGAAAACGATTCACGAGCTTCGCTAGATCAATGGATGCCGGATTCAGTGGCAGCGCCGCCAGCGCGACCATGATCGGCATGGTCTCCTCGATCGGCAGTTCGCTCTCATTGAGTTGGCGTGCAAATCGGTGAGCTTTAAGAACCTCAACGGGCGACTTGTTGATGAGACGGCGACCATGAATGGAGGTCACAACGCCGTGGTTGCGATACAGCCCCCCAATGAGCGGGATCATTGCCTCCGCCAGTTCTTGGCGGGCATTCCACCGGTCAAATTCGTCGCTGTGTTGGCGTTGCATCAGGTTCCTTCCGACTGCAGTGTTACGGGGCCGCGAGCGCGCTTGTGACGTGGCTAACCCCGCATCCATTGTTCCAGACGGATGCTCGGCATGGGCCGTGCGCGGGATGCAGTTCGGGCAACACTTTAGAGATTGCCAAAGGGGGCTGTTTTTAACGCGCCCGGTCGCGCTTCGCCGAAATCTAGGACATCGAGTTGCGAGCGACCGCCGCACGTACGAGTGCTTGGAATGCGGTGGCATCGATTGTGTCCCCGGCATGCAGGTCGATGGCGCGTCTGACGTTCGCTTCAAGGCTGCTGGTGAAGAGCCCTTCCGGGTCGTCGAGTGAGGCACCTTTGGGGAAGGTCAGCTTGACCTTGTCTTTGTAGGTTTCGCCGGTGCAGATTAGTCCGTTAAAGCTCCAGGCTGCGACGCCGAGCGGGTTCGATGGTTTGCGCCACTTGACCTCTTCGATGATTTCGGGCTCGGCGGTCATGATCAGGTCGCGAATGTAGGCGAGCATGTCGCTGCGCCAGTCACTGGATTCTGTGGTGCCTGTTGCCATGGTGATCACTCTAGTTGGCGGTATTCACGCGCGAGGAGATTGTATTCAGTGCAACCGATCGCCGAACCACCGATCTGTGAGAACTTGCTCTTGGAGGCAGGCTGAAAAGTGTTCGTGTCGCTGTCAAACATCACGCCGAATACCTTCTCGTCACCTCTACCGCAGGAGTAGAAGACGACTGGCAAGAAGGCCTGTTAAACCAAATCAAAGGACAATTTTTCACCATGAAGAAGAATCGCCGGCATGAATCCGCTCAAAGCTTGAAGACTTGAGCCGCATTCTCAGACAGAACTTTAGCCTGCTCGGAATCGCTCAAGCTGCCCAAAAATGAACGATACAGATTCATGATCACGTCGTAGCTTGAGAAAAGACGATCCAAAGGCCAATTGGATCCGATTACGCACCGATCCGTTCCAAATGCCTCTAACGACGTATCGAACCAACGACGCACACTCTCCGCAGTGAACAGAGGATCGATCATGCCAAGGCCGGAAATTTTGCAGGTAACGTTCTCAGCGCCTGCAAGCTTAGTTATCCCACTTTTCCACATCTCAAAGTATTCGTCGTCACGTCGGCGAGGAAACCCGATGTGCTCGAGAACGATTTGCAAATCAGGATGCCTGTGCGCGAGTTCGAGCGCCTTACCCATGTTCATCCACTCGCAATCCAGGTCAAGCACGAGGCCGCGGGCGGCAAGCGTCGTGAGTGAAGATTCGAACCTCGAATTGATTTCGCCAGATGCGAGAATCCCTTCAGACGCAAAGTCTCGCACTCCCACAAAGTATGGGGATTCCCCATGTTCGTCGAGCTGTCGGATCGCTTCGGTACTGCTCAAGTCTGCATGCGCAACTATGGTGAATGGAACGGGAGAGTCGTTGCGCATGCGTGTTAGCCAGCGTGTCTCAAGCACCGGATCTGTACTGCCAAGAGCTGCCTGTACGTGCACGAAAGCCCGCACATTCGCAAAACGCGACTCCGCGAATACGTTGTTTATGCCGTACTTGAGCGACTTCATTGCGTCAATATCGCCCAGTATTGGGTGCACGAAATCCTTCTCAAGCCAAACCCACTTCATCCCAGTATCAGGGTTCGCCATATCCCAGAAATGAACATGGGTATCGATAATCTGATGCTTCAACATTGGAGCGCCCTTTCTTCGCTTTTTTCACATCAAGTAAGCCGCACGCAGATTCGGCTTGAATCGGCACGCGACTGCGAGGCGAGACCGATTTCAGCTTTCCCAATAAGACTCGTAATCATGAAAAGCAACGAGACGTCTGCGCGATAACTGTTAGTTCGCCAACGGCCATAGTCCGTTGCGTGATTCTCCTACCAACCGATGTCGCCAGCGGTTCCCCGCTCTTCAGAAATCTTGTCCGCGTAACCGCTCGCTTTGAACGCACCAATCGGATCACGTGGCAGCCCCTTGTGCTCTCGCCAGTCTGCAATCAGCGGGCGCACATCTGTAGAGTATGCATCCAAAAGAATCTCATGACCCCCAAGTACTTCGCCAGACTGCTGCACCAACGTGAGTGCTTCTCGGTCCACCAATGCTGCTTTTGCTGCGGCCTCTTGAACGTTCATGATCGACCGCAGAATCGCGGGGATTTTCTCCTCGATGCTGTGGTTCTGGTCGAGGGCGTAAATGACGTCTCGCGCCATATCCCATCGGTCCACGAGTTCGTTGAAAACGAGGAAGAGCTCGAACGGGTCAACCGAACCAACTATGAGGTCATCGTCTGCGTAGGCTCGGTTGTTAAGATCGAAACCTCCCAAGCGACCAAGATCAAGAACTTGAGCAACAACTCCCTCGATATTGACATTCGGGGCGTGGTGTCCCATATCGACCAGCACTTTTGCGTTATCTCCCAACCGCTCAACGTGCTTCAGGGTTGTGCCCCAGTCAGGAAGATCTGTCCAGTAAAACGCTGGCTCAAAGAATTTGTACTCAAGCAAAAACATCAGGTCGGCGGGGAAGAGCGCGTACGCCTCCTCTAGGGAGTCTTCAAGACGTCGCTTCCGCGCGATGATTGAGTCTTGGCCAGGATAGTTTGTTCCGTCAGGTAGCCAAATACCGACAGTGTTCGAACCGAGCTCGAGGGCGAGATCCACACAGTCTTTGATGTGAGCAATAGCTTTTTTGCGAACACGCGCATCTGGATGAGCGAGCGACCCAAGCCGGTAGTCTTCATCTTGAAAGAGGTTCGTTCGAATAGGGCCCGCTTTAAGTCCCCTCTCCACAAGTCCAGCTTTAAGCTTCTGAGGCTCATCCGAATCCCAAGGAAGAATCAGTGCTACTGATC
Source organism: Salinibacterium sp. TMP30 (assembly GCF_038397785.1). Taxonomy (NCBI): domain Bacteria; kingdom Bacillati; phylum Actinomycetota; class Actinomycetes; order Micrococcales; family Microbacteriaceae; genus Salinibacterium; species Salinibacterium sp. TMP30. The sequence goes on along the minus strand of NZ_CP151642.1, from coordinate 253,715 downwards.
CGCCTGTTCCCGTGAGATCGTGCACCTTTGCAGCGTCGTCTAGTTTCTCCCAAATGTTTCGAGGACAACCTGGGGCCTGAAACACTTTGTATCGTGTACCTGAGTTGCCAAATGCCCAAGACGCTTGTACGACGTCCAGTTCGTCGAGCATGTTGCGAACCCGAATTTCCTGTGAAGTTTTCACCTGTCTCCAATCATCGACTTTCATTTGTTCTTTGAAAGAGTTGGTAATTATTTACGCGAGGTTGATTAGCGCCCCACCATCAACCAAAATCTCGGTGCCTGAGATGTAACTTGCCTCGTCCGACACCAAGAATGCGACTGCTCCTGCGACGTCTTCAGGAACACCGATCCTGCCGACCGGAATGCGGCTCTCATAGTGGGCTAGAACTTCTGGATCGAGGAGATACTCGCGGTTTAGGTCGGTACGTATCGTGCCCGGTTCAACAGAATTCGCCGTAATGCCGTGCACCCCCAGCGCAACCGCTAAGGAACGCATCAGAGAAACCTGTCCGGCCTTCGTCGGCGTATACGCGATCTGTTGACTTCCCCCAGCGATCGCAGAAATTGAGGAGATAGCAACCAGTCGACCGCCCCAGCCCTGCTTAAGCATGACCTCGACGGCCGCCTTGGATACCAAAAACGTTCCGCGAAGGTTGACGTCATGAACACGATTCCACTGCTCGAGTGTCACGGTCTCCAGAGGACCGAGCGGGCAAACTGCCGCGTTATTGACTACGGCATCAATCCGACCCATGGACTCTACGACGTCGGCTACGAGAGCAATGGCCTGCTCCGGAATACCGACATCTGCTTGGAACGAAACAGCCTCGCCGCCGGCTTCTCTGATTGTTCGGAGGGCGCTGTCCGCGCTGGCTTCATCTGTCGCGTAATTGAGTGCTACCGCAAAACCATCCCGAGCTAATCGGAGAGCAATTGCTCGCCCAATGCCACGGGATGAACCAGTAACTAGCGCCACCTTACGATTCGTCATGAGATCCTCTCATCGGGTTGTTATCGGGTGATGTGATCCAAAGGAAGCCACACACGTTTGACATTGTTGATCCGGATGGTTCGCCTCTGAGATACCTGTGCCGGGCAGCGGTCGTCACATTCGTCATGCTGACTCCTGACTGGTGTGCTCGCGAGTTGTGAGTGTCAACTCGCGAACCTTGTGCTCGTTGATAGTCAGTCCAAGCCCAGGCCCAGACGGCATCTCTATGAAACCGTCCGTCGCGCGCGGATTTCCATCGAAAATTTTCCAGAACAGTTCGTTCCCAGTGTCAGGTTCAACGTCTGGAAAGTACTCCGCGAACGGAGCGTTAATCTGTGATGCAACGAGATGAAGATTGTGCAGTTCGTTCGAGTGGGGAATCACTGGGATGTCGTGCGCTGCAGCAAGTGCAAAGATTCTTCGTGCCTCGGTGATGCCTCCAACCCGGTTAACGTCAGGCTGCAGCAGGTGAGCGGCTTGGGCCTCGATGACTCGCGCAAAACCGTACCGAGTGAACTGATGCTCTCCGTGAGAAATGGGGATGGGACTCTCACGACACAGCCGCGCATACCCGGATATATCATGATGAAGCAGTGGCTCTTCGATCCATTTCAGATTGAATTTTTCGAGCTCGCGGGCCATCGCTAGGGTGTATTCAACGTCCCACCCCATATACGCATCAGCAGCTATCTCAATGTCATCCCCAACGGCTTCGCGGACCACTCGGATGAGGTCGACATTTCTCCGCATTCCCTTTACGCCGTCCGCGGCAGTGAATCCGAAGCGTTGTTTCATCGTTCGAAACCCCGCCTCTTTCCACTGAACAGCTTCCCTCGCGAGTTCGTCCAGATCATCGAGCGCATACAGTCGACTCACGTAGACGGGAATCTTGTCTTGTTTAGTTCCTCCGATGAGATCGTGCACAGGCACACCGAGTGCTTTGCCCATGATGTCGTAACAGGCAATATCGATACCGCTGATTCCGGCCATTGTGGCGCCACCGTTTCCTAAACGGGAAGTCGCCCGGTACATCAAGTCCCAGTTGCTTTCGACATTGAACGGATCTGCCCCGATCAGCATTGGCGCAAGGTGCTGATCAATGACCGCTGCGGGCACCGAGCTGAATCCACCTGCCGTTCCGACTCCTACGATTCCGGATTCGGTTTCAATTTCTACCAACACTTGGGCGCAGTCGCCGAACCAAGTGCGCCCTGGAGTACTTGCAGGCTTACGCCTCACCGCACTCAGCGGGCTCACTAAATGCGCCTCAAGGGTAGTCGGAGTTGAATCGAATGACAGTTGCGTTGTCGTTATTCGAGCAATTCTCTGGTCAGACATGTGTGTACTTCTTTCCGCTGATTGTTGCTGGCAGGCGGGCGACCTCAGATCGCCCGCCCGTTAGCGTCTAGAAGTCGTAATTATCGATGTTTGTGGAATCGAAAACGGTAAACGTATCGGCCACAATGACCACACCTAAGTCGTCAATCTTCATGGAACCGAAGTCTCCCGCATCAAACGTCGACCCGGGAGCAGCATCAATCTCACCCGCGATGAGCTGACTCAACAGTGCACCGCCAACGTATCCCTGGTCGGCGGGAACCCAGAGCTGGAACTTGCTCACTGTTCCACTCTCAACAAACTTTCGCATCTGATTCGGCTGTGCCAAACCAGTGAGGATGACCTTGCCGGTTAGTCCGGCAGTTTCGATAGCTTGTGCAGCTGCAGGAAGCGCAACCGAGGTGGGCGCGAGGATCGCTTTCAGATCGGGTCGCTTGGTGAGTAGTCCGGTCGTTTCTGTAGTCGACTTCTGGGGTTCATCATTCCCGAAGACCACATCGACGAGTTCCATCTTGGCGTACTTTGCGTCGCTCTTGAGGAGCTCCTTGATGGAATCCACAACACCCAACTGGAAAGGAGCAGTTGTTGTCGCGCTGAGAATCGCGAACTCGCCCTCGTAGTCCATCAGCGAACCAAGAAGGTCAAGTTGTTCAGAACCAGCCCGAGTGAAATCTACCGGTGTGACCGCGGCATTTCGCACATCTGCCAACTGATCTGAGTTGATCGAAATGACTTTGATGCCAGCCGCCACGGCCTTCTTAAGTGCCGGGGCGACTGCCTCAGGATCGCTAGCTTGAATTGCGATGCCCGCAACCTGTTGAGTGATGGCATCTTCGATCAAGGGCACCTGCTCAGATGCGGCGGCAGAAGCGGGGCCAGTTACGGTGAGTTCGAACCCGTATGCATCTGCGGCCTCCTGGAAACCATCAGAAATATTGTCGAAGTATGGGTTACCCGAGTTTTGTTGGATGAATACGATCTTCGGCTTGGTGCCGTCGCCGCCGCTTGGTGGCGCATTGTCGCCCGCGGGGGCGCAGGCAGCCATTGTGGCGCTTAGCGTAAGAGCGCCGGCCAATGCGATGCCGCGTAAGAGTTTTTTATTCATTGTTGTCTCTCTTCGTTGAGTGGATTGTTTGATTACTTATGCGAAATTGGAGCTACGTGTGTGGTTTACTTCGTGGTCTAAACCGTTGTGGATTGTGCTGGTTTAGGGATATCTGGCGTTGTCAGCAGCTTGAGAGATCGACGGCGCCTCATCGACTGCTGGAGCCGTTGAATGCCTACGTTTGTCACGATGGAGAGGAGTAACAGGAGTCCGATTAGCGCGATGCGGGCTTGATCTGGTTGCCCGGCAAGCGCCATTCCGCTCCTCAGCGCCCCCACCAATACGACTGCGACAACAACGCCGGCGATCGACCCTCGCCCCCCGAGAATGCTGACCCCTCCTAGCAGCACCACGGTGAGCGCCAGAAGTTCGAATCCCGTGCCGGTGTCTGCACGCACAGAATCTAACCGGGAGCTCAAAACCAACCCGGCTAGAGCCGCCGCCAAACCAGAGCCCATAAAGAGCGCGATCTTGATTCGATCTACCGGCACTGCTGTAGCCCGAGCTACTCCCGGGCTGGAGCCGATGAAATAAATCCGGCGACCCCACGTAGACGTGGCAAGAGCAATGCCTACGACGAGGGCAAGCGGTACGAACAAGATCTGCGGAACTGTAATCAGGGTGCCAGGAACATACCAAGAATCCCAACCAGCGAAGCCTTCAGGAAATCCCACGATCGTTTCGTCAGACACGATCACATTTGCAAGGCCTCTGAACAACGCCATTGTTGCGAGCGTCACAACTATTGAAGACAGTCCGAACCTAGTCACCATGATTCCGTTAAACAGACCTGCAACTGCTCCCGCCGCTAAAGCAGCTACCGCCGCGATCAACCACGGGGCACCCATCTCGATAAACTTTCCGAAGACTACAGCTGAGAGCGCAAGTATCGACCCAACTGATAGGTCGATCTCTCGAACAATCACCAGCGGTGCCAATGCGAGTGCCATGATCGCGATCTCGAGGTTTTGGGTAAAAAGCTGGGACACGTTTTGCGAGGTGAGAAAGTAGGGAGATGCCGCCGCGAGAAGTGGAATCGCGAGAATTAGAACGACTACCGAGAACGCTTCAGGGGCGAGCACTAACCGTTGAATGAACTGTTTCATGCTCGAACCCCGTTCACTCCGCGGGCCCGACTTCGGTTCAGAACCGCGTCCGCAACCACGGCAAGCAAGATGATGGTGCCGTAGGCAAAGTCTTGCCAGTACTGGGAAATGCCGAGTATCGCGAAGGCGTTCCCAATGACCCCGAGCAGGAGACATCCAAGAGCAGCACCGGCTACACCGCCGACACCGCCGAATACACTCGCGCCTCCCACAACAACAGCCGCGATAACGGTCAATTCCAACCCAAGGCCAGCGTTGACCTGAACAAACCCAAAGCGGCTCAGGTAAAACGCTCCGGCGAGACCGGCAGAGGCACCGCTCAAAGCGAATACAAGGAAGAGGAGACGCTTGACAGGCAGTCCCTGCAGTGCTGCCGCCTTCGGATTCGAGCCGAGCGCATATAGGTTTCGTCCAGTCGATGTTGACCTCGCAAAAACTCCGAGCGCAAGCGCGATTAGTGCAGCGATTACAACGAGCCACGGTACGCCGAAAGGTCCTGACTGACTCAGCGAAATAATCGATTCAGGAACATCTTCCGTATTTACCTGGCTGCCGCCGGCGACATAAAACGTAACGCCCCGGATGACGCTCAGCATTCCCAGCGTCAAAATGATCGACGGAATCTGGATGGTGATGACGAGGATCGCGTTCACAATCCCCACCAGAAGACCTACCCCGATCGAGATCACAAAGACCAAGATCGCAGGGAAATCACCGACATTCTGAAGAACTATGCCCGCAGACATTGCGCTCAGCCCTGTCGTTGCCCCAATGGAAATATCGAAGTTTCCAGTGATCACCACAAGTACCTGCGTCGCCGCCATCACGGTAATGATCGTGATGTCCAACAAGATGTTCCGTATATTCCCAACCCCAGTAAAAGCAGGCTGCGTTACCGCTACCGCGACAGCAATCATCGCGATCACGATCGCGAGGTTCACGGACCGCTGTTGGAGGAATGCCAACGATTTCACGCGACCTTCTCCATAATCGCTGCCGCGAGAACACCCTCAGCTGTCACTTCTGTGTGGTCAAATTCTGCGGTAAAAATTCCCGCCCGCATCACCAGAACCCGGTCGCTCATCGCCAGGACCTCGGGGAGATCAGAAGAGATCATGACCACAGCTAGTCCCTCCTGAGCTAGACGTTCGATGAGTTGGTGAATTTCGAGTTTCGCTCCGACGTCTACACCTCGTGTTGGCTCATCCAAAATGACAACGTTCGGTCGAGTAGCCAACCATTTCGCGATCACAACCTTCTGCTGGTTGCCGCCAGAGAGCTGAGCTGGGACTTGTTCTGGACCGTTGCATTTAATTCGCAATCTGTCGATCCATTCTCTGGCTGTGTCTCGCTCGTTAGAACGGCGAATGAACGACATGCGCGAATAGTCCTGCAGTCGTGGCAGCGTGATGTTCTCCGAGATAGGGAGCTCAACGGCAACACCTTCACGCTGACGATCTTCGGGTGCGTAGACCAAGCCTTGACTCAATGCACCTTGCGGGCTGTTTACTCTCGTTCCTGAGACGAGAACACGCCCGCCTGAACTCTTATCCAAACCGACTACGGCACGAGCCAGTTCAGTGCGGCCAGCACCTACCAACCCCGCAATCCCAAGAATTTCTCCCGCGCGAACCACAAAATCAACCGGCCCAGACGAACCGGCAACACGGAGATTGTTAACTTCGAGAACCACGGGACTCGGTTCTGTTCCCGTGGCAACACGGTCCCGAATGTGCTGCTCAGCGAGTAGATCTCGGCCGACCATATCGGCGATCAGCGATCGTTCGCTGTAAGTGTCCACCGCTCCCGAACTCACAATCTCACCGTCACGAAGAACCGTGATGTCATCTGCAATTGCGAATACCTCGGAAAGCCGGTGGCTGATAAACAGAATCGCAACATTGCGCTTGCGCAGACCTTCAACAACCGTCAATAAGCGCTCCACCTCAGATGGGGTGAGCGAGGCGGTCGGTTCATCAAGAATGAGAACCCGTGGATCCTCCGTGAGCAGGGATGCGAGCTCAACAAGCTGTGCTTGAGCGATGGAAAGCTCGCGCACCAACACATCAACGGCGATAGCCGGATCTAGTTCGTCGAGGATTTCGCGCGCACGCCGATTCATCTCCGACCGGTTGATCAGAGGAAGAATTCCTCGGCGAGGCTGGCGCTGCAAAAAAATATTCTCGGCAACGCTCAGATGAGCAAAAAGCGATGGCTCCTGATGCATGATCGACACCCCTAGCCTCCGAGCTTGCGCCGGTGAGCTCAAGTTGATGGGGTTTCCATCGACCAAGACGCGACCTCCAGACGGAGCGTAAACTCCAGAAACAACCTTCGTAAAAGTTGATTTTCCGGCGCCGTTCTCGCCTACAAGTGCCCGTACGCGGCCAGCATTGAGGTCGAGATTGACATGCCGAAGAGCAATCGTCCCCCCAAAGACCATTGATACGTCCTCGAGTTCCACCACCGGGGGAACGTTCGCTGCGTTGCGAGCCATCTTTGCCATGCAGCGAGCTTACCTACTTCTAGTATGAGTGGTCAAGATGATCTTCTTATAAGTAGTCCTCGTCTAGAATGAGTGCATGTCCATGATCAAGCGATCTTCCCTATCTGACCAGGTCACTCACGAGCTGGTCGCGATGATCGAAAGGCAAGGGATCGGAGTAGGATCCCCCCTCCCTTCTACTGGCGAACTCGCTTCACAATTCGGCGTCAGCGTTGTCGTCATCCGAGAGGCTCTATCGACCCTCTCAGGCCGCGGAATAATACAACGCGCGCAAGGAAAAGAGTCTGTCGTTGCCCGCCCCGGTAGCGAAGTGCTTGATTCGATCTTCCGAACTCGCATGCGACAGGACAGCATCACCCTGGACGAGTTCCAACACTGTCGAGCCGCGTTAGAGCAACAGGCAGCCGCCGAAGCAGCATCAGGAATCCATCACGCAGAAGCACTTCAGACCTTGGGCGTTCACCTTGAAGCGATGTCACACGCTGACAACGACGAGGCGCTCATCAATGCCGACGTTGCCTTCCACCACAGCCTGGCCGTTCTGTCAGGAAACCGCGCACTCGTACTACTTCTCGAAGGACTACACACCTTCGTCAGTGATTCACTCACGGTAATGTATGAACGAATCGGGCCACGCACCAGATCCTCAGTCGAGCTGTCCATATCAAACCACCGAGAAATCGCTGTCGCAGTCCAAAACGGCGACCGCGCTGGCGCGATCGACGCCATGAGAAGACACTTCGAGACAAGCTCCCCACACCTCGACTTCAACTTCTGCCACTAACCCTGACCATGGCTCACCCACACTGACGCACGACCCCACAGAGTCAGTCCATATGAAAGTACTCGGTCAATAACTGCGCGGATTGATCGGGACGATCGGTTTGCGCAAAGTATGGCGCCATACTGGCCTGCCAATGCGAGTTAACCACCATTCGCGAAAGATCCCGGTTAGCCCGTTCCCAGTCGTCAGTCTCGACATACCCAACAACTAGACCATCGGATTTACGAATAAACAACGAGTAGTTGGTCCAACCAGTTGCGGACATTGCTGCTAGCATCTCGGGCCAAACCGTCGCATGAGCCTCGAGGTAGTCCGCGACCATCTCGCTTTTCAACTGGAGGATAAAACAGAAACGCTGGACCCCGCCAGTTGCAGAGGAGGTCTGCTCTTCATCAGAAACGTTGGGTGCGCTGTATTCTTTCGACATGGGGCTCAGACCTCAATCCACTGTTTAAATCTTGCTAACTAGGGAGAACGTGCGCGCGGCGCGCGTGCTCGAGTAAAAACTTGCGGGATATGTCACTCATCGGTCGAATCGGCAACCTCATCATTTCCGTGATCGCCACTCCCTGAGCGCCTAGCAACGCCTTGGATGTTTGAACCGCAAATTCGAGCGACTGGAACTGGAAGCTGATGAGTGGGAGGAAGTCAGCAAACCGTCCCCCGCGTTCCTGCTCCGGAAGTTCGAAAATCCGTGCGAGCTCCACCCCGGCTTCGGAAAACGGGATAACTCCAGTGGCACCCAGCGTCAACGCCTCAAGAAGCCCCGCACCACCCAGTCCGGCAAAGACAGAAAGGGAAGGAATTCTTACCAACTCTGCCATTAGATCAATGTAGGGAACTGTTTCTGGCTTCGCATAGCGCAGAATCTCAGGAAACTCTGTGTGCAGTCGCCGCACGGTTTCTGCACCCAGTGGACTTCCCGCCCACTGCGGCGCATCCTGCACCATCAGTGTTGTCTCGTCGAGCCGCTCGATCACTCTGCGAAAGAAGTGCTCAGCGTCTTCGCTTAGCTCTAATTGTTGCGGAGTTGCCACCATAACCGCATGAATTCCGAGTTCGTTTGCACTTTCCACGAGACGCAAGGCTTCGGACTCTGTCTTCGCTGTGCACCCTGCGACGATATGGCGCCCTGCACTCCGGGCCGAAGCGAAGAAGCGAAGCACGGCAAGTCGTTCCTCCGTGGTGAGTGTCAGGCATTCGGCACCAAACCCCAGAAGAGCAACCGCGGGATGCTTTTCTGCAAAATTCGCGAGAGACTCGCAGCCCGCAAAGTCCACACTCCCGTCAGAGGCGAACGGAGTAGGAAGCATCGGCACTACGCCGTGCAATTGATCCAAAAGTTCATTGGCTGCCATTGTGTTCGCCCGTCAACCCTTGACGGCCAGACGCTGATCGACGAAATTGTGGGATGCGATTCGGATACGCTCCCCGAAAAATACCTTCACGAGTTACCCACCAGGCCCGTTACTGCCGGAACCAAACTCTGCCGCTGCGCCCCGACCCCGTCAATCCCGACTTCCATAACATCCCCAGCTACGAGATAGGGAAACCGTCCAGAGAGCCCGACACCCTCGGGGGTACCCGTATTAATGAGATCTCCGGGTTCGAGCACAAGGTACTGGGAGAGGTGGTAGACGATATACGCCACGCTGAAGATCATGTCCGCGGTATTCGAATCTTGCCGTGGCTCACCATTTACCGAGGACCACAACCGAAGGTTTTGCGGGTCGATATCTCTTGCAGGAACTAGAGATGGTCCAAGAGGATTGAACGTCTCTGCACTCTTTCCTTTTGACCATTGACCACCAGATTGCGCAATCTGATAGTCGCGCTCGGAGACGTCGTTGCTGGTGACGTAGCCGGCCACATAATCCAATGCCACCTCTGGACTAGAGAGATAGCGCGCTCTCTTACCGATGACAACACCAAGCTCAATTTCCCAGTCAACTTGGGTAGCCCCAGGGGGAACTAGGACATCATCATAAGGCCCCACAACGGTGTTGGGGTGTTTGAAGAAAAGAATGGGAACCTCTGGGGGCGTGCTCCCTGACTCGGCCGCGTGTGCAGCATAGTTCTGCCCAATGCAGAGCACCGCACCCGGGCGAGCAATCGGAGCTCCAACTCGCATTGAATTTGTGCCTGTGAGAAGCGGTAGCTCACCCTCAGCATGCGCCGAAAGCGCGCGATTCATTCCCTCCGTGGCAAAGAAATTGGCATCCAGATCCTTCGTCAGATTTCTTAGATCGAACACTTGGCCGTCGATCTGAAGTACTGGCACCTCGCTCCCCGCAGAGCCCAGTCGTCGAAACTCAATCATGAATGCTCTACTCCCAAATTATTAGGCAAACGATAGTCACTCATTCGCTAAATCGAACGAGAATCTTTCCTGGAGTCCCATCGCCGTCCGCCAGTTTGCGAAATGCTGCATCAGCCTGCTCCGGTTGGATCTCGAGGCTGACAAGTTCTCCAATATGTGGAGGCGCTGCACCCACGAACGCTGCAGCGTCTACAAAGTCTTGTGCAGAGTAGGTAAAACTGCCGACAACAGAGCGCTCCTCCGTGCTCACTCTGAACGCGTCTAGGTCCAAGTGCGGGGATCCCATCCCGACTAGGCACACGTTCGCGCCGAATGCCGTTGCGTTTAGCGCGTCATCTAGGCTTCGGCTAATCCCGACTGCATCAAATGCGGTGTCGGCAAGGCGTCCTGAGGCAGCCAGAGTCTCCGCAACTGACGAGACAGTCGGGTCAATTGTGGTCGCACCAAGGCGCTCACACAGATCACGTCGTTCGATTGATGGCTCGCTTACGTAGATGTCTCGAACGCCATGCATGTGCAGCGCGAGCACTAGTGACTGGCCGATTGGGCCCCCGCCAACCACTAACACTCTCTTCATCGAGTCGCGATACACGCGACGGACAGCATGAACCGCGACAGCAATGGGTTCGACAAGAGCACCGTGAGTGGCGGGCATTGAAGCAGGTAGCCCAATCACGTTTCGGCCGGGGACAACAACGTAGTCAGCAAACCCTGCAGACACTGTGGGAGCGACTCCAATAACGAATTTATTTGCGCAGTGCTGTTCACGACCAAGATATTCGGCAGCTTCGGATTCGGGCACGACGACTGGATTGAAAGTCACCAGCTGACCTTCGGCTAGATCACTTTGTGGCCCATCTCCGATGGCTTCGATGCGACCAACTGTCTCGTGGCCCATCACCTGCCCCGGCTGGCGTCGACCGTTTTCACCCGTATACCCGTGGAAATCTGATCCACAGATACCGGTTGCGATCACACGGATGAGCATCTCCCCCGAGTTCGGAACAGGTTTCTCGCGATGCTCAACCTCAATCTTGCCAAATTCCCTGAGTACTAGAGCTCTCATTGATTTCCTTTGTAGTGCGACGGAGGAAGTTTTCACTTTCTTCGAAAGAGTCAGTATTGATCTGTGCGAGACTGAGTCTCGGTCCGTTGTCAACCAAGATTCGGATCAAGAAGTTGTTTATGGTTGAGATCGATTCACACCTCGACGACTGGTGCCACCAACGCGATGCCATGCAGCGAGCTTACCTACTTCTAGTATGAGTGGTCAAGATGATCTTCTTATAAGTAGTCCTCGTCTAGAATGAGTGCATGTCCATGATCAAGCGATCTTCCCTATCTGACCAGGTCACTCACGAGCTGGTCGCGATGATCGAAAGGCAAGGGATCGGAGTAGGATCCCCCCTCCCTTCTACTGGCGAACTCGCTTCACAATTCGGCGTCAGCGTTGTCGTCATCCGAGAGGCTCTATCGACCCTCTCAGGCCGCGGAATAATACAACGCGCGCAAGGAAAAGAGTCTGTCGTTGCCCGCCCCGGTAGCGAAGTGCTTGATTCGATCTTCCGAACTCGCATGCGACAGGACAGCATCACCCTGGACGAGTTCCAACACTGTCGAGCCGCGTTAGAGCAACAGGCAGCCGCCGAAGCAGCATCAGGAATCCATCACGCAGAAGCACTTCAGACCTTGGGCGTTCACCTTGAAGCGATGTCACACGCTGACAACGACGAGGCGCTCATCAATGCCGACGTTGCCTTCCACCACAGCCTGGCCGTTCTGTCAGGAAACCGCGCACTCGTACTACTTCTCGAAGGACTACACACCTTCGTCAGTGATTCACTCACGGTAATGTATGAACGAATCGGGCCACGCACCAGATCCTCAGTCGAGCTGTCCATATCAAACCACCGAGAAATCGCTGTCGCAGTCCAAAACGGCGACCGCGCTGGCGCGATCGACGCCATGAGAAGACACTTCGAGACAAGCTCCCCACACCTCGACTTCAACTTCTGCCACTAACCCTGACCATGGCTCACCCACACTGACGCACGACCCCACAGAGTCAGTCCATATGAAAGTACTCCGACGCCGTACCATCCAGTGGCAACTACCGGCGCCCTTTAGGCGCAAAGGCCGAAGCGAGCCTCAGCTGGCGAGCGTGGTGGTCATGCCGCCATCAACGAGCAGCGATGCTCCGGTGACGTAGGAGGCACCTTTGCTGGCGAGGAATTGGATGACGGAGGCGACCTCTTCGGGCTTGCCGAGTCGCTGCAGTGTTGTTTGACGCTCGGCAGCTTCGTAGGCTTCTTTGCTCTGGTGAGCCCACTGGCGGGTTTCGATTGAGCCGGGGAGTACGACGTTGACGCGAACGTGGGGTGCATAGTCGAGTGAAAGTTGGCGGGTGAGCGAAATCAGGCCGCCCTTGGCCGCACCGTAGGCAGGCTGTTCGGCCCACGAGAGCACACCATGAACGCTGGAAACGTTAACCATGCTGCCGCGGGCTGCGGTGAGGGTGTCGTGGAAGGTGTGCATTGCGCGATAACGGATGACAGGGTCACCGAGAGCTGCTTGTTCCAGCTATCTTCGGCCTGTTCGTGGGCAACTCCCCCCACTTGAAAGAACGCGTTATTGACGATGACCGCGGGTGGGCGGTTTGCAGCTCGGAGTTCGCGCGAGAGTGCCTGCCAAGCTTCAGGCTCAGCGACATCGAGGAAGTGGCCGGTGGCGGTGCCGCCCGCTGCCTGGATTTCGTCGGCGAGAGCCAAGGCGCCATCGGTGTCGATGTCGCTGACCACAACGTCGTCGCCAGCGGCAGCAAACAGTCGGGCGCTTGCAGCACCAATTCCGTGGGCTGCCCCGGTGATAAGAACGGTGCGAGTCGTGCCAATTTCGTTCTCCACTATTGCGCCTTCTTGCGTGCTTTCACGAGGGCCGCACCGTCGGCATCCTGGCTGACGATTGCTTCGGAGTCACGCGCCGACTCCGTCATAAGAATGTGCATCGCAGCGAAAGCACGGTCGGCATCCTGGGCAACGATTGCTTCTAGGACGGCCTGATGCTCTACCAAGAATTGTGTTGTCGTCTCGTGCGCGAAGGCGAGTTCGTTGCGAGCGTGCAGTGCTGGCTCTAAGACAACTTCAAATCGTGCCAAAAGTTCGTTGCCGGATGCCGCAAGCACTGCCCGGTGGAATGCGAGGTCTGCTTTCACGTGCGAGTCAACTTCGGTGCTCTCGAATGTGGCAGCGAGCGCGGTCATCGCAGCCTGAATCTGGTCACACTGTTCCTCGCTGCGTCGCACTGCCGCCAGCCGGGCGGCGGCGGGCTCAAGAACTTGGCGCACCTCGCTCAGTTCGAGTACGAGCAGGGCGTCAGGCACCCCTTCCGATCGCCACGTCATGACGTCACTATCGAGCAGCTGCCACCGTTCGCGTTCGGTGATGTAGGTCCCGAGGCGGGGGCGCGCGTCGACGAGGCCTTTGGTGGTGAGCACCTTGAGGGCTTCGCGGAGCACCGTGCGGCTCACGCGAAATTCGGTGAGCAGTGCATCCGGGTCAATGATCTCGCCGGAGACTAGTTCGCCGCGCATGATGCGGCGGCCGAGCACATCGACAACGTGCCCGTGCAGGCCTCGGCGAGAAAAAGTAGTCATCCCCGCGATAATACTGCGCGCAGGTATGGGCGGTGCTACGCGTCGCTCAGGGCGCAACAGTACAGCGCGCCGGGTAGTCGTTCTCGGTGACGAAGTTGAGGCCACTGATGATGGCCTTCATCGGCATCCGACCGAACGGCATGCTGGAGGTTGTGCTCCAGAACACGGCAGAATAGTCATCTTCTTAGCCAACGCCGCCGCGGGCGAGGTTCATTCCTTCACGCAGAAAACTGCCAAAGCGAGGGGTGCCGCCGCGCAGCCAGGCGGCGCCCCGCAATCAGTTACTTCAGCAGGCCCTTCTCGGTGAGCCAGTCCTTCGCCGCCACGGCGGCCTGCGCCTTCTCCGATCCTTCGACGCGATCCCGCAGCGCGATCAGATCCTCGGTGGTGAGAGCGGCCGAAATCTGGTCGAGTACCTTCGCGAGTTTCTCGCTGTAGATCTTCGAGTTGAGCAATGGCAGCACGTTCTGCGCCGCGATCAGGTTCTCTGGGTCTTCCAGTACCAAGAGCTTCTTTGCGACGAGATCAGGAGAGGTTGTGAAGATGTCAGCCACCTGCACTGCGTTGTCAACGAGGGCCTTCACTGTGTCTGGTCCGCCGAAGTCTTCGATCGGCACGAACGTCACATCGTTGATGCCGTAGACCGACTTCAGGCCGGGGATGCCGTATGGAAGCTCGGCGATCTGCGGGCTGGCTCCAAGACTGAATGGTTCAATCTTCTTCAGGTCGCCAATCGAAACAAGCCCCTCCTTCTCTGCAAGCTCCTGGGTGACGACGTAGGCATCCTTGTCCTCGGCCGGGGACGAGGTGAGCACTTGGAATCCATCCGGAACTATGGTCTCTAGTGCAGCATCCACCTCGGCCGTGCTGCGGGCAGTGTTCTCTGTGTCATAGAAGAACAGCAGGTTGCCGTTGTACTCCGGCATGAGGCTGATCGACCCGTCCTCAAGGGCCGGAATCGTGGTCTGCCGTGGTCCGAGGTTGAACTTCGTTTCGACTTCGTAACCGGCATCCTCAAGAGCGAGGGCATAGATGTTGCCGAGGATCTCGCTTTCAGGGAAAGCAAATGAGCCGACGACGATCTTTGTGTCGGCCGCCGAGTCGTTCGACGAAGTACCGGTCGGGTCGGAAGTGGCGCACCCGGCCAGTGCAACCAGCGCCCCTGCTGCGATGACCGCGGTGGTGATCCGGGGCCCCCTGTGTGCTGCGAACATTAGTTTTTCCCTTCGTTGGCGGTTGTTACCGCCACCGTGACCGGTCCGAGTGACCGTCCGCGGAGGTGTTTTTTCTGCTGGTGCGAGTCGGAGAACCCGCGTCGTCTGGTTATTCGCTGGACAAGCGCGAACATCCCATCGACCACAAGCGCAAGCACCGTGACGAGAATGGCGCCGCCCAGGATTCGATCGTTGTCATTGAGTCCGATACCGCTCGAGATGATTGTGCCAAGGCCACCGAGCGAGATGTACGAGGCGATAACCGCGGTCGCAATAACCTGCAGCGCGGATGCACGGATACCGCCGATGATCAGCGGGAGCGAGAGCGGTATCTCAACCTGTGTGAGCACCTGCAACTCGGTCATGCCGCTCGCGCGTCCGGCATCCACTGTCTCGCTGTCGACCGATTCGATACCGGCATACGCACCGGCCAGGATCGAGGGAATCGCCAGAATGACCAGGGCGATTATGGAGGCAATAAACGCAGCCCGCGTGAACGGCACTGTCGCCCCGACGATGACGAAGAGGGCCATTAGCAACCCCAGTGTCGGCAGGGCCCGCATTGCACCGGTGAATGCGATCACGAACTGGCGGCCGCGCCCCGTGTGCCCAATGTAGAAACCCAGCGGCAGCGCGATGATCGCTGCGATCACCACCGCTACGACCGTGTACAAGAGGTGCTCGCCGAGCCGATCCTGGATCGGAAGCGGGTTCTGCGCCCCGGCGGCATAGTTCGCGGGATCCACAAGCCAGCGGAAGGCGTCAATAAAGAACTGCATGGGTCAGGCCACCTGCTTGAGGGGAAGGATACTCTGGCGTTGGGTTCGACCGCGCCGCTGCTTCCAGGGCATGAGCACGCGGCCAAGAAGAACAAGCACTACGTCGAAGACGAGGGCGATGACGAGGCTCGCTGCGATGCCGATGATGATTTCCTCAAGGAAGTCGCGTTGCTTGCCGTTGGTGAACAGGTAGCCGAGGTTGGCGGAGCCAATGATTGCGCCAACGGAAACGAGCGCGATCGTACTTGCTGAGACCACGCGAAGGCCCGCAAGAAGGACAGGGCCAGCGAGAGGAAATTCCACAAGCCAGAATCGGTTCCACGTGGAGTACCCCATGGCTGTGGCGGCTTGGATCGCATCCGTCGGCACCGCCGCCAGGGCGTCTGCCGCAGTGCGAACCATCATCGCGACCGCGTAGATCGTGAGCGCGACAACGATATTCCGGTCATCTGTGATTCTTGTCCCGAGCACATACGGCAGGATCACAAAGAGGGGAAGGGACGGGATTGTGTAAAGGAGACTTCCGCCGGCGATCACCACCGACCGCAGCGTCAGCCACCGGTTGGCAACCCAGCCGAGTGGCACAGCGATCACGAATCCGAGCACGATCGGAACAATGCTGAGGGCAACATGGTTGCCCGTGAGTCTCGCGATCAGGCCGAAGTTCTCGATGAACCAGCTCATTGATCGACCCTCATCGGTCAGCCCCGAGAATTCCCGCGGGGCGGCCGTCACCATCGACGATCAGGGTCGCGCTGTCCCCTTCGCGATGCTGCAAATGAAGGGTGCGCTTTCCCTTGTCTGCACCGATGAATGTCGCGACGAAATCATCTGCCGGGTTCGAGAGGATCTCGGCCGGAGTTCCCACCTGCGCGATCACGCCACCGCTGCGGAGGATCACCACCTGGTCGGCGATCGCGAAAGCTTCGTCGATGTCGTGGGTGACGAACACCGTGGTCTTGCCGAGCTCACGTTGCAAGCGGTTGAGTTCGACCTGAAGTTCAGCCCGCACGATCGGGTCGACCGCGCCGAAGGGCTCATCCATGAGGAGGATGTCCGGGTCGCTTGCCAGAGCACGCGCGACTCCGACGCGCTGCTGCTGGCCGCCGGAAAGCTGGTCCGGGTACCGCTCTGCCAGAGATCTGTCGAGTCCAACCGCATCGAGCAATGTGAGCGCGTCCGCGCGGGCCACCCGCTTCGGCACGCCATTCAACCGCGGTACTGAGGCGATGTTGTCGACCACCCGCCGGTGCGGAAGGAGTCCGATGGCTTGGAGAACGTAGCCAATCCGTCGTCGAAGCGATACCCGATTGAGGCCGGAAATATCTTCGCCATCGATCAGAATCGTGCCGGAGGTTGGGTCGATCATCCGGTTGATCATCCGGAGCAGCGTTGTTTTGCCCGAGCCAGACGATCCAACGAATACTGTCGCCTTGTGTGCGGGAAGAACGAGGGAGAAATCTTCAACAGCGAGAGTGCCATCGGGAAACCGCTTGGTGACGTTCTGGAATTCGATCATGGCAGGCGCCTCATTCCTCGTTCGTCGGGCGAATCGACACTTGCCGGTCCCCTCAAAGTACAAGTATATTCTTCGCGCCTTAGCCTGCGGCGATGACCGCGGGCTCGGAGTTACTACTCGATGCCCTGATCATGGATCGCCGACGATAACGTCATGCCGTTGAGTTCTAGGTAAAGCTGGCCCTCGGTGGCGGACAGTGTGATCGTATTGCGTCGTTCGAGGCCGGCGACGGCCCCGTCGATGAAGCCGGGGTCGAAACTGCGCAAGACGATGGCTTCGGCCTGGTGGATCTTCTTGCCTGACCACGCAGCCGCCACTTTCGCCGGGTCACGGTGCGTGTAAACGACAACCCTGTCTGCCAACTTGCTCCCATGGTGCAGTCGGGCCGCATCAGGCGCGCCCACCTCGATCCATGCCGTCAGGGTGCCAGTGAGATCTCGCACGAGAACCGCCGGCTCATCGGTCGATGAGACCCCTTCGCTGAACGCGATCCCCTCCTCGTATTCGAGGCAGTACGCCAGCAGGCGCGTCACCATGTACGAGTCAGTCTCGGATGGATGCCGCGCCACCCGAAGCGTGAAGTCGTCGTAGACGCCGCGATCCACATCGGCGAGCTGCACCGTGAAAGTGTGGATTGTTGAGCCAGTTGCCATAGCGCCCGAGCCTAGCCTGTGGATGAAGTGATCAAGGCCCTGCCGTAAAACACGAAAACCCTTGAATGACTCAAGGGTTTTCACTTTCCTTCAACAGGGCAAGAGCGGAGACGGAGAGATTTGAACTCTCGGTACCCTTACGGGTACTCCACCTTAGCAGGGCCGCTGTTTCCAACTCAGGGGCGACTTCTTGCGCCTCGCGGCTCCGCGAAACACTCCTCACACCGCATAATCTGGTTCTCGGGTACACAGGGGGGACACACGAAGCACCACCCTCAAAGACAACCCGAATGCCCGTGAACCATGCGCCGCTGTTCCAGCCCCCGCGGATGACGGCACTTGCCGCGCAAGCGGCGAACGCACCGAGACCGCCTGTCAGATAGACCGAGATCTGGCGTCCGAGCGAATACTGGTGGTGGTAGTGACCGAACCCGACGGCCTCGACATACCTCGGGTAAGCTCACCGGTCGCGTGCTCCATCAGCGCAATGAGCGCCCGTGCATCCCCCAGCTGATCGTCATCAACGATGCTGGAAAGAAGATCCTCAAGCTCACTCATTGGGGGTGCACCGGAGCCGATTCTTCGAGCGGAGACGAAGGGGGTTTGAAGAACATCTCATGATTCAAGCGCACCCCGCCCCAAACGACCGCGTATCCGCCGGCCGGCCCGACGCCGGATCAGCAACTCCGCCACGACACTGTTGATCACGAAGCCGGTAGCGACGAACCATGCCTCACCGTATGCGTCGACCTCACCGTTGTTGAGTGTCCACAGCGTGGACATGAGAGCTGTCCCCAATATGGACACGAGCGCTTGGGTTCCGCCGGAGACAGCGATCGCGTAGGCGCGCGTCATCCATGCCCCGTGCGCCACGAAGTCGCGGCGCCTGATCGCGATCACTATCACAAGAAACCCTGTCATTGGTACAGCGAAGACGAGTCGAACCATCGCGAGTGCGAACTCTTCAGGGGGGCCGCTGAAGAAGACCGCGAGCCAGATGCTGGCGAGTGCCGCGATGATTCCAGCGGGGATCAGCACACGGCCGGCGGCGCGATGCCACCCGCGCCGAAGGCGCAGTGCTGGAGAGAACTGGAATGCGCCGACAAGGCAGAACACGGTCATCGCCACGATGTGCGCGATAATCGCGACCAATGAGGCAAGGGGTATTTCGCGTTCGGTGTCAGCGCCCACGGTCGTCAAGCGAAGCACCCCGCCGATCACGGGCAGCGCGCTGAGCAGCAAGAGGCCGGATATCGCAAGCCATCCGCTCTTAGGTCGTTGCCGCCCTCCCTCGCGCTCGGCAGGGGTTATCAGAGTTGTGGCGGTGGTGCTCACTGGTGCTGCTCCTTGGTGCTCGGGCGCGGATACTCGTCGTCGAGTATCGCGTAGGCGACAGTGTCCATCCATCCACCTGATCGGTGGAACGAATCTCGCACAGCATGCTTCTCGCGGCGCATTCCCACGCGTTCCATGAGCCGCCACGATGCTTCGTTGTCGAGGAAGCAGTCGGCAACGATCCGGTGTACTCCGAGGTTCTCGAAACCGTAGCGGATGAGCTCGCGTACAGCCTCGGTCGCGTACCCGTGGCCGGTGAAGTGAGGGTCAAGTACCCAGCCAAGCTCGACCTGGCGGCCTTGCGCTTGTTCGGCCACATCAAGTTGCGCCCACGCGTCTTCGATTCGGAACATGAAGTCTCCGATGACTTTTCCACCGTGATCGGAGTTCAACTCGACGATTACCGTGGTTGACAGTCTGATCGGGTCACGGAATAGCTCGTGATAGCCCTCGGCCGTGTCAGGTGTACCGGTGAGCCAGTCGTTGACGTCGTCGAGCCGCCGGAACTGCCAGGTGGATGCTTCGTCCTCCAGCGAGGCTGGGCGTATCGACAATCGCTCAGTCGATAGTGTTTCGCCGAGTGCGTGCGCAGGCTCGGCGGGAGTCGCCTGGGTGGTGTTCACTGGTGCTGCTCCTTGGTGTTGTTCTGGATGGTGATGGTGATCTTTCCCTTGACGCGCTCCTCAACGAAGTAGCGGATCGCCTCAGGCGTCTCGGCGAGCGGGTAGCTGCGATCGACCGGCGGGGTGATGGTGCCGGCCTCGATGAGCTCCCGAAGCACCTCGAGGTCAGCGCCACTCGCGACTGCGGCGAGGGCTCGAAGTTTCTGGGTCACGAACATGTCCAGCAGCATCGCTGCGAGCATGCGTCGGATCGGACCGAGCACGCGTCCCCCGTTGCCCGATGCCAGCACCAGAGTCCCGCGACGAGTGAGGGCCCGCCGGCACTCGGCCAGCGGTCGGTTGCCGACCAGGTCGAAGATCACGTCATAGCGAGCCTCGCCTGCCGTAAAGTCCTCACCCGTGTAGTCGATGACGTGGTTTGCTCCCAATGACCGCACGAACTCGAGATTTGCGGTGCTGCAGACGCCAGTCACGTCGGCTCCATAGGCCTTGGCCAGTTGCACAGCGAAGCAGCCAACTCCGCCGGATGCCCCGTTGATGAGCACTGTGTCGCCCGGCTTGATCTTCGCGACATCCCGCATCCCCTGCAGCGCCGTTGTTGCGGCGATCGGCACGGCAGCCGCCTCGGCGAAGCTGATCCGCGAGGGTTTGTGAGCCAAGCGCTTCGACTTGGCAACGGTGTAGTCGGCGAAGCTGCCGGCATCCACTTCGGCATAGACCTCGTCGCCCACACTGAAACCGCGCACGTTGTCGCCCACAGCCTCGATCACGCCGGCCACATCCCTGCCCCGCGTCGAGACCATGGGCCGCCGGATACCGAACGCCAACCTGGCAACGAATGGTTCACCCTGAATGAGCAGCCAATCGGCTGCGTTAATGGAAGCTCCTTGAACGCGGATGAGGACTTCGTCTTTCGCCGGTACGGGCCGGGCAACAGTCTCGTGTTCGAGAGTGTCGAGTCCGCCGTAACGATGTTGGGTTATCGCTTTCATCGTTCTTAGCGCGGGCTGAGTGGGTGCGCTCATGGTTCTTCCTCTTCTCGATACTGTGTGACACACATTATTACACTTCAATGGACTTCTCAAGAAGATTCACTATAGTGTGTGTCATACAGTAGTGCGCGACCACGCCCACTCAACGAGTCCGAAAGAAGAACCGATGACCATCCGAACGAACACCCCGAAGCTTTTCGACAACCCGCGGATCCCCGTGCAGGCCAAGCTCGCCGCCGCATGGACCAGCCTCATGTACCTCGTGCTCTACATCGACTACTTCCACCTCTACCAGCCTGACCAGATCGACATCATCCGTGGCGGCAACATCTTCACTTTCGAAATTAGCGGGAACTTGATGACCATCTTCTTCGTGCTCATCTCGACGCCGGCCTTGATGGTGCTGCTCTCCTTGACGCTGCCCGCCCGGGTGAACCGCGCAACGAACCTCGTCGCCGCGGCGCTGTGGATCCCCTTCTGCGTGGTCAACGCGGCAGGGGCGCCGCAAGGCTATGCGCTCTACTACGGCGTTACCATCGGAGTCGAGGTGCTGATCCTGGTATTCATCCTGCGCTCCGCCTGGACCTGGCCCCGCACCTCCGCCGTCGCGGCAGATAGCGCGACAGCCGACCTTCGAAAGTAGGTGCGCCACGCCGGACGAGCAAGCGGTGGGTCACCACGGTTTGCCCCCGTCGAGCCTCAGGGTTCGGCGGGGGTTCCATCGTCTCCCGGGTCGCCTTTAGCGCGTACGCCTCTTCTTGCTCGCCCGCACGAATCCGTCGACGGCGTCGCCTCCCGTGAGCAGAGTGACGACCACGATCACCACAACCGCGATGACGTTCTCCCCGCCGGGCCAGCCAACGGCGCTGAAGTACTCTTCGCTCAGGAGGCGACCACTGGCCGCGAGCCAGATGGCTGGCGCAGCGAAGAGTACGACGAGTACTGCGTTCGCGATCGCGTTAGCCGTCGACCAGCCCGTGTAATAGGCAAGTACGTGGAAGCTGATGCTGGCGATACCGAACAGCAGAGCGATGTAGAAAACGCCGGACTCCCACAAGCCGGAGGAGACGGGACCAACCTTGGTCCCGTCTGCGCCCTCGACGGCGCCAAGCGTCTGGGCGAGCACCAGGGCGATCACGATGACCGCAAGGAAGATTACGCCGCCGATCAACTCGGTGAAGTAGCCGGTTTTCTTGCGGACCTCGGGCAGGGACGACGGATCCCAGGTGGCTTTGCGTTTCGTGCGCACCGCCGACACGCGCTCGATGATGGCGAAGACGAGCGTGGTGAAGAAGGCAATGGTCACCGCGGTCTCAAATGCGCTGTACAGAGCGCCGCCAAACGCGACCTCAGCAGGCGAGCCGTCTGTGAAAGTCACCAGTGCGAAGAAGACAAACCACAAAGGAACGAGAGTCGACAGCAGCAACTTGAGTACCCGGAGATAGTCGAGATAGAACTCGGGGCCGATCAGGTACAGGGATCTGTCGGAGTAGCTCGCGGCAAGGCGCGCGGGCGCGCCAAGTCCGGTGAGCACCTCGCGCTCTGCGGAATCGGCGTCTGCCCCGGCTTCACGCCGGTCGTCGATGGCGTCGGCGATGAGCGCGCGCAGCTCCGCCTCGATGTCCTGGCGCTGCCGTTCCGGCAGGCTGCGGAGGGTTGCCGCGACGTAGCGGTCAGTAGGGGAAGACGTCGCCGTCATGAGTCATCCTTCAGAGTGAGAAGCGCTGTGTCTAGGTCGTGCCAGTCCCGTTTCAGGGTGTCGGCAAGAGCGGCACCCTCCTTGCTCGTTACGTAGAACTTGCGCGGGCGGGAATCGTCTGTGTTCCACTCACTGGTCAGAAGGCCCTGTTTCTCCAGCCTGCGCAGAAGTGGGTACAGGGTGTTGGCGTCGACTTCGAACCCGGATTTTTCCAGCGTGTCGAGCAGCGCATAGCCGTAGTTCGGCCGACTCAGGAGCAAGAGGCAGGCGAGAACGATCGTTCCCCGCCGCAACTCCTGGCGATGGGTTGCGAGCGCTTCTTCATTCAACACAAGTTCACGATACTGTGCATCACACACTATAGCAAGGCGACTACCGTCACCGGACTGCGACCAGCCCGGATCGATAGGCCACCACGACGGCCTGCGCACGGTCGCGCGCGCCGATCTTAGCGAGGATGCGCTTGACGTGGGTCTTGGCCGTCGACTCGGCGATGAAGAGTGCCGCGGCAAGCTCCGCATTGGATCGACCCTTGGCGACGAGCGACAGGACTTCGCGCTCGCGGTCGGTGAGCAGCTCGATCGCGGCGCGCTCCTCGGCGTTGCCCTCGGGGCCTCGTGCGCCGCCGAGCACGAAGTGATCGATGAGCTCGCGAGTGACGGCTGCATCGAGAAGCGAGTCGCCGCTGTGGATGGTGCGCACCGCCTCGATAAGACTCTCCGGTTGGGTGCGCTTGAGGAGGAATCCGCTCGCCCCTGCACGCAGAGCACCCCACACGTAGTCGTCGTGCCGGAAGGTAGTTAGTACGAGAACTCGCACCTCGTCGTGTTCTGCGGTGATGCGACGGGTCGCCTCGATGCCGTCGACTCCGGGCATCCGAACATCCATAAGTACGACGTCGGGCTTCAGTTCACGACAGCGATTGACCGCCTCGATACCGTCGCCAGCCTCGCCGACTACGTCGATGTCGGTCGCGCTGTCGAGCACGACGCGAACACCCTGACGAAGTAGGGCGTCGTCGTCGGCGATGAGTACGGAGATCCTCACGGCAGCACCAGCTCGGCGTGGACGTGGAATCCCCGGGCATCCCGGTGGTGAGTCAGGGTGCCGCCAAATAGCGCGACCCGCTCCTCCATGCCGCGAAGTCCGCGGCCGGGCTGGTACGCCGTGGGGCCGTGCCCTGTGTCGGAGATGTCAACGATGAGGGGTTCGGTGCCGTGCACTCGCACAACTGCGCTCGACGCCTTACCGTGCCGGAACGCATTCGTGAGTGCCTCTTGCACGATGCGGTAGACCACGATGTCGACCTGCGGCGGTACGGCTTCTGACACTTTCGGATCGATCTCGAACTCCACTGTCAGGCCCACCGCCGCGAGGCGTTCACCGAGAGCCGGCAGGCCCCGGATTCCCGGCTGCGCTACCGAGTCCGCATCGTCGCGCAGCAGTCCGAGCATCTGATCGAGTTCGCCGAGCGCCTGGCGCGCAGTGTTCTCAACCTCGCCGAGCATCGTCTTGGCTCGTGCCGGGTCACTATCCATGATGAGCCGACTCGCGCCGGCCTGTACGAGAACAAGGTTGACGGTGTGGCCGACCACGTCGTGCAGTTCCCGGGCAATGCGCACTCGCTCGTCGGCCAGCGCCTCGCGGCGAGACGCCTCGCGGGCTCCCGCGCTCTGCTCGCGGCCGCGGGCAATCTGATAGCCAATCGCCCAAGCCGCAAACCACAGCCCGAAGGTGCTTAGCGTGAGTAAGCCGATGGGCTGCGAGGAGTTCGCGAAGTACGCGATGACACCGGGCGCGAGAATGACGGGCCCCCACAAGGCACGCCGATGGGTGCCATACATTCCGAGCGAAAACAGTCCTATCAAATTCGCATATGGGCTGAGCGAACTCGCGTCAACCCACAGGGACTGCACGATGAGTGCTGCCGAACCGATCGCGTAGCTGGTCAAAGGCCACGCGCGACGAAAGGCGAGACTCCCGCCGATCACCACCGCCAGAGCGATAGTGATGGCGGGAGCCAGCCCTGAGTTCGGGCCCAGCAGAACTTGTTCAACCACGAGCGCCGTCGTCAGCGCGACGGACACGCCAACGTCGAGAATCAGGGCCGCTCTGCGAGGCATGAGCACATTATCCCACCGGCGCGGGAGTTCGCGACCCGGTCACGCCCTCCTGCCGCGTAAACGAACGCGCGGTTAGCGCCAGCGCGACGACGGCAACCACTACACCGAGAATCCCGAGCGCTCCAGTGGCGAGATCGGGGGTGATCCACGGCTGCCCAGCGTACGCGGTCAGGGTCACCGAGCCGAACACGGCGAGGCCACCGACCGACCCGAGCGCGACCGCGGCGACCCGGCGACGCGCAGAGGCGAAGATGGCGAGCACCGCGAGAAACTGGATGAGATGCATCCCGACGAAGTGGGACAGCTTGGCGCTGCCGTCTGCACCGAAAACGACCTCGTAGGGAACACTTCCCGTAGCCACGGTTTGTGCGGTACCAACATCGATCATCTGGTTGCCTATGTACCCGGCTGCGATCAAGCTGACCAGTCCGACGATTGCTGCGATCCGTTCGCCACCGTTGCCTCGAAACCTCAGCACTACCCAGACCAATAGGATCGCCAGAGCAAGCACGACCGTCAAGACTGACACGGCCATGATCCCGAACATTGCAACGTCGAACGAGGTGGCCTCGTTGAAGTGCGAGGGTACCCCCCGCCACTTCTGAATCGTGATTGCGCTGACCTCGGTGAAGGAGAAGACGCCGAGCATCAGTGCGGGAATCCAGGTCCAGCGGGTGGTCGGCAGCAGACGCAAGATCCATGCTGCGGTAAGCGAGAGCATTCCAAACGACCCCGCAAACACAACGGGTTTGCGCCACGAGATGGGGCCAGACCACTCCTGGCCGGAGGCCAGGGCGCCGAGCGCGATGCCGCTGTGGATGAGCGCCGACACGAGCAAGATGGCACCAACCACGAACAGGAAGCGCTGCGGGGCCGTGACGGGCCGGATGTGGCTCCAGAGGTGACTCCAGATGGTGCTGAACATGAGAAACGTCCTTTCGCTGTCGGGACTTTCCCGGCAGGCTGGACAAAGCTACGGTCTCGGTACTCGGCGATCGTCCCCCCGCCGGGGTGACTGTTCGTACCCCGCTGGAGGTACCAGCATCGCCTAAACTCGCTCGTCCTCGAGTTCGTTTGGCTCACAGTCCACAAAGAGTGCACAAGAACTTTGCGCAGCGCGAATTTGGTCGTGGTGAGAAGTGGGTTAGACGGGAACAAAAACTGCTCTGACCAGCACTTTTTCAGCGGAGACGGAGAGATTTGAACTCTCGGTACCCTTACGGGTACTCCACCTTAGCAGGGTGGTGCACTAGGCCGGACTATGCGACGTCTCCAGACGTACTCAGCAATCATAACGGGTGATAAGCCGAACGACGAACTGGCGCAAGCCTCACCCTCGCCTAGAGCCGTTCCCGCAGGTGCGACGCGTAGCCGCCGGGTGTTCGACCCTGAGCGCGACCAGACGTGAGAACGCAACAGCTGTGCGTTGCCGCGACGTGAGCCCCCGCCTCCGAAAGCGACGCCGCTAGGAGCACATCTTCATGCTCCGCGACCGGCCTGAACCCGCCCACCGACCGGTACCGGTCGGCCCGGAATCCGAGGTTAGCTCCGTGGACGTGCCCGTTGGCATATTCGGGGGTGTGAGTGGCCAGCCATCGTTGGCGTTGGGCTTCGCTCAGGTCGTTGAAATCTGGACGCACCGTGCCGATCATCATGTCAACGCCGGCAGTGGCAAGCTCCCACTGATGAACGAGCCAGTTTGCGGGAACCTGAGAATCAGCGTCAGTGTTTGCGATCCACAGCGCTGATTCTGACGTGTCGCTGCTGGTCAGAACGTGGTGGATGCCGTGGTGCCGAGCGGCCCCGACGGCACCGAAATCCACCGTGAGTGCTTCAATCTCGCCCCATTGTGAGGCTATGAAGGCAGACCGGTCAGTGCAACTGTCCAGCACGAGGATTACGCGCACCCACGGAGCATGCCCGCCCAATTGATTTCGGATCGAGTCGCGTGCGACCGCGAGAGAAGCCAAAGATCCAGGCAGCAGGGCTTCTTCATTTCGGGCCGGAACGACGACAGCAATTCCAGTGATCGGTGTCGTCATACGAGTCCAGTCTGACGCGCCACGGAGAGCGCCGGTCGAGGGCTAAACAGCTCGAGCAGAAAGTCCTCTTCGCTGTGGTGAACGAAACGCTCGAGGCTGGGTTCCGCCCGAAGCCGCGCGTGCACTTGGTCACCGGTCAGTGGATAGTCGCTGACGGGGTGTCGCCAATGGCAGGCCACCAGCACACCGCCCGGTGTCAAACTCTCGGCTGCTCTGCAGACTAGGTCGTTGAGAGCGTCCACGCTGAAGTAGTAGCCGACTTCGGAAAGCACGATGAGGTCAAACTCACCAGTGGGCCACTCGGTATGAGCAGCAGTCTGGTGAAAAGTGACGTGTGAATGATTCCCCAGTCGTTTTCGCGCGATCTCCAGTGGCTGTTCGGCGATATCGGTGGCGAGCAGCTGATCACAGCGCGCGGCAAGCTGTGCGGTAAGCACCCCTATCGAGCATCCAACTTCGAGCGCCCGCTCGAAACGCTCCCTGGGCAGAGCCGCCAAGGTGAGTGCACGCTTGCGCTGCTCGTACCACCGAGTTTCAAAACCCCACGGATCGGTTTTGTCAGCATAGAAGGTGTCAAAGTATTCGCGTGACAGCGATGCTCCATCCGGGGCTATTTCGTGGCTAACGTACGCCTCCAATGGTCGTCTAAAGTGTTCCAAAAATTCGTCGCGGAGGACAACTTCGTCTCCTATCCCGTTTGAGAGCGGTTCGGTTTGGCTGGTGTGCATCGCGATGGCGCGCAGCTTGAGTTCTTTTTCCTCAGGATCAAGAACGAGCGTGCGCAACTGCGACCACGGCATCCGTGTGTCGTCGGGGGACGACCAATGCCATAACCAAATCGGATACTCCAACAGTTGTGATCCTGTTGCGTGAGCGACTTCTGCGCTCACTTCGCCGACAGTTCGGTGATCGCCATGCCCATCCCCGCGCCATGTCACCGCGAGCGTGGCTGCACCGCTACCGTCAGCGATCACAGCCTCAATCCCAGCGCGCAGTTGAGACGCATCGTGTTTCAGCGCCCCATCTCGTAGCCCGAGTCGCACAACAGAACTACCCGGTGCAATGAGTTCGATGGCCTCCTCGACCTCGGCCATTCGGCGCGCACGCAACTGCTCTGTTGTGTGAGTCGGAGACTGCGGGTGCGATCCTTCACCATCGGTGGCGAGCACAACCCGCACGTCTCCTCCGGCTCTCGCCACACGTTGCATGAGCCCTGCAGCGCCGAGAGTTTCGTCATCGGGATGCGCGGCCACCACGATGAGGCGGTGGATTGTGGATGGGTCTAGTTCTCTCCGTGTGTTCCAGTGTGGGCTCGCGCTCCACTGCGACTCCAGAGTGCCCGGCTCACGATTATCGAAAGTCACCACCGGGCAGCTCGCGATTCGAGGAGTTTCCGAGCCAGCGCCACGTCATCCCGTTCTGCGTGGTGCTGACGCACGTACAACTGCAAATCAGCTACGCGCCGCGCATGATCTGGCTCAAGCGACAGTGGACCAGGCCCGAGCGCATGACCAACTCGCTCAATGACCTCTTCAGAAACACGAGCCGCGACGGTGCGAGTTCGGTGAGCCACAATTTTTGCCGCATCACGATCGGTCGCCGGGTCGTCTACCGTCTCCGCTGCCGTCGCTAAAGCGACCCGAGCAGTATAAAGTGCCACGTCCAATGCGCCGAGGTGCATGAGCGCAACCTGATCGGGTTCCCGATCTCGTGCGGCGTCGAATGCACGTCTGGCGATTCCTACGGCGCCGCCCCACCAGCACGCTGCGACCCCGATACCACCCCAGGCGAACCCGGGACGGTGAAAGTACCAACCATCCTCTCCCACCGGAACGGCATCCACGGTGGTGAAATCGACAGCTCCACTCGCGATGGCAGACAACCCATTCGCATGCCACTCCCCTTCGCGAACAACAACGCCGGGCTGGTCCAGGGCCACGGCGAATAGCCGACGAGAAGATCCGCCCGTGTGGGCCGTGATTAGTGCGTGGCTGAGCGAACCAGCCAACGAACACCATGCTTTGGTACCCGTCAGTTTCCAGCCGTCAGCGCTCTCCGCTGCATCTAACTGGGCTTCAGGTGACTCGGCCGCAAAGACGCCCCATGTGCTGTCTTCCGCAACGGCCACACGATCCAGATCACTGGGTTTGGCTTGGCTGAGAATTGCGAGCGCATCGAGGTGGGGCTCCACAACGCGGGCAACGGTGACATCTGCCGCAGCCACAGTTGCCAATGCGCTCCACAGGGTGGCTGTTGAGCCCGCCCCGACCAGCGGAACCGTGGCTCCAAGAGTCACGGCCAGCTGCAGCGCAGCATCCACTTTTCCGTCACAATCAAGCGCCCGCCGGCCCACCTCATCCAGCATGCCGTCGTAGCGATCTGAAGCTGTGATCCGCACCGGAAACGTCGTATTCACCCTCAGCTCTCATCCTCTTGAGTCTGGGTCGTTCACGCGCAAATGAAGTACGCGATCGGTGGCGACCACATTTAGTTCTGCAGTTGTACCAAATCCACCTGAGAGTGACGAGCGGCCGGCTGAGTTAGGCGGGCTGGGCCGGTTTAATAGTTGTTGGTGACCGAACAGCTGTACGTTGCTGCGTTTGTACCGCGCACGTCAATCACCGGAAGATCTTCCACGGGCGTTGCTGTCGAACCGTCAGTTGGCTCGGGGGCGGGCTCGGCGACGGGAGCGTTCGGGTCAAGAATTGCGCCCAGACCATCAGTGGTTTCCTCCAGAGCAAATGCCTGGTCCGATGAAACTAGATCCATCATCTGGTCGCCGAGGTACTGGTTGGGCTGAACTTTGCCGTCGTAAACGCCGGAGCCTCCGGTTGTGCCGGGGTACTGCACGAACTGGATGCGATCCAGCGGGATGTCCTTGAGGGCAAGCGCGATCGAGACCATGGTGGGGATGTCTGCAAGACCCTTCGACAACTGCATGTTGGCGATGGCGGCATCCGCAAGGTTGTAGAGCTTCTTGTAGTCGCTGAGTGTCTCAGAACTCTTGAGGGTGCGCACGAGCGAGGAAAGGTAAACCTGCTGCGAGCTGATGCGAGTCAGGTCGCTGCCGTCGCCGACGCCGTGGCGTGAGCGCAGGAATGCGAGTGCGTTCCATCCCTGCAAATTGTAGGTGCCTGCTGCGGGAAGATTGATCCCCGTGAAGTCGTCGATTAGTGGGCCGTCGATGCAGACATCCACACCGCCAATCGCGTTGGTCATTTCGATAACACCATCGAACGTGATGATGCCGGCGAATTGGATGTCGAGGCCGGTGAACTCAGAGAGCGTCATAGCCACGCAGGGTAGGCCGCCATAAGACAATGCAGTGTTGAGCGCTTCAGTGGAGTAGTACTTGTTGTAGTCGCCGTCGGCGCTTGGGCACTCAGGGATGCCCATAACCATGTCGCGGGGAAAGCTGATCGCAACCGCAGATTGGCGGTCGGCAGCAACATGCAAGATCATGTTGACGTCGTTGAGTTCACCTGACGCGTCTTCGGTGGTTCCGCCGATGCCGCCCTGGCCTGCGCGGGTGTCGCTACCGGCGATGAGAATGTTGAATCCACCCTCATAGCTGCCGATCTGGGGCGGAGGTCCTTCGGTTTCCCCGACGAGAGTTACGGTGTCGCGCTGACCGTAAATGCTGTCGAATGCGACGGCACCTACAGCGGCACCGCTCACCATCACCACGGCAAGGGACGCGGCAACGATCTTGGCGATTGAGCCCCACGGGCTCGGCTTCTTGAGTCGTCCGTGGCGTGCCAACGCTTGTACTTGGGGTGCTTTTTTGGGGCCTGTGCGAGCAACGGAGCGCGAACGCAACTCTGACCGCGGACGCAGTTCACTCATCACACACTCCTTTCAACCACCTAATTCAAGCTATGACACGCAGTGCGGAGGGCGTGGGATTCGAACCCACGAGACATCTCTGCCCACCAGTTTTCAAGACTGGCTCCATCGGCCGCTCGGACAGCCCTCCCTGCATAGCGCAAGTTCAGAGTGTATCGGATGCCCGCATCGCCTACCTGATAGGCAGGCTAGAACGCTCGAAATGGGGGTGGGTGGGGTTAGTCGAGCATCCGTAGCGCCGCCCAGATCTCTAGGCGTCCTTCGAAGGACTCAAGGTCGAGGTGCAGGATGCTCGCAGCTTGGTCAATCCGCGCCCGCACCGTGTGCCGATGAACGCCCAGCTGTGCCGCTGTCGAACCCCACGAGCAGTCGTGTGCGAACCAGGAGCGCAGCGTATCCACGAGAGCCGTCGAATGCTCGGCATCGAAGTTGACGAGCGGAGTGAGCACCCGGTGTGCCACCTGCTCAGCACCTGCCGCGTGCAGCACCCCGAGCATCCCGGTGTCAGCAATGTCAGCGAAGTCGCTGAGGCCAGGACGCCCACCGCCAGCATGCAGTGCATGGGATGCCTGACCGAGAGCTTCGCCGAGTTCGGCATAGTCTGCGGCGGCGGCACTCCCGGCGGTGAGTTCGTGATCGGCAACAAGGTGTGCGATTTGGTCGCGCTCACTCCCCTGCCCGACGATCACCACGATCGTGGTATCGCGCTCGGCAAAGAACACTCGGCCGTCACTTTCGAGTGCCAAAGATTCGAGGGCGTCAAGCACATAGTGGCTGCGCACCTGCCGAGCGATTGCGACAACACTGAGGGGTTCTGTGGGCAACGCACCCCACACGTTATGAGCGGTAGTGCGCGCAGCAGGCACATTGCCGGCGAGCATCAGCTCAAGCAGAGCCGAACGCAGCTGGCGCCGAGTCGTGTCGAGCTCGCGGTTTTGCTCGAGCGCCAACGTTGCCAACGCAATCACGCTTGTGACGAGTTCGTTCTCGGCACGGTCGAGCGGAAACCCTCGCCCCAACGCCAGAGCACCCCGCAATTGTCCGCTCTGGCCGAACGTCTGAATGGTCGCCTGACCCGAATCGAGAGTGAGACTCGTGGATGACCGGCGCCCCTTGCGCAGGGCACGCGCCACTTCATCCCGCACGGGTGCCGCAAACCGGTCTTCGGATGGCCGTTGGGCAGGAACAAGCACCGGGTTTCCTGTGGCATCGAATAATCCGACCCAGCACGAGAGTTGACGTTCGAGTTCGCTCAGTGTCGATCGCAGTCCGGTCGGCTTGAGGGACGCGCGCGAGATTGCCTTGTGTGCTGCAATCGACCACTCCATGCGGCGACTGCGTTCGGCGGCGAGTTGATCGGCAACTTCACGGATGACGGCAATAAAGGGGACGCGGTCGGGAACATCAATAAGAGGGAGCCCGGCACGTTCGCACGCCTGCGCAAGCCCCGGGGGCATGCCCTGGTGCAGAAAGTGGGTCGCAAAACCGAGACCGACGATGCCGGCTTCGACCAGTCGCGTTACGTAGGTGTCGTAGGTGTAGCGTTCAGCGGCATCGTCGAAGCCGAACTGCGCGCCATCGGTGAGCAGTACGTTGCCGGGGCTGAGAAAAGGCGTCGGGTCGTCGAGGTCAGAACTGTGCACCCAGGTGATGGGTGCGGTCAGCCGGTCGGAGTACTGCGGATGCCCACCCGCAGCAGCACGGTCGCCCCGGTCTGCTCGACCACCGCCCACCACGCTGAGGCGTAGCTCGTTTCTGCCGAGGAGCCATTCAATGGTGGGGAGCATCAGGGTTTCTCCTTCCGGAACCGACTTCTCACATTATGTCGAAGTAGCTACCTGCGAGTATACAAATTGTCAGCCACCTGACAGGTTTTGCGCGCGATAGTGGACTATTGGCCTCGCCCTCGAAAGGTGTCTCATGAACTCTGCGCCCACATCCACCAATCACAGCAACGACGAGACCGTCGCACTTGACCGTGCCCACGTGTTTCATTCCTGGTCGGCGCAGGGCGCATTGAAGCCCATGGTGCTTGAGGGCGGTCTCGGCAGTACCGTATGGGATAACGACGGCAACGAATATCTCGACTTCTCCAGCCAACTCGTCAACGTCAACATCGGGCACCAGCACCCTGCTGTGATTGCCGGCATCAAAGCTCAGGCCGACCTCATGGCCACTGTCGCACCGGCGCACGCGATCCACATTCGTGGTGAAGCGGCCCGCAAGATCACCGCCCACACCCCCGACGGCATGAACCGGGTGTTCTTCACCAATGGTGGGGCGGATGCCAATGAGAACGCGATCCGCATGGCTCGCCTTCACACCGGCCGCGACAAGATCATTTCGCGCTACCGGTCGTACCACGGCAACACCGGTTCGGCGATCGTGGCCACCGGTGACTGGCGTCGGATCCCCAACGAGTATGCCCGTGCCCACGTGCACGTTTTCGGGCCATACCAGTACCGTTCCGAGTTCTGGGCTGACTCCCCCGAACAAGAATCAGAGCGCGCGCTGCACCACCTCGAGCGCACCATCCAAGCTGAGGGTTCTGCATCGATCGCGGCGATCCTGCTGGAGACCATTCCCGGAACCGCTGGTGTGCTGATGCCACCGCCCGGCTATATGGCTGGGGTGCGTGCCCTCGCTGACAAGTACGGCATCCTTGTGATCTTGGATGAAGTGATGGCGGGCTTCGGTCGCACCGGTGACTGGTTCGCGTTCGATGCTTTCGACATCAAGCCTGACCTCATCACCTTCGCCAAGGGTGTGAACTCTGGGTACATTCCTGTCGGCGGTGTCGTGATCTCCGATGAGATTGCTGCGACGTTCGACGAACGCGTCTTCCCTGGTGGACTCACCTACTCTGGCCACCCCATCGCTGCAGCCTCCATTGTTGCCTCCATCACTGCGATGGAAGACGAGGGCATCATCGAGAACGCTGCCATGATCGGCCGCGACCACATTGGCCCCGGCCTTGCCGCCCTCGCCGAAAAGCACGCGTGCATTGGTGAAGTTCGCGGCCGTGGAGTGTTCTGGGCAATGGAACTCGTTGCCGATCGCGCCACCCGCGAACCGCTCAGCGCAGCGCACATGGGCAAGCTGAAGGGTGCACTCGTCAAGCGTGGACTACTGCCCTTCATCGCCGACAACCGCATCCACGTGGTGCCGCCAGCCGTCGTGACTCCAGAAGAAGTCGCGCGGGCGCTCGCCATCTACGACGAAGCGTTTAGCGAGCTGTAAAAACGGGTTCCGTCTCGGCCGAGTTTCTGTTTTCTCCTCGGGCCCAACAGGGCTCGACTACGCCGAACGCCCAGCCAAGAACATGGTGAGCGCCAGCGCGGCACCATCGTTGACGTCACTCTCGGTGACCTGATTGGCGACGGCAAGCACATCATCCGGAGCCTGCCCCATCGCAACACCGCGACCACGCAGGGCTGCCCACTCGAGCATGTCAATATCGTTGCGGCCATCACCCATCGCTAACACGCGAGTGCGCGAGATTCCGAGCCGTGAACGCACATTTTCGAGCGCCGTTGACTTGTTGACGCCATCGGGCGCAATGTCGAGCCAGGCGGTCCAGCCCACGTTGTAGCTGACCTGATGGAGACCCATCTTCGCGACGACGGAAAGGAAATCCTCGACATGATGTTCCGGTGAAATCACGACAACACGGGTGGCCTGCACCTTGACGAGCTCATCAAAGGAAACATCTTCGCTGACCGCACCGAGTGCACCGTCCGGAAACTTTCCACTAACAAAGAACTTGCCGGTCTGATCTTCGACCGCATAGTTTGCCGTACTCAAATGGCTCCGGATGCTCGTCAACACCTCTTTAGGGTTGAACATCTCCACAAACTCGCGGCGGTAGCCACCCTCGCCCATCGCATCACGCTTGAGAGTAATTGCGCCGTTGGAGCAGACGACATACTCAGGCTTGAGGCCCAACTTGCGGAGAATGGGCAAAGTCATGGCAACCGAACGACCGGTGGCCAACATCACTTCGTGGCCGGCATCCCGAACCTTCGCGACAGCCGCAATAACGACGTCGTTCATCTCACCCGACTCCAACAGCACGGTGCCATCAATGTCGAGTGCGACCAGCCAGCGGTCATCCTGTGCTGCAGTTGTCACGCGATTGGCTCCAATATTTCGAGTCCGCCAAGGTAGGGGCGCAGAGCTTGTGGCACTACGACTGACCCGTCAGGCTGTTGGTGAGTTTCAAGAATCGCGACCAACCAGCGAGTTGTCGCAAGGGTTCCGTTGAGGGTCGCGACCGGTGCCGTCTTACCCGTTTCAGTGCGGTAGCGGATGTCGAGCCTGCGCGCCTGATACGTCGTGCAGTTGGAGGTCGACGTGAGTTCGCGGTAGGTGCCCTGGGTGGGAACCCACGCCTCAATGTCGTATTTGCGAGCAGCACTCGAACCGAGGTCACCACCGGCAACATCAATCACGCGGTAGCTGAGCTCGCACGCCTGCAACATCGACTCCTGGAAGGCGAGAAGACGTTCGTGCTCTTCTTGCGCATTCTCAGGCAGCACATAGCTAAACATTTCAAGCTTGTTGAACTGGTGCACACGCAAGATGCCACGGTTGTCTTTTCCTGCAGAACCTGCTTCTCGGCGGTAGCACGTCGACCAGCCGGCATAGCGCAGCGGGCCCTTCGACAGGTCGATTATTTCGTCGGAATGGTACCCGGCGAGCGCGACCTCGCTGGTGCCGGTGAGGTAGAGGTCGTCGGCGGGCAGGTAGTAGATCTCGTCGGAATGTTCTCCGAGGAACCCGGTGCCGGCCATGATTTCGGGCCGCACGAGGGTGGGGGTGATGAGAGGGATGTAGTCGCCGGCGATCGCACGATCGAGGGCCATGTTCATGAGGCCCAGCTCGAGGCGCGCACCAACACCCTTAAGGAAATAGAAGCGGCTGCCCGATACTTTCACCCCGCGCGGAATGTCGATGGCTCCGAGGATTTCGCCAAGGTCGGCGTGGTCACGCGGTTCAAAGTCGAACGCGACGGGAGTGCCGACTTCACGAACGAGCTTCCAGTCATCCTCGCCACCGGTTGGCACACCGTCTACGGTGATGTTGCCGAGGGCACCAACGATGCGGGTGAATTCGGTCTCAGCTTCAGTCGACACCAACTGGGCGGCCTTCACTCGGGCGGCAAGCTTCTGCGCCTCAGCAACGAGGGCTTTCTTCTCCTCGGAAGGCGCCTGAGCCACCTTCTTGCCGAAGCTGTTCTGCTCAGCCCGGAGAGCCTCAAATTCGCCGATGCAGGAACGGCGGTTCTGGTCGGCAGCAACAGCGTCGTCGACCAACTGAACGGAGGCGCCGCGAGCACGTTGCGATTGGCGCACAGCATCAGGATTATCTCGAAGGATTTGGGGGTCAATCACTACTACAGCCTACCGATTCATGGCGTAGCGTTTATCTGTGCCCAACCTTCGAACTTCACAGCCCAAAGCTGCGGTTGTTTACAACCCCATAAAGGTCGACCTGGGGAAATTGAAAAAGATTGTGAACGCCGCCGCAAAGGCAGCAGACTGGGCAACGCCAATCTGGTTCTCGACCACCGAAAAAGACCCGGGCCAGTCAGCGACCGGCAGTGCAATCCGACGCGGCGCAACCATAGTGCTCGCGGCGGGCGGCGATGGCACAGTGCGGGCGGTGGCCGAAGCCCTGCGCGGAAGCGGTGTGGCCATGGCCGTCGTCTCGGCCGGCACCGGCAACCTGCTGGCGCGTAATCTCGATCTGCCTACCGCCAACATCCGTGACAGCGTCGACATTGCATTTACCGGCCAAGACCGCACGATTGACCTCGGAATCGTAGAAATTGTGCGCGACAATGACGAGCGTGAAGAGCACGCATTCTTGGTGATGGCCGGGCTCGGGCTCGACGCCAAAATGATTAAAAACACCAGCTCGCAACTCAAGAAGGCAGTGGGCTGGCTCGCCTACATCGACGGCATCGCTCGTTCGATCCCCGAACTGCAACCGGTGCGGCTGCGCTACAGCGTGGATGGTGCCCCCAACCGGTCCCTCACCGCGCACACCGTAATCATCGGCAACTGCGGGGCACTGCCCGGCGGCCTGCTGCTGATGCCCGACGCAAAACCCGACGACGGCATCCTCAACATGGCTGCGCTTGTGCCGCGTGGCCGCTTCGGTTGGCTGAATATTTGGAACAAGATCGCGTGGGAAAACGGTGTGTTGCGCAAGAGCGTGATCGGCCGCCGAATCATTGACCTCTCGCAAGACGTGCGCGATGTGCGCTATGCGACCGGCAGTGATCTCAACATGATTGTCGAAAACCCGGAAGAGTTTCAGCTCGACGGTGACGAATTTGGTCTCGTCAAATCAGTGCACGCCTGGGCCGACCCCGGTGCGCTTAAAGTGCGGGTGCCGAAGGCTCGTCGGTAGCCACCGAAGGTTCGCCTGTAGCTGCCAAAGGTTCGTTGGTCGTTATCGCGCGCAACCAGTCGCGCGCCTCGACAAACACGCCGTTTCCATAGCGCGGCGTCACCGTTGTCGCGAGTTTGTCTGCGCGCGGGTAACTGCCCAAGAAGATCACGTTGGGGCTGAAACGCTTGAGGCCAAGCAGAGCATCGGCAACGCGCTCATCAACGATGTGGCCCTCAAGATCAATGACAAAACGGTAGCGGCCTAAAGAATCGCCAATCGGCCGTGACTCGATCAGGCTCATGTTCACCCCGCGAGTGGCGAACTGTTCAAGCATCTCCAACAGTCGACCCGGCGCATCGTCGGGCAGTTCAACAATGATGCTTGTCTTGTCGGCCCCGGTAGGCTCGGGCAGCTCAGTGCGGGAGCTCACGAGAACGAAGCGGGTGACCGCGTTCTGATTGTTGCCAATCTCCGTTGCCACAACATCAAGGTCGTAGTGCTCGGTGATGCCGGGCGGGGCCACCGCGGCATCCGCCTGCTCGCTCTCAAGGAGAGTTGCTGCAGCAGCGACGTTCGAGCTCGCAGGCACGTGGCCGTGACTCGGCAGGTTAGCGTCAAGCCACCGGCGCGTTTGCGCGTACGCCACCGGATGCGCGTTCACAGTCTTAACGTCGGCGAGCGCCATTCCCGGCCGCGTCACAAGCACGAAGTTCACCGGCACCAGGTATTCGCCAATGATGCGCAGGTGGGGAACATTTGTGAGCGCATCCTGTGTTGCACTCACCCCACCCTCGATCGAATTCTCAATCGCGATCATCGCGGCAATACTGCGACCGCTCGTCACATCGTCAAGAGCTTCGCCAACATTGTTGACACTCTTCCAGTGCGCCCCAACCGCGGCGGGAACCTGCTTCAGCGCAGCCTCCGTAAACGTTCCGGCGGGCCCCAAGTAGCTGTAGCTCACCGGGTGGAGGCTTGGCGTCGAAGTCATGTCACGAGTTTAGGGTGCCTGCGACTACCCGTAGGTCGGTGCGGCAGGTAGCCCAAAGAACTCTTCGAGGGTTTGGATGCCCGTGCTGTGCAATTCGGCAGCGAGCTCCTTGCCCACAAACCGCATATGCCACGGCTCATACTCGTAACCGGTTATGTCGGTTTTGCCGAGCGGATAGCGCACCGTGAAACCATACTTCCAGCCGTTCGCCGCCAACCACTGCCCCTGAGGGGTGTCCCCGAAGCACTGATCAAGGGTGCAATTCGCCGGCAACGCGCTCACATCAATCGAGAGGCCCGTCTGGTGCTCGCTGTGGCCAGGACGCGCACTCGTGAGATCCGCTGCCTCCTGCCCGAGACTCGACACCCACCCCGCATACACGCTCTCTTGAGACCAGTAGCTGCGATAGGAACTCTGGGACTGCATTTGCAACCCCGTTTCGGCGTTAAACGCCGCAAACATTTCGACAACGGCGGCAGCGGCATCCGGAGTCAGGTAGGGCTCGTAGACGTATGGCACATCAACAAACACGAGGGTGGGTTCGTAATCGATGGGGTTGAGGGGGCGCAGCTTGTCGGCAACAACCCAGAGGCTGCTCGCGTCATCGTTCGAGAACTTCGCTTTGTCGAACGTGGGGGTGGGCGTCGGCGTTGGCGTGGGTGTCGGCGTAGGCGTAGGCGTCGCACTCGGCGAGGGGCTTGCGGTGGCGACCGGAGCGGGCGCTGGAGTGAGCGCGATAAAGCTCACCACGGCAGCAATCGCCACTACTGCCACTATCGCACTAGCGATGATGAGCACTCGGCGGCTCGATCCGCTAGAAACGGGGGGATGAGGATCAGACACGCTTCGATACTATTCGCATGATGCGACGCACTGGCAGCCAACCGTCGCACGTTGACACCGAGAGTAGGCTTGAACCATGGCCAGCGAAGTAATCCACGATCCCACAATGAACCGCTATGAGTTGCTTGTTGATGGTGTTCAAGCGGGCATTGCCGACTACCAGCTCCGTGACGACACGATCATCTTCGTGCACACCGAGGTTGACCCCAAGTTCCGGGGCCAGGGCCGTGGTGGCGAACTCGCCCGGGGCGCGCTCAACCTGTTGCGTGCCGAAAGCGAAGCCCGGGTTGTCCCCCAGTGCGAGTTCATCGAGCGCTTCATCACTGACAACCCCGAATACCGCGACCTCCTCAGCCGCTAAACGCTGGTTGCCCCTAGCGTCGAGGCACGACCACCGGATGCCCGGCAACGTCGTGCAGGTCGACCGGTAGGCCATACACGCGTTCTACCCGCTCGACCGTGAGTACCTGGCTCGGTGTACCAATTGCGTCAAGCTTGCCGTGTGCGATGAGGGCGAGCCGGTCGGAGTACGCTCCGGCCAAACTGAGGTCGTGAAGCACCACGACGACTGCTCTGTCTTCTGCCGCCATAGCTTTCGCAACCCTCATCACATCCTCTTGATGGCGCAGATCAAGGGCGGCGGTGGGCTCATCAAGGAACACAACGGGGGTGTGCTGGGCGAGCACGCGCGCCAGCGAGACTCGCGCTTTTTCGCCACCGGACAGCGTTGTGTAGCGACGCGCACCCAGATGGGCAACATCCGTGGCTGCGAGGGCCGCGTTCACGACGGCCACATCATCGCGACTCTCCGCAGAGCGCGCCCACGGACTGCGCCCCATGGCAACAACTTCCGAGACTCGGAAGGGAAAACTCACGCTGTTCTCCTGCGTGAGCACGGCCCGCAGCCTGGCGAGTTCAGCATGGCGGATGCCGCCAACATCCCGACCATCAATAGTCACGGTGCCGCTGTCTGGCACGCGGTCACCGCTCAAGACCGAGAGCAGTGTCGACTTTCCGGCACCGTTGGGCCCGACGAGCGCAAGAACTTCGCCGCGCTGCACGTCGAGGCTCACCCCGTCGAGGATGGCGCGGGAGTCGAGTCGAACGCCGACGTTGCGTGCACGGATCATGCCCAGCCTCCGCTGCGTTTGCGTTGACGGAACAGGAGGTAGAAGAAGAAGGGGCCACCTACAAGAGAGGTGAGCAGACCGATCGGCAGGTCACCGCCCGGCACTACTGAACGGGCAAGCAGATCAGAGAGCACAAGCAGCACGCCGCCGCCGCCGGCGCTGGCGACAATCAGTTGCCGATGGGCTGGGCCAATGGCCAT
Source organism: Salinibacterium sp. TMP30 (assembly GCF_038397785.1). Lineage (NCBI taxonomy): Bacteria > Bacillati > Actinomycetota > Actinomycetes > Micrococcales > Microbacteriaceae > Salinibacterium > Salinibacterium sp. TMP30. The sequence continues at coordinate 213,522 of NZ_CP151642.1, read as the reverse complement.
CCGAACGGCATGCGGAACAACGAGACCGACAAACGCGATGATTCCCACGAAAGCCACCGCGACCCCTGTGAGCAGGGCGACGATCACGATCGAGACGATACGGAGGCGCTCTACATTGACGCCAAGGTGACGGGCGTTACGCTCCCCCAGCGAAAGCAGATCAAACGGCCGGGCAAGCACGACGGCGGCGACGATGCCGATGGCCGTCACTAGAGCGACGATGAGCACTTCGCTCCACCGTGACCCATTGAGCGACCCCAACTGCCAGAACACAATCTGTTCGCGGCTGCCGGAGTCGGCAACAAACAACAAGAATGCCAGACCAGCACCGGCGAAGGCGTTGACCGCAATTCCTGTCAGCAACAGAGTCACGACCTCGGTGCGCCCGTTAGCGCGGGAAACAAAGTACACGAGCAGGGTCGCGAGCAGACCGCCAACAAAGGCGAAGACCGCAATGGCCCCATCACCAAGCGCGGCGACGCCGATAACGATGGCAACCGCTGCACCAAACGCGGCACCGGATGACACCCCAACGACACCAGGTTCGGCCAGCGGGTTCCCAAAAATGGCTTGCATCACGGCACCGGCAACGGCGAGTGCAGCGCCCACCATCAGGGCCATCGCTATGCGGGGAAAGCGCACAACCCACAGCGTGGATTCCACGATCGAGTCCGTCGGGGCCCACCCGTTGGGGATGCCGATTGCCCGCAGTAGCGAGCCGCCGACCTCTGCCGGGCTCACTGGCAGTTGCCCGAGCACGGCCGATGCCACAATGCCGCCCAGCAGGAGTGCGGCAAGGGTGAGCGTGAGGGTGAGGCCGCGAAGGGTGTGGTTCACGGAACGCGCTGCAACCACTCTTCGGTGCCGAATTTTTCGGCGACGAGCTCTTCAGCGCGAGCGAGTTCGTCGCTCGTGATTTCGCTCTCGGTGAGGCCGTAGAGCCTATGGAAAGTGGCGACCATGCGGTCCAAGATTTCGGAGCGATCCATTCCGGTCTGGCGGCGCAAAGGATCAACGCGTTTCGCTGCCGACTTGGTTCCCTTGTCGCTCATCTTTTCGCGACCGATGCGCAACACCTGCACCATCTTTTCGCCATCCATGTCGTAGCTCATGGTCACATGGTGCAGCACAGCACCAGCACCGAGTCGCTTCTGGGCGGCTCCACCGATCTTGCCGGTGGGGCTTGTGATGTCATTGAGCGGCTGATAGCTCGCGTCGATGCCGAGCGACTTCAGCGCAATAATGACCCACTCATCGAGGAAGGCATACGAGTCAGCAAATGTCATGCCGTGGACAAGCTCGACGGGGGCATAAATCGAATACGTGATGACCGTGCCGGCCTCCATGAACATGGCGCCGCCGCCCGAAATGCGACGCACAACATCAAAGCCAAACTTTGTGGCATTTTCGAGGTCGACTTCGTTGCTCAGCGACTGAAAACTGCCGATGACGACGGCGGGCTTCTCCCACTCCCAAATGCGCAAAGTTGGCTTGCGGCGGCCGGAAGCAACCTCTTCGGCCAGCACCTGATCCATCGCCATTTGCACGCGCGGCTCCAGCTGCGGGCCCGTCACAATCTGCCAGTCATAGTCTTTCCAGGTCGTGGCACGCTGCAGGGCACGACGGATGGCCGTGGCGACAGATTCCGCAGAAAAGCCGAGCATTACGGTGCCTTCGGGCAGCGCCTGCTGAATCGCGGTCGTGATGGTCTTGGCGTCTGAGTTAGCGGGGAGACCATTGATGGCGGAATCGATGGCACCAAGCGCCTCATCCGGCTCAAGAAAGAAGTCGCCAGCGAGCCGGAAATCGGTGATCGTGTCGTCAACAACGTCGAGATCAACCACTACGAGTTTTCCGCCGGGCACTTTGAATTCGCCGTGCATCACTCACCCCTGTCTAGTTGTGCTGAATCAAGCCTAATGTGCAGCATCCGCCGATGGTATTGACCAGTCGAGCCCAGGAACCCACTCGCCATGCCCGTGCTCGATCATTCGGTTGCGCAACCGCACAAACGCCTCATCGAGTGCTGCAGTTCCCGGAGTGCGGTTGATGCCGGTGTGACTGTATTCGTACACCGTCCATGATGGCCACACGTGCAGGTGCGCGTGCGGCACCCGGTAGCCCTCAAACATCAGGCCAACCCGGTCTGCGCTCCATTCTGCGCGCTGGGCCAACCCGATGAGACGCCCCACACGAAAAATGTGCAGTGCAAGTTCTTCGTCGAGGTCGCTCCACCGATCAACCTCGATGCGCGGAATCACGAGCACATGGCCCGGCTTGCGCGGCTCGATAGTGAGAATGGCGAAGACCCGGTCATCCGCCCACACAAAGCGACCAGGCGAGCGACCGTTCAGAATCTCGGTGAAAATCGACACCATTATTTATGCGGCGTTGCTGTGTGCGGTGCAGGCTTGAGGCGCACATCGAGCCACATGATCAGGTCAGTAATCACTTCGTCTTTGTTGGTCTCGTTGAAAATCTCGTGACGGGCACCCGGGTAGACGATTGCTTCAATGTCGGTGAGTTTGGACCGCGTGGCATAGTCGGCTGCGAGCCATTCAATGCTCGATTCTCCGCCGAGCGAATCCTCTTCGCCGATCAGGATCAGCAGCGGGATGTCACGCTTGATGTGTTTGGTGGGACGGCCGAGCAGGCGCATGCCATCGATAGGGCCTAACAGCTTGAGGGCATCGGCGTAGAAGGTGAGCGGGTCGTTGACGAAGTCTTCTGCGACTTGGGGGTCACGGCTCAGCCACTCATAGCCGGTCGTTCCGAGGTTCTTGTGCTTGGCGTTGAGGTCGCCGCTGTTCATGTGGGCAAACGTGCGATGGGCTGTGCCGGTGAGGATCGCCGCTTCGTATTCGTCGGCGTGCTTGTTGAGCACGTCTTGCACCATGAGCGAGCCCCACGAGTGGCCGAGCAGAGCTACAGGAAGGTCGGGATGTTCGGCGCGAATAATGCTGCTGAGTTCGCGGATGTTCTCGGTTGCGGCTCGCAGTCCGCCCTTGCCGAGCTTGCCCAGTTTGCTGGCATCGCCGTCGTTCTGTTCGAGACCTGTTGCGCCGTGGCCACGGTGGTCGTCGGCGTAAACGGTGTAGCCGGCCGCGACGAGGGCCTGTGCGACGTGCTCATAGCGGCGAGCGTGATCGCCGAGTCCGTGCGTGAGCTGGAGTACCGCGTGAGCTTTGGGCGACTCCCAGACGTAATAGTAAATCTTCACTCCCTGGGCATCCGTGTAGGAGTGGTCAGTTCGTGGCACCGTGAACTTGGGCATTGGGCCTCCTTGCTGCTTCCATAGTACGGCGGTGGGGCACGCTTTTTAGTTAGCCAAACTAATTTGCTAGACTAATGAAAGTGCCAGACAAACACGACGACGAACTCAGAATCGCACTCATGCGAATCGCTCGCCGCATCCGCCAACAGCGCCACGATGACACCCTTAGCGATAGCCAACTCTCGGTGCTCTACGTTCTCACTCATCACGGCGGCAGTACCCTCGCCGCCCTCGCCGAACACGAGCACGTCACCCCACCCTCAATGAATCGAACCGTTAACTGCCTGAGCGACGAAGGACTCATCACGCGCTCGAGCTCGCCCAATGACGGCCGCAAAGTGCTCATCGAAGCGACGGATGCCGGTTCTGAGCTCGTGAACAAAACCCGGCAGCGTCGAGCAGAGTGGTTTGCCGCTGAACTCTCCACGCTCGACCCCAGCGAGCAAGATGCCCTCCTAGCCGCGATCCCTGTACTGATGAAGCTGGCCAATTCGTGAACGCAATGTTTCGTTCACTGCGCATCTTCAACTACCGGCTCTGGACTATCGGCGCGATCATCTCCAACACCGGTGCGTGGATGCAGCGCACCGCCCAAGACTGGATCGTACTTACCGAACTAACCGACCACGATGCGGCAGCTCTCGGGTTCACCATGGCGCTGCAATTCGGCCCACTGCTCATTCTCATGCCCGTCGCGGGGATCATCGCCGATCGTTTTGACCGGCGCATCGTTCTGCTGTGGACCCAGTTCAGCCAGTTCGTGCTCGCACTTGGCCTGGGCATTCTCGTAATCTCGGGCTACGCGCAGCTCTGGCACGTCTACGTTTTCGCTCTCCTGCTCGGAATTGCGACCGCGATCGATGCGCCAGCGCGACAGGCGTTCGTCTCTGAACTCGTCAGCGACAAAGATCTTCCCAACGCGGTCGCGCTCAACTCGATGTCGTTTCAGAGTGCCCGACTCATCGGCCCGGCAATCGCCGGGGTTCTCGTGGCCCTGATCGGCTCGGGTCCGGTGTTTCTCGTCAATGCGGCATCCTTCGCTGGAGTGCTCGCCTCCCTCTGGTTCATTCGACGTTCTCAACTCTTTCCCGTTGCCAAACTGGGGCGAGCGAAGGGTCAGATTCGGGATGGGCTGCGCTACGTTCGCAACCGGCCAGACATCCTGATCGTGCTCGTGATGGTGTTTCTCGTCGGAACCTTCGGGTTCAACTTCCCCGTCTTCATCTCAACGATGGCAACGGCTGAATTCGGCAAAGGCGCCGCCGAATTCGGGCTGCTCTCCTCGATGATGGCCGTCGGCGCGATCGTCGGCTCGCTGCTTGCGGCTCGACGTGAGCGTGCGCGGATCGGTGTCGTCGTGATCGGTTCCGCCTTCTTCGGGATGGCGTGCCTCCTCGCCGCCCTCGCCCCCAGCTATTGGACCTTTGGCGCCGCCCTCACGATCGTCGGCGTGTCTTCGCTCACCATGATGACGACCGCCAACGCCTACGTGCAGACCTCGACAACACCGATCATGCGCGGTCGCGTCATGGCGCTCTATCTGGCAATCTTCGCTGGCGGTACCCCTATTGGCGCACCCATCGTCGGCTGGGCAGCTAACGAACTCGGTGCGCGCTGGGCCCTGGGCATCGGAGCGCTGTCCGGCGTGCTTGCCGCAGCGATCGCGATCACGTGGCTCGTTTACAGTCGCGGGATGCGCATCGGTCGGGTACCAGAACGTCGCTTCCGTTTGCGGTTGAGGTTCCCACCCGAGCCAACGCCCGATGAAGAGCGCGAACTCGCAACCCAAGAGATCGCGATTGTGGAAAGCACCACCCGGCGCATTAGCTAAGCCTCGCGTGTAATCTCCACACTCACGAACAGCTTGGAGCCGAACGGCCCAGCGTAGACACCACGCAGCGGCGGAACGTCGTTATAGTCGCGACCGCGACCAACCAAAACGTGCCGGTCACCAATGTCGATCAGGTTCGTCGGGTCGTACCCGCGCCAGTGCCCACCGCAAAACCATTCGATCCACGCATGGGACTCGCCGACAACGGTTTCGCCAATCGCGGCATCCGGCTTCGGGTGCAAATATCCGGAAACGTATCGTGCCGGGATGCCTGCCGAGCGCAGGGCACCCAGCGCCAGATGTGCGATGTCCTGACAGACTCCCTTGCCACCAGCCCACGCTTCTGCGGCAGTGGAGTGCACCCCAGTAACGCCACTCATGTACTCAATGGCGTTACCAATGGCTATCGAAATCTGAAGTGCACTCTCGCAGGCATCATCCGACTTCGAAGCGATATCTTTCGCAAGCGCGACAACCTCCGCCGGGGGCTCAGTTCGGCGGGTCTGGCTCAAATTCTCTACCGCCTGCATCGACAACTCTGCCGCCGCTGTGAGATCCGCCCAACTCATGCACTCCGATTCGTGCTCACGCTCGTGCACCTCAACCAAGCTTGTCGCCGTCAGCGAAAGCTCCTTGTGCCCGGTAAGAACCTCAAATGAGGCGACTCGCGAACCCCAATAGTCGACGTAGTTGCTCTGACTCGAGAGCGGCAAAATCTCCAGATTCGAAAACAGCACAAGCTGACCCTCGACGCTGGCCGGCAGCATCCGAGCCTCGTTATAGGAGGCTGTGACGTCTCCACCGTAGCTAAAGCCGGTGGCATGCTTGATTCTCAAGCGCTTCATGAAATCTCTCCTACCCACTCGGGGGCGGCATTTGTGGGGAAGTAACGGTGGCGCACCGCTTCGGATGCCGCACTCGTCGCTGCCTGAACGCGATCCATGTGCAGCGGCAAATCATCCAGAATTTCAGCAATGGGCCGGTATTCGAGTTCACTTCGAATCTTGCCCAGCAGTCGTTGCGCGTCATCGGCAACACCCACACGGTTCATGCGGCGGGGCTCAAGCTCGCGGATCGAATCCTCTGCCCGAGACACCGAGAACAGAATGCTGCGTGGGAACAGACGGTCAAGCAGCAAAAATTCTGCGGCGTTGCTGGCGCTCGGCATACCACGGTAGGTGCGGAGGTACGGCTCGTAGGCGCCACAGGACCGCAAGATCGTGGTCCACGATGGGCCACTCGCTTCAGTGAGGCTGCGAGTAGCCAGAAGGCGCGCAGTCATATCTGCACGCTCAAGACTGCGACCGAGCGTAAAGAACTGCCACGCCTCATCGCGACTTGTCGCCGACTCGATGATGCCAACGGCAAGAGCGCTGCGCTCGCGAACCCAAGCAAAAAAGTCGGCAACTTTGTCTCCAGAAATGCGACGGGGCATCCTGGCCAGTGTGGTGTTGAGGCACTCCCACAGTTCGGTAGAGACAATCTCACGAGCACGGCGAGCGTTCTCGCGGGCAGCGCCGATCGAGTAGCCGATCGAGGCTGGTTCGGTGCGGTCAACCGCGAGAATCGAGAGCACGTCGCTGCGGGTAAGCACAGCATCTTTTGGCGCTTCGCTTCCCATCACACTCAAGAGTGCGCGGCAGGCGTCGTCTTCTTCGATCCACGGGTCTTCCAGCAACAACTGCAGGTGCACGTCGAGGATGCGTGCGGTTCCGTCAGCGCGCTCAATGTAGCGCCCGATCCAGAACAGCGATTCTGCGATGCGGCTCAGCATGATTGCCCTCCCTCGATGTCGACACTCTGCTGTTGCTGTTCTTCTTGACGTTGTCGCTGACTGAGCGCCCGAGTGCTGTCGTGGTCTTCAGCGTGATCTTCGTGCGCGCTCGCTTCAAGCAACATCTCGGGAGTGATGACGGTAATTGCTTCCGTTTCAGACTGATACTCAACAAGGTTTTGCACCCGAGCCGATGTCGGCGGAGATTCCTCGCGGCCCACAACCCAGGTGTCTTTCGAGCCACCACCCTGGGAACTGTTGACGACAAGTTGGCCCTCTGGCAACGCGACACGGGTGAGCCCACCGGGCAATACCCACACGTCGCTGCCGTCGTTGACAGCGAACGGGCGAAGGTCGGCGTGACGTGGACGCATGCCGTCATCGACCACCGTCGGAATTGTTGACAGTTGAACGACGGGCTGCGCGATCCAGCCACGCGGGTCTTTGCGCAACTGTTCCTTCAGCGTTGCCAATTCGTCCTTGGATGCCGCAGGCCCGATAACGAGACCCTTACCGCCGGAACCGTCGACCGGTTTCACGACCAGCTCATCCAGTCGGTCGAGCACTTCTTCGAGGGATCCCGGGTCTTCAAGTCTCCACGTTTGCACGTTAGGGAGAATCGCCTTCTCGCCGAGGTAGTACTCGGTGAGATCGGGCAGGTAGGTGTACACGAGTTTGTCGTCGGCGACACCGTTTCCGACGGCATTGGCGATCGTCACGTTTCCGAGTCGTGCGGCAAGCATCATGCCGGGGCTGCCCAGCATGGAATCGGCACGGAACTGCAGCGGGTCAAGGAATTCGTCGTCAACGCGGCGGTAGATCACGTCAACGCGGGTGGGGCCAGCGGTGGTGCGCATCCACACGCGGCCACCGGAACAGAACAGGTCTCGGCCTTCAACAAGCTCAACGCCCATGAGGCGGGCAAGCAGTGTGTGCTCGAAGTATGCAGAGTTGTAGACACCCGGTGTGAGAACAACCACGGTGGGGTCCTCGATGCCGCTCGGCGAGCTTGCCCGCAGCGCCTGCAGGAGTTTATGCGGGTAGTCACCAACGGGGCGAACGCGCATCGAGACAAACAGTTCGGGCAGCGTTTGAGCCATCACGCGACGGTTTGAGATCACATAGCTCACACCGCTTGGCACGCGAACGTTGTCTTCGAGCACCCGCCACGCGCCGACCTCGTCACGAATCAGGTCAATGCCGCTGACCTGAATCCGAACACCATTTGCCGGCTCGATTCCGGCAGCCTGACGATGGAAGTGGCTGGATGAGGTGATCATCCGTGCAGGGATTACACCATCTCTGATAGCGGTTTGCGGCCCATAAATGTCGGCAAGAAAAGCTTCGAGCGCGCGCACTCGCTGCTTGACTCCACTCTCAACCTGTTTCCATTCGGAGAGATCGATAACGCGCGGTACCGGGTCTAGAGGGAACGGCCGCTCTTCGCCCGCAAAGTCGAAGGTGACGCCCTGAGCGAGGTAGCTATCTGCCAGCGCTTCGGTGCGCCCACGCAACTCTTCTTGAGTCATCTGAGCGAGAGCGTCGTGGATCTCCCGATAGGGGCGACGTATCTCGCTATCAGCAGAGAACATCTCATCCCACGCCGCTGGTCCGGTGCGTTTGGAGGCGCTTGATGTGTATCCGTCAAACAAATCTGCCATTCCCAGAGCCTATGCCGCTCAGGCAATTTGTGCATGACAGTGGGTCGATTACGGCAGATCGCCGCACACAATTTACAGTTAAATAATGCCTAACACCCTCCCCACAATTCTTGTTCTCCCCGGCGGAGGGTACTCGCGACTCGCACCCCACGAAGGCAAGCCGGTTGCTGACTGGTTGCGTGCTCTCGGGTGGAATTCTCGCGTCGTGGAATACCCCGTCGCCGCGAAACATCCGACTCCTTTGCTGGCAATTCAGTCTGAAATTGCGAAAGAGCGTGCCGCTGGCGCCCCAATCGTGGGTGTTTTGGGCTTTTCTGCCGGCGGTCACTTGGCCGGCCACGCCGCAGTTGCGCCGATTGCAACACCCGAAGAACGCCCCGATTTTGTGGTGCTGGGATACCCCGTTGTCAGCATGACCAGCCCCACCCACGCAGGGTCGCGCGAGAATTTGATCGGTTTGGATGCCAACGCTTTCCTCCGTGAAGACACGTCGCTTGAGCTGTTGGTCAGCCCTGCCACGCCGCCGATGTTCATCTGGCACACCGCGGCTGATGAAGCGGTCCCTGTTGGCGAGCACTCGTACCCCCTCGCCGCGGCCCTGGCGGCGGCCGGAGTGCGTCACGAACTGCACGTGTTTGCTGACGGCGAGCACGGCCTGGGTCTTGCTGAAGGAACTGCCGCCGAGGCATGGCAGTCGCTGTGCGAGATCTGGTTGAGCTCGCTGCGCTAGCGTCGAAGGCTGAACGCTTCTGCTTTGCCGGTCGGACCGGAGACCAAGATGGTGTCATCGGCCGAGATCACAGTCTTTTCGTCAGTGTAGGTCCAGGTTCCGCCATGCGGGCGAACGGCAGTGATGGTTACCCCGGCAGTGGATCGCACCTTGGACTCGCCAAGCGTGTGACCGACGATCCCTGCGGGCGGTGCCATCTTCACGAGCGAGAAGCCATCGCCGATTTCAAGGTAGTCCTGCATTGATCCCCGCACGAGGTGGGCAACGCGGCGGCCCATCTCCTTTTCGGGGTAGATCACATGGCTCACCCCGAGCTGTTCCAGAATCGTGCCGTGCGCATCACTGACGGCCTTCGCCCACACGTGCGCCACGTTGAACCGCAAGAGCAAGGAGGTGGTGAGGATGCTCGCCTGAATGTCACTGCCGATCGCCACCACTACGCGGTCAAACTCGGGCACCGCCAACTGCTGCAGCACCTCCTCGCGGGTGGAATCTGCCGACACGACGTGGGTGAGCTGACCGTTGAGTTCTTGCACGATCGATTCATCGACGTCGATACCGAGCACCTCGGTGCCGTTGGCCATGAGTTCCAGCGCGAGAGCGCGACCGAAACGGCCAAGACCGATTACCGCAACCGAATCTGCGGCAGCCACGCTTGAGGCATCCGAGCCGGAGAACATACGCAACTTAACCAATGATCGGCCTTTCTTTAGGAAGTTCATACATGACAGCGCGCTCACGCAGCGCAAGCGCGGTAGCAAAACCGATAGGGCCAAGTCGGCCGACAAACATGAGTATCGCAAGAATCAGTTGTGCTGCGATCGGTAGTTCAGGCGTGATGCCTTCCGAGAGTCCGACGGTACCGAATGCCGATACCGTCTCAAACAGCACCGGGCTCAACGGCAACCCTGAAATCAGCATGATCGTGACAGTGGATGCCGCAACAACGCCAACAGACAGCAAGACGACGGCGATTGCTTGGCGGTGCACCGCACGCGACAGTCGCTTGCCGAAGACGTTCACAACGCCGTCACCGCGCACCTCTGCGACGAGGATAAAGAACAGCACCGCGAAGGTCGTGATCTTGATGCCACCGGCAGTGCCTGCTGGGCCACCACCGATGAACATGAGGGCGGTCATCCCGAACTGGGTTGCTTCGCTCATCGCACCGATGTCGATGCTGTTGAAGCCGGCGGTGCGGGTCTGCACTGATTGGAAGAAGCCGGCGAGGATCTTGGTTTGCCAGTCCAGGGGGCCAAGGGTTGCGGGGTTGTTCCACTCGATGAGGGTGATGTAGACGGCGCCGGCAATCAGCAGCAGTGGGGTTGCGGCCACCACGATGCGGGTATTCATGCTCCATTTGAGGCGTTTGTTGCGGTAGCGCAGCAGTTGCACAATAACGGGGAAGCCGAGGCCACCCAGGATGATTTCTGCACACAGAGTGAGCGAAACCACCGGGTCATCGACGAACGACATCATGTTGTCGCTAAAGAGCGCAAAGCCTGCGTTGTTGAATGACGACACGGCGTGAAAGACCGCCAGCCACGCAGCTTCGCCGACGCCCTTGCCATAGTGAAACACAAACCAGAGGAAAAGGATGAGCGCACCAGCCCCCTCGATAACGAGGGAGATCTTGAGCACTCCAAGAATGAGCGAACGAACATCACCGAAGCCGACGTTCTTCGTTTCCGCGGCGGCTGTGATGCGAGAGCGCAGCGAAAGACGGCGCACAACAGCGATTCCGATAATTGACGCGAAGGTCATCACACCGAAACCACCCACCTGGATGAGCACCATGATCACGACTTGGCCGAAGCCGGTCCAATAGGTGGGAGTGTCGACGATGATGTGCCCGGTCACGCACATCGCCGAAACCGCGGTGAAGAACGCCTCAACCGGACTGGCGGCACCGGGACCGGTGCGTGACATGGGCAACGCGAGGAGGGTTGTTCCTGCCGCGATACCGATCAAAAACCCGAGAAGGGTGAGTTGTGCCGGATGAACCAGCTTTCTCTTAGTACCCGTCCCGCGGAGGATATTGTGCACCGGGATACGATACGCCTGTTTTAGGGCACGCATGACACCAACTGCGGAAGCAGAGTCGCTCCCCGTGACAAGGGCAGAGCCATCGTCGAGGGCGCATTCATCTGCGGGAACGATCGTTCGATAAAGTTGTGCCCAACCACACCAGAATTCTGGAGAACTCGTTGTGCCACATGCCCCGAAGAATCCGCCGCTGACAGCAGCTGCAGACGATCGGCGCCCGACTCGCCGGCCGTGGTATTTTCCCAGTTGGCGGCGCCGCATCCGCCCCCGACTCCCGATGAACAGCGACATCGAGGTAGCCCGCACCGTTGTCGGCATGCCCGTCATGATTCGTATCCGACCCCGTCATCTCGCACTCGCCGCGCTCGGCGGTGGACTGGGGGCCACAGTACGGATGCGCGTGGTGCGGCTGCCGTCTGGTGGGGCATCTTCACTTCGAAGAATTGGTACCGAATTTTGCGCCAACACGAACGGTTGGCCGCAGCGCACATCCTGCCCGAAGAGCTAGGGCTGTACGCCGGAGTCGGAATGGTCGGCGGGTTCACCGCATTCAGCACGACCAGCTTTCAAACGCTGCGGCTGTTGCACGAGCATCGAATCTGGCTGGCTATCGCGAACTCGTTCGGGATGCTCGCGTTGGCAGTCATTATGGCCGCGTGTGGACTGTGGCTCGGCAGGTCTCTGTGACGCGGGGGGATTTTTCGACGCTGAGGGAACATCCGTTAGTTGTGCCCACACGAGAGACAATTTTGTAGGAAGCCTGCATAAAACTCGGGGCTAGCCATTGCACCTTCGACTATTCGTGAACGAGAGATACCATGGCGCGCATGAGCACATATCAGCCGCCTGTCAAAGACATCGCCTTTCTCCTCGAGCACGTAGTGGGATACCCGGAGATTGCTGCGCTGCCCGGTTTCGAACACGCCGATCTCGACACGGTCGTGGGAATCTTGGAAGAGTGCGGCAATTTCATGTCCAAGGTCGTTGCCCCAACGAACCGTGCTGGCGACATCGAGGGAGCTCAGTGGCAACCGGATGGTTCCGTTGTCACCCCGACCGGGTTCAAGGCGGCGTACCAGCAGTACGTGGAAGCCGGCTGGGGTTCGGTGCCGTTGCCAGAGGAGTTCGGTGGTGGTGGGTTCCCCCGCACCGTCGGTTTGATCATCCAAGAGATGATGATGTCGTCGAACTTGGGCTTCTCTCTCTGCCCGCTACTCACTCAGGGTGCTATCGAAGCGCTGCTCCACTATGGCGACGACGAGCTCAAGCAGCGCTACCTGCCGAAGATGGTCACTGGCGAGTGGGCCGGCACTATGAACCTCACGGAGCCGCAGGCCGGTTCGGATGTCGGTGCACTAACCACCCGTGCCATCCCCCAAGACGACGGCACCTACGCTATCTCTGGCCAGAAGATCTACATCACGTTCGGTGATCACGACCTCTCTGAGCAAATCGTGCACCTGGTTCTCGCACGAACCCCGGGTGCTCCGGCAGGGACCCGCGGCATCTCGTGCTTCATCGTGCCGAAATTCCTCGTTAATGACGACGGATCGCTCGGCGAACGTAACCCGGTGCACACGGTGTCGATCGAGCACAAGATGGGCATCCACGGTGCTCCCACCTGCGTGCTGTCCTACGAAGACGCCACCGGTTACCTGATCGGCGAAGAAAACCTGGGCATGCGCATCATGTTCGTCATGATGAACAGCGCTCGGTTGTCGGTGGGCACGCAGGGTCTCGCCGTGGCAGAACTCGCCTACCAGCAGTCACTCACCTACGCCAAAGAGCGCCGTCAGGGCCGGGCAATTGGAGCCACTGAGGATTCCGCCATCATCGACTTCCCCGATGTGCGCCGCATGCTGATGACCCAGAAAGCATCCATCGCTGCCCTTCGCTCCCTGATGCTGCTGAACGCCAGCTACGTCGATCACAGCATGAATGAACCGGATGCCGCGGTACGTAAGCGTGCGGATGAGATCGTGGGCCTGCTCACCCCGATCTGCAAATCATTTGGCACCGACCTCGGCAATGAACTTACGTCTCTCGCCCTGCAAATCCATGGTGGCATGGGATACATCGAAGAGACCGGCATGTCTCAACATGTGCGTGATGTGCGGATCGCAGCCATCTACGAGGGCACCAATGGCATCCAGGCGGCCGACCTTGTCGGCCGAAAGCTGGGGGTGCGCGATGGTGCATCGGTGATGGAGTTTCTCGCCAGCATGCGCGAGATCGATGCGCAACTGGCGGACGCCGGAGACAAGTTCGCCTCTATTCGGGCAGAACTCACCACTCAGTTTGACGCTCTTGAGAAGTCAACGATGTGGATGCTACGTACCGGCCGCGCTGACCCGAACGCCGTTCTCGCAGGCTCTACCCCCTACCTGCGCATGTGGGGACTGTGCACCGGGGCCTGGCTGCTCGCCCGCGCAGCGCTTGCCGCACAAACGATTGATGACGCCGAGGTAGCGGAAACCCAGCTCGTGCTCGCCCGCTTCTTCGCCGAACAAATACTGCCCCAGTGCTCCGGGCTGCTCGGCTCAGCGACCGCCGGAGCCGACGACCTGTTCGCGTTAGACAACGCCACGCTCTGATCGATTCGAGTGTGCAAATAACTAGGAGGAACCCAAGCGTGTTCGAAGGAGTAGTTTCATGAGAATCGTCGTGCTGGTGAAACAGGTGCCCGATACCGCTGATGTGCGAAAACTTGATCTGGAAACGGGGTGGCTCGACCGCGATGCGGGTGAGCCAATCGTTGATGAGATCAACGAACGTGCTCTTGAGGTGGCACTACGCTACAAGGACGACCACAAAGATACCGAGGTTGTCGTGCTCAGTATGGGCCCCGAGAATGCGATCAAGTCGATCCGTAAAGCCCTAGCCATGGGGGCAGATTCCGGCGTGCACGTTGTCGATGATTCTCTGGCGGGCGCGGATGCTCTGCTCACCTCCCTCACAATTGCCCGTGCCCTTGAGCGCACCAAGTTTGATCTCGTCATCGCTGGTAACGAGTCCACCGACGGCAACGGTGGCATCATTCCGGCGATGCTTGCCGAACGGCTCGGTGTGCCGCTGCTGGGATTCTTGGCGAACGTCGAGATCACGGAGACCAACATCTCCGGCGAGCGTCAGGGAAACGACGGCACCGTAAATGTGCACGCCGCGCTTCCCGCGATCATGACCGTGACCGAGCGTTTCGACTACGCCCGATTCCCCAACTTCAAGGGCATCATGACGGCGAAGCGAAAGCCGGTCGAAACGGTGACGCGCGCCGATCTGAGGCTAGACGCCGCCGAGACATCCGGTTTCGATCGCACAGAGGTCCTCTCAACGGCGGAGCGCCCGGAGCGTGCGGCCGGCACCAAGATCGAAGATGACGGCACTGCCGCCGCAGCCCTGGTCGAGTTTCTGGCCACCAACCGATTGATCTAGGAGAACACCCGTGTCTCACATTCTGGTACTCGCAGAGATTTCCCCCCACGGCCACGTGGCTGACTCCGCGCGCGGGCTACTGGCATTGGCTGCTCGGCTCGGCGACCCCGTCGCGGTCGTAGCCACCCGCGAGCCCTTGGCGGATGACGTGATTGCCCGGCTCGGTGCTCTCGGTGCGGCCCAGGTCTACCAGGCGCAGTCCGAGCACGCCGACAGTGCCCTAGTCGCGCCTCAGGTGGAGGCGCTTGCCGCGGCTCTCACGGCGCTCAACCCAGTCGCCGTTCTTCTCTCTCATTCCTTCGATGGGCGCGAGGCCGCAGCGCGGTTGGCGGTGCGCACCGGTAGTGCTGTGCTGGTCGATGCCGTGAACGTGCGAGCCGAAGCTGGTCGGATCATTGCGAGCGGTTCCGTCTTTGGCGGAAACTATCTCGTCGACTCGGCAACCACCGGGATGCCGGTGATCACCGTACGCCCGGGCGCGATCGACGAAAGCGCCCCTGCGGTATCCGCCCAGGTCACGTCCGAGACGGTCACTGTTGACGCAACAAAGGCCGGTGTTGTCGATTCCTATAACGAGGCATCCGAGGTTTCCGAACGACCAGAACTGCTCGGCGCCAAGAAGGTCGTCTCGGGCGGCCGCGGCTTCGGGTCTAAAGAGAACTTCGCCATGGTCGAGGAGTTGGCGGATGCCCTCGGTGCTGCCGTCGGTGCATCCCGAGCCGCCGTCGATGCCGGCTACTCGCCCCAGACCACCCAAGTAGGGCAGACCGGTGTCAGCGTCTCCCCCGACCTGTATATCGCTTTGGGCATCTCGGGTGCCATCCAGCACCGCGCCGGTATGCAGACGGCGAAGACCATTGTGGCAGTGAACAAGGATGCGGACGCACCGATCTTCGATGTGGCCGACTTCGGCATCGTTGGCGACGTGTTCACCGTCGTGCCGCAGCTGGTCGATGCCATCAAGTCGCGCTCAGCATAATGGCGGCCTCATCTCAGACCACGACGGCGCGAAGCCCCTGGCTCAAGTTGGTCTGGCTCGTGCCGCTGATCGTCGTGTTACTACTGGTGGTCGTATTGTTCGCCCGGTGGCTGACGGGGCTCGCCGGTATTCAGCAGTTCATGACCGACTATCCGGGAAAGCAGCCCTTGCCCGAGTCCGCGCCGGTGGGTTTCCCGGCCTGGCTTGGTTGGCAGCACTTCCTGAACATCTTCTTTCTGCTGCTGATCGTGAAGAGCAGCTGGCAAGTGCGCACCAACACCAGGCCCAGCACATACTGGACGAGGAACAACACCGGTCTGCTTCGCACGAAGCGTAGTCCGAAGAGGATCAGTCTCGATCTGTGGTTGCACCTCAGCGTCGATGCTCTCTGGGTTCTGAACGGCATCCTCTTCATCGTTCTGCTGTTCGCGAGCGGTCAGTGGATGCGCATCGTTCCGACCAGTTGGGACGTGATCCCGAACGCCCTCTCGGCAGCCCTGCAATACGTGTCGCTGAACTGGCCGGTTGAGTCGGGGTGGGTCAACTACAACGCGCTGCAGCTGCTTGCGTACTTTGTCACCGTCTTCATTGCGGCACCGCTCGCGATCATCACGGGACTGCGCATGAGCGCAGCCTGGCCCGCAGACGCGACCAGGCTGAACAAGGCGTACCCGATCGAGTGGGCGCGGGCGGTGCACTTCCCCGTCATGCTCTATTTCGTCGCATTCACCATCGTGCACGTCGCGCTGGTGCTGGCCACTGGGGCGCTGAAGAACCTCAACCATATGTATGCAGCTAACGACGAGCTGAACTGGGTGGGTTTCTGGATCTTCGCCGCCTCCTTGGTGGTCCTGGCTGCGGCCTGGCTGCTCGCCCGGCCGCTATTCCTCAGGCCGATCGCAGCCCTCACGGGCAAAGTGGGTCGCTGAACCGCTGTTCTAACTCGTGAGGGGCTCCACAACGAAAACGGGAATCTGGCGCTCTGTCTTAGCTTGGTAATCCGCGTAGTCGGGGAAGGCGGCAACAGAGCGCTCCCACCAGAGCGCCTTCTCATCTCCGGTGACTTCGCGGGCGATAAAGTCACCCTTGAAGCCCACATCATGCAATTCAACGTGCGGGTGAGCCACGATGTTGAAATACCAGACCGGATGCTTCGGCGCACCGCCCAGCGACGCTACAACGGCATAGTTGCCGTCGTGTTCCACTCGCATGAGGGCGGTCTTGCGCAGCTTGCCCGATTTGGCACCGACCGTGGTCAACACAATCACGGGCATCCCGCGCATGAGGTTGCCTTCGTGGCCGTTGCTGGCTTCGAAAGTGTCGGCCTGATTGCGGGCCCACTCTGAGGTGCTGGGTTCGTATTCTCCGGTAAGTGGCATGGGTTAAGGCTACCCCTGTTGCTCTGAGTGCTTGAGTGGGGTCGGAGAATGCTGCCACTGCTAGGTAGTTTTTACTCACGCGCTGACTAGAGTGCGAGCGCTTTACTGGGCTCATGATCACATCGCAGCGCACCCTGAGAAGCACAATTACCCTAGTCATTGCCGCCGGCATTACCGTGTCGCTGTCCGGTTGCTTCAGCAACCCACTCGAGAATCTGGCGAACGGTCTCATCGAGGGCACCGTGGAGAATGTCATCGAAGGCTCGACCGGCGTCGACGTCGATGTCAGTCCCGACGGCACGGGAGGGTCACTACCTGATTCGTGGCCGGCGGAAGTGCCCGTGCCGGATGGCGCCATCGTCTTCTCCCTAGCGGTTGGGGGAAGTTACAGTGCCACGATCACCGTCGGCAGCCCCGACAATGCTCAGGCCGGATACGAAAAGCTTCTTGCTAGCGGCTATGAGATGACCTCTGAGATATCCCTCGGCGAAGGCGCCTACGCTTACGGACTTCAAAGTGACGGCTGGGTAGTCCAGTACAGCTGGGGTGAAGACGATGAGGGCACAGCGACCGTAAACATCTCCGCTGGCCCGACTGGCGAGTAAAACGTGCCTCACCGTGGCGCGCTACAACTCTTCGAGCACGTGCTCCAACTCAACCCGGCCGGTGACACCCAACTTGCGATAAATGCGAGCCAAATGGTTGTCCACGGTTCGAACTGACAGCCCCAGCTGCTGGCCGATCTCCCGACTGCGTTTACGGCCAGCAGCTGCGCGGGCGATCATCCACTCACGTTCGGTGAGTTCATCACCGCCATTCGCGGAGGGCACGTGATCCATGTCGGCGGCGAGGCGCCGCGCCGCGAGGGTGGCTTTGCGCTCCAACTCTCGCCGGTCAGTTTTGGCCGCGGACTGAGCCCCCGCGAGCAAACCGTCGACTGCGAGCGCCGCCACCCCAGACGCAGCCAACGTGGGTGCCAGCTCGCACAGGCGGGTGACATCCCGAGCGGCTGATGCTTCTCCCCATTCGCGGATGCGGGCAATCAGCGGTGCAGGCGAGAGTTGCGTGAGTAGGTCAAGCTGTTCGCTCGCGGCTTCTGGTTGGCCGATACGCAGTGCCACGGTGAGGGTGAGCGCACTGAGTAAGAAATGACCGAGGGTGATTCCTTCTGCAACCGCAGCCACGATTACCGCTGCGGCATCGTCGGGCCGACCGTCGGCGGCAAGGAGCCACGCTTCGCATTCGGCACGCTGCAGGATCACCTTGGCATCGCTGGCTTGCTCGGGAGTCACTTCGTTAAACAGGAGTCGTGCGGTGTGTGGGTCACCGCGTTGCGCTTCAATGGTGGCGTGGAGGGCTAGGGCTGTGCCGAGCAGTCCGGTGAAGTCTCGCCAGCGCAGTTGCTCAACGGCGAGTGATGCCAGCGTGCTTGCTTCGTTCAGCTTGCCGTCGTGCAGGCGCACAATGGCGAGGGCATACGACCAGACTCCGGCGGAATCCGCAAAACGATCGAGTCGGCGTTGGGCCGCGAATTCGCTGGCGCGCACAATGTCTGCTGAAGCGACGAGCGCCAGAAACTCGGAGAGATCGAGCAGTGCGCCCGCAAAGGGTGCTTCGAAACGGAACGCTTCGGCCAGTGGTCGAGTCTGGTTGATCGCGTGAAAGGCTTCCTCGGGATTGCCCATCATGGTGGCCATCATTGCCGCCGTGAGGCCCGCATTAACCGCGCCAAGCCCACCATCGAGCACCACCGGATCAGCCACATCGCTGAGGGCAGTTGCGTCGCCGGTCATCAGCTGCCATTTGGCCAGTTCGGGTCGCAGCACTGATTGTGCTCGCGCATCCAACTCCCCAAGCTCGGCGAGCACGCGCGTGACCGCATCGGCCGGGCGAGCCAGTCGATAGACGACATGCTGACCCCACCGAGCAAGAGCAATGGCACGCTGTTCATCTCCGGCAGCCAAGCTAATGGTCGACTCGAAAACGTGCGATGCCCGCTCAGATTCCGCAAGAGCCGAAAGCGCACTGGCTAACACCAACTCGGGAGCGAAGCGCCGTTCTACCTCTTGGGCACGCTCAGCCAGAGTGGCCGCCATGGCGTGGTCTCCCGCAGCGTGCGCATAGTTCGCCGCCCAATCGAGCTCATCATTATCGATCACCGCATCGGTCGTCGTCAGCAGAACTGTTGCGGTAAAGCGCAGCTGTTGATCACCCATCGGCGTCAATCGGGCGGCGACCTCCTGAATGATCTCGGCTCGTTCGGCTCGAGAAAGCTCACCGACGAGTGCTTCAGCAAATAGCGGATGCGCCAGCCACACCGAGGGAATCGCATCGCCACTCGTGGCCTCAACGACGCCGTCAATTGTGAGGCGGGCGAGCACGTCTGTCTCCTCCGGCCGAATCGCCGCCTCCGGAATGGGCTGGGCGATCGCAATTAGTTGAGCCAGTCGTCGTTCGTCGTCGCTCAACTGCAGCAGGCGTTCAGCAATCGTGGCCCGCACATGCTTAGGCAGCGTCGCCACCGACACTTCAACACCAAAATCTCCACTGTGGATGCCGCCAGCCCGCGCCGCCGCAAAGATGAGTTCGCGCAGCATCAGTGGGTTGCCGCGGCTCGCCTCGAACAGGGCGCGCAGGCTTTCGGGGCGCAGTGTTCCGCCCAAATACTGTTGGAGGATCGACTGACTGTGTTCCAGGCTCAACCCGTCGAGTTCCACAATGTCGATGAGGTCTTCGTGCAGGAGGCGGGCGAGGGGGCCGGAGACTTCGTGGGAGTCGCGAGCGGTGAGCAGAGTGGTGACGCCGAAGACGCGCACCAGTTGGTAGAGCACGCCGGCGGATACGGCATCCAAAAGTGGGGCATCGTCGATAACCAGAACGAACTTGGCCGGGTTCTCGCCGACGACGGCGACGAGTGCTTGAACCCGGTCGCTCACACTTTCGAGGCCTACCCTGCCGGCGCTTGCCAGCACGGGGGCGAGGGCGCCGAGGGGAATTTCGGCGAGCTCGACGAGGCCGATCACGGGAACCACGGTGCGACCATCGGCGCGCAGCACGTGTGAGATGTGGGCACCCAGTGTGGTCTTGCCGACACCGCTGGGTCCGCGCAACATTACCGATCGCGAGCGTGGGCCGCGCAGGGCGTTCACCACAGCATCCCGCTCGGATTCCCGGGGCAACACGGGCCAGCGCGCCATGATCTTCCCTTCTCCAGAGTGAAAGTGCTTGTGGGCGAAAGCATAGTGGGAGGGTGCCGTTCGGCGGGCAGCTCAGTAGGGCGGGCAGCTGGGTTGGGCGGGCAGCTCGTCGGCGCGAGAGGCTGGAGTAGATTTGCGTGATGATCACCATTGCTCTTCCCGACCAGCACATGCGCGACCGACTTGAGGCGCAACTGCCCGAGGTGAATCTGATTGTGTGGGGTGCACATGATGGCGCTCCCCCGCAGCACGTTGATCTTGCTGTGCTCGGTTACTTGGGCTCAGCCAACGAACTGGGCAGCTTTGAGGGTCTGGATGTCGCGGCTCTGCAATCGCAGTCGCTCGGCTATGACGGGGTCACCGATTGGCTTCCTGCGGGTATCACCTACTGCAACGCGGTCGGCGTGCATGAGGCGTCGACTGCCGAGCTGGCAGTGGGGATGATCATTGCCGAACAGCGCGGGTTTCCCGAACACTTCGCCAACCAACAGACTGGCACGTGGAACCAGCACGAATTCATCGGAGTGGCCGGCAGCACGGTGATCATTGTCGGTGCGGGTGGCGTCGGCAATCAGATCGCCGACAAGCTTGCCCCGTTCGAGGCGAACGTCGTGCGCGTCGCTCGCACCAACCGCAGCGACGCACGTGGTGCCGTCCAGTCGATGGATGCTCTGCCCTCGTTGCTCGCGAAGGCTGACGTTGTAGCAATCGCCGTGCCCCTCAGCGACGACACGACGCGACTCGTTGACGCGGAGTTTCTGGAGGCGATGAAGCCCGGAGCTCTGCTCGTGAATGTCTCTCGCGGCAAAATTGTTGACACTGACGCGCTGATTGCTGCGGCATCCGCTGGTCACATTCGGGCGGCGCTTGATGTCACCGACCCCGAACCGCTGCCGTCAGACCACAAGCTGTGGTCGACGCCCGGAATCACCATCACCCCACACATCGGCGGCTATACCTCAGCAATGCACGGCCGAGTGGATGCCGTGGTTCGTGAGCAGGCCCGACGGCTTCTCGCCGGAGAACCACTCGCGTACGTGGTGGTTGAGGCGCGCTAACTAGGAGGGCTCCACTTCTCGTTGCCGAATTGTATAGCAATATAGTAGATTGCTATACAATCTACATGGAGAGAGAGCTATAATGAGGCTGGTCCCGGATACAGAACACGCGGAGCCCATCCGTCCCGACGCGATCTACGCTGAGCTGCGTGCCGACGTCATCGCTGCGATCATCACTCCCGGCGCGACCGTCACCGAGTCAGCTATCGCCCTGCGCTTCGGCGTCGCCCGCCCCACCGCGCGCATCGCCATCGATCGACTCGTCGCCGATGGCCTGCTGCGACGCGAACCGCACCAAGCCGCACGAGTTCCGCGCCTCAGCAGCAACGACGTGAACGACCTCTTCACCAACCGAGCGATCGTTGAAGGCGCGGCAATCGCGGCGCTCACCACACACGGCACGATTCCGGCAGCCGCGTTGCAAGCCCACCACTCGCTGCTATCTGGCTCGGATGAATTCGCCGACGACGACATCCAGTTCCACCGTGCGCTCGTCGCCGGACAACCCAGCTCCCGTCTCACCCGAATGCACGAACTGCTGATGGGCGAAATCGAGTTGTGCATCGGGCAGGTTCAATCAGCTCACCTGCTCACCGCCCACGAGGTGGCCGACCAGCATCAGGGCATCCTCGATGCCATCACCGCCGGGGATGCCGCCACCGCTGAGCGCCTCACCCGCGAACACATTGTGGGGGCGCGCGATCGCCTCCTCACCCACCTCACCAGCACCAACTAAAGGCACACCATGCAGAAGCGTCAGTTTCCGAACCCCATCGAGCTTGCGAAGCTCATGAAGTTCAAGGCACCAGAACTCAACGGCAAGAAGCGTCGCCTCGACAGTGCGCTCACGATCTATGACCTCAAAGCGATCGCCAAGCGCCGCACCCCCAAAGCGGCGTTCGACTACACGGATGGCTCGGCCGAAAGCGAGATCTCACTGAGCCGTGCGCGCCAAGCCTTCGAAGACATCGAGTTCCACCCGTCGATCCTTCGTGACGCCTCCCACGTTGACACCACCACGAAAGTGTTGGGCGGCACCTCCGCAATGCCATTCGGTATCGCGCCCACCGGATTCACCCGCCTCATGCAGACCCAGGGCGAGATCGCTGGTGCGGGCGCCGCAGCGGCAGCAGGCATTCCGTTCACGCTCTCGACACTGGGGACAACATCCATTGAAGATGTGAAAGCCACAAACCCTGACGGCCGCAACTGGTTTCAGTTGTACGTGATGCGCCAGCGAGAGATCTCGTACGGACTCGTCGAGCGCGCGGCGGCCGCCGGCTACGACACCCTCATGTTCACGGTTGACACTCCCGTTGCTGGTGCGCGCCTTCGGGACAAGCGCAACGGTTTCTCCATTCCGCCGCAGCTGACCGCCGGAACAATCCTGAACGCGATCCCCCGCCCGTGGTGGTGGTTCGACTTCCTCACCACTCCCCCTCTCGAATTCGCCTCGCTCGCCACCACCGGTGGCACCGTCGGTGAGTTGCTCGACTCCGCGATGGACCCGTCTATTAACTACGACGACCTGCAGATCATTCGCGACATGTGGCCAGGCAAGATCGTCATAAAAGGGGTGCAAAACCTGGAAGACTCCAAGCGACTCGCTGACCTTGGTGTTGATGGCATCCTGCTCTCCAACCACGGTGGTCGTCAACTCGACCGCGCTCCCATTCCCTTCCACTTGCTGCCCGAGGTCGTTCGCGAAGTGGGTGATGACGTTGAGGTCATGGTCGACACGGGAATCATGAACGGTGCCGACATTGTCGCGTCGATGGCCCTCGGCGCGAAGTTCACTCTGATCGGTCGCGCCTACCTCTATGGACTGATGGCGGGCGGTCGAGAAGGCGTCGACCGCGCGATTGAGATCCTTTCGGATCAGATCGTGCGCACCATGAAGCTCCTCGAAGTGACCAGCATTGAAGAACTGGAGCCCAAGCATGTGACGCAGTTGCAGCGGTTGGTGCCGCGCCGCTAACAGCGCCTGGCTCGACACCCGACACGGGGATGTTTGGGGTGGGGCATAGTGCCGTTCAGGTTGGCAGGGTGAGGTGTTGCGGTTCGCATAGGGTTGGATGCCGTGAGCCAACATCCCGCACCAACCCCCAAGCCAGTCTGGCGGGCACCCGGAATGCCGGCGCTTCTTGTGCTCACTGCCGCCGGATTTGCCGGATTTTCTGCCCTCCTGCCGGTCGTGCCACTGTGGGCGGTCAACGGCGGGGCGAATGAGGCCGGTGCCGGTCTTGTCAATGGGGTGCTGCTGCTGGCGACGGTGATGACACAACCGTTTGTTCCCCGACTACTCAGCCGACTCGGAACCGGTCGGGTTCTGGCGGCCGGCCTGGCTCTTCTCGGGGTGCCGCCGCTGCTGTTTCTCCTCTCAGACCACCTGAGTTGGATTCTGCTTCTCTCGATTGTGCGGGGCATAGGTTTCGGTGTACTCACCGTTGCCGGATCCACAGTGGTGGCCAATCTCGTACCTCGCGCGCAGCACGGTGCCGCCATCGGGGCCTACGGTGCGGCAATCGCGGTGCCGCAAGTGATTCTCATTCCCGTGGGACCGTGGCTGTCAGAGTCAGTAGGGTTCTGGGCAATTTTTGCACTCGGTTCGTTGCCGATTCTGGGCATCAGTTCCGCCCCACGACTGGCCCGTGTTCTGCGCGAGCAGGAAGCCGAACGCGCTCTTCAGCCGCCCACCGGTGCCACAGCAACGGTGAACAGTACCGGGTCTGGGCGGCGACTATTGGCAGGCAGCCTCCTAGGGCCCATGGTCCTTTTGGGCGGAGTCACGCTGGCCGGCGGTGCGCTCATTACTTTCGCACCACAAATGAGTTCAGCACCAGCTGCGACGGCTGGTGGACTCGCCCTGCTTACGTTCAGTGCAGCAGTGACACGGTGGGGCATTGGTGGTTTGGCCGATCGCTTCGGTGCCAAGCCCTTCCTGTGGCCGCTCGTTCTGGTATCGGTCGTCGGACTCATTGTCACCGCTATCGCGGTCGAGAATCCTGACGCCACCAGCGTTCTCCTCTTCCTCGCCGGGCTGACTCTCGTCGGCATCGCATTCGGCGGACTCCAAAATCTGACTCTTCTTCTCTCCCTTGCCGCCGTAAAACGAGAGCAGTATGGCACCGCAAGCGCCGTCTGGAACATCGGATTCGATTTGGGCACCGCAGTGGGCTCAGTGCTCATCGGCACTCTCGCCGCCGGGCTCTCATTCCCCACAGCCCTGCTCGTTGCCGCCGGCATCTCCCTCCTTACCCTCCCGCTCGCGTTCCGGCGCGGGCCGCGCGTTACCCCGTAGATGTTGCGCGACGCCGCTCTTCGAGTGCCCACCGTCGAACGGCGAGCAGTGTGCAGGGGCAGCGCCCGGTTAACACTGCTCCGCTAGCACTGCTCGGCTAGCAGTGCTCGGTTAGCAGTGCTCGGCTAACTGTGCTCGGCTAACTGTGCTCGGCTAGCAACGCTCGAAAACGTAGTCGGGTGAGCCGGGCGGCGTAAGGTTGCGATCTCGCAGCATCGTGATGAGTGGTGTCGCGACATCCGCGCACACTTCGGCAAAGGGCCGGCGCAGGTCGTCGGTGTACTCGATGTTAATCACCGCGTCACCGTAAGCATCAGTGAAGTCAGCGCACTCAGAGAACTGGTCGCACTCTTCCACAATCACAAAGTCGAACCCAATGTCGGATGCCGCTTGCCCCAGCAGCCCCGCCGAGTTCTTCTGGGCCACTGCGAGTCCTACTTCATGCCCAGCTTTCACCAACAGTGTCGCCATCGCAATCGCATCCTCGCGGTCGAGCAGCCCCCCGGATCGGGTGTAGCTATCGAGGTTGTCGAACTCGACCGCATCAAAACCTTTGTCAGCACACCGGGCGACTAGTGGCCTGAACCGTTCAGCTATAGCCACACGATTATCGGCACTGCGAATATCAAGAAGGGTTTCATCGGGCCAGTTCGAATCGATCACAGCGGCATCCGCGGCATCTCGCAGCAGCAGTTTTGTTGGCCAAGATTCCCCCGGCTGCGACTGAAAACCGTTGATGTAGCAAATGGAATATATCCCGTTGACTGGTTGCTCTCCCGCATCGCGGACCACGATCGAAACTTCGGCGGCCGGCTCGTAAGCACCACCCAACTGGTAGTCAGCAACGGCTCCCTGCGCGAAAATGGGCGGGGTTGAGCATGCGGCCAGCAACATCAGGAGAACTGAGGTCACAACCACTATGAGCCGGGATCTCATCGGGCGAGCGATCATGCTGTTGAGCCTAGGCGAGCCGTAAGAGGCGAGCGCGCAACTCTTTCGGGGTCGATTCTGGGAGTGTGGCGGAGAGTTCGTTGCGCTGCGGCAGCGAGCCGCCTTTCGACACAATCGTGATCGCCCGGGCAAGGCTGCCGCGCCCAACACGGGTGAGGGCGTCGTCGTCGGCGTGCATCTCCAGCAGGAGTGCGACTTCGCGAGACGCATTGCGTGCAGTGGGTAGCCACGGCAGCGACACTTTCCAGGCCGTGAAGAATATCAGAACGATGTCGTGGCGAAGGCGCACGTGAGCCTGTTCGTGCTCGATCACTGCCTGCAGTTCGTCCTCGTCAAGCAACTGGATGAGACCCGCACTCAGCACGGTAATCGACCTGAGCGCACCAGGCAGGCAGTAGGCAACTGGGGCCGGGGTGTCGATGAGCCGGGTGCCCGGGCGGTCCGACATGGGTTCGCTCAGTAGGGTAATCAGCTGGGCGTGACGAGTGCGCTCCCTCTCGGCATAGACAACGGTCACCAGCAGGTTGAGAAGAAGGTGCACGGTAAGAAATAGGGCCCCCGAGAGCGCGAGCAGCGACCATACGGAGGCACCGGCGGGCAATTCATTGTCGGCGACGAACCCCCAGATGCCATTTGCGGCATCCGCTAGATCGGTGGCGAAGGTCGCGGCCCCGAGCAGTACTAGTGAGCCGATCATGCTGATGCCACCAACGAGTGCTACGAGTTGCCAGACGAGCAGTCCGAGGGTCGGTCGCCGATACGCCCACGCGGCGCCGGGGAGCAGTGCGGGCACAGGCCACGCCAGCAGTACCGCGACGAGGCCGAGCGTGATGGCGGCAGCGATCACCCCTACCGCCCAGCGAGGATGCGGCGCAGAGTGTCAGCCTCTTCACTCGAAACTTGACCGACGAATCGTTCGAGCACTGCAGCGCGATCGCTTGCTCCACCCAGAACTTCGTGCATGAGGTCAGCCATATGAGCTTCGCGACGGGCGGCGGCGCGATACAGGTGGGGGCGAGAGTCGCGCTCTCGCACCACAAAGTTCTTGTTCTCGAGCCTCGATAGCACGGTCAGAATGGTGGTGGCCGCGAGCTCGCGGCCCGAGTCTTGGGGCTCGGCAAGCTTGGCCTGAATGTCGTACGCAGAAAGGCTTTCACCGCCCGCCCACAGCACGTCCATCACGCTGCGTTCCAGTTCCCCTAACGAGTTCATGAAGCAATTCTACCTCATGTAGAAATTGGCTCAACAACTGTGCCAAGATAGTTCTACAAGACGTAGAAAATGCACTGGAAGGCACGGAGTGGATCCCCTAGAAATCGCCAGATGGCAGTTCGGTATTACCACCGTCTACCACTTCGTTATGGTTCCGCTCACGCTCGGCCTTGGCCCGGTCGTTGCCCTGATGCAAACCCAGTGGGTGCGCACGGGCGACGAGAAGTGGCTACGAATGACCAAGTTCTGGGGCAAGTTGTACCTCATCAACTTCATCATGGGTGTCGCAACCGGCCTCGTTCAAGAATTCCAGTTCGGCATGGCGTGGAGCGAATACTCTCGTTTCGTCGGTGACGTCTTCGGTGCACCGCTCGCCATGGAGGGCTTGCTCGCCTTCTTCTTCGAATCAACGTTCCTTGGCCTCTGGATCTTTGGCTGGAACCGCCTCCCCAAGAAAATCCACCTTGCTGCCCTCTGGATCGCAGTGGCCGGCTCCATCGTTTCTGCCTTCTTCATCATCGTCGCGAACTCGTGGATGCAGCACCCGGTGGGTGTCGAACTTGTCGACGGCCGCCCCGTCATGACCGACATCTGGGCCGTGCTCACCAACAACACTGCCCTTGCCGCCTACTCCCACACGATCATGGGTGCACTCGCGGTCGGCGCTGGCTTTGTTGTCGGCATCTCTTGGTACCAGCTGTGGCAGCGCCGCCGTGACGGAATCGACTCCGTGGATGCCGCGGGCCGTGTCGTCGTCGGCGAGAATGCCAGCATTCCTGGCCGCGACCGCGCCGACCATTCGGTGTGGATCACGAGCATCCGCGTCGCCGCTGTTGTAGCAATTGTCGGATTCGGTGGTGTCGCCATCACGGGTGACGTGCAGGCCAAGCTCATGTTTGAGCAGCAGCCGATGAAGATGGCTGCTGCCGAGGCCGCCTGCTATGACGGTACAAGTTTCTCGGTGCTGTCGATTGGCAACCTGGGTTCGCAGAACTGTGACGATGTTGTCGGAATCATCGAGATCCCCGGCATCCTCTCGTTCCTTGCTCACGGTGACTTCGAGACCGAGATCAAGGGCGTCAACACGCTCATCCCGGAGTACCAGGCGATGTACGGCACCAACCTGCCTAACGACCCGCTCTACGGTGAGCGTGCTGGTCAGGAAATCAACTATCTGCCCATCATGGAGGTCACCTATTGGGGCTTCCGGCTGATGATCGGCTTCGGTGCACTCGCGGCGGCGTTCGCGGCTCTCACGCTCTGGATGGTTCGAAAGGGTACCGTTCCGCAGTCCAAGTTCATGATGGGTACCGCCCTCGCCAGCATCGCAGCTCCATTCGGCGCAAACATCGCGGGTTGGGTCTTCACCGAGATGGGCCGCCAGCCCTTCGTGGTTGCCCCGAACCCCACACCGGGCGGAGTTGATGGTGTGTTCATGTTCACGGCTGCCGCAGTCTCCCCGGGAGTCAGCGGTGAAGAGATCATCTTCTCGCTCGTCTCACTGGGGCTCGTCTATGGCGCGCTTCTGGTCGTCGAGTTCCGGCTTCTCATGAAGTATGTGCGCGGTGGTGTTGCTTCGGCCATGCCGGAACTAGCGCACCCGTATGGCACCAACGGGGGCACCGGTGGTTCCGCCGATGACCCCACCAACCCTGACGACCCCAACCGACCAGACCAACGCGACGACGTTCTCGCGTTCGCCTACTAGCCAGAAGGACACCCACTCATGGAACTTCTTCCCACCGTCTGGTTCATCGCGATCGCTGCCCTGTGGATCGGTTATCTCCTTCTCGAAGGCTTCGACCTCGGTGTCGGGATGCTTCTGCTCTTCAGTACACGCAGTGACAAGCAGCGCCGCCTCATGCTCAATGCCATCGGTCCGGTTTGGGATGGTAACGAGGTGTGGCTGATCACGGCCGGCGCCGCCACCTTCGCTGCATTCCCGTTTTGGTATGCATCGTTGTTCTCGGCGCTCTACATCCCGCTAACCATTGTGCTTGTGAGTCTCATCTTCCGCGCTGTCGCTATCGAGTACCGCGGCAAGGGTTCCACTGAGCGGTGGCGCATCTGGTGGGACCGTGCTCTCGGTCTCGGCTCGCTGGGCTCAGCTTTCGGTATCGGTGCGGCACTCGCCCTCACCACTACAGGGCTCCCCATCGATGCAAATGGTGACCGGGTCGGCGGCGCGTTCGCCTGGTTTACCCCTTACGCCGTGCTTGGCGGCCTCGCCGTCGTTGGTTTCGCCCTCGTACACGCCTCCGCCTTCCTCGGCCTCAAGACTGACGGCGAAGTTCGTGTTCGTGCTCGCACTTTCCTGGTGCGTTGGAGCCCCGTCGCTCTACTCCCCATCGTCGGCTGGGTGCTTGCCGTGCAGCTCCAGAACGGCACCCCCATCACGTGGGCGCTTGTTGTTGTCGCCGTCATCGCGGTCGTCTTCGGGTGGCTCAGTGCTCGTGCCGGGCGTGAAGGATTCGCGTTTATCGGGATTGCCGCGTTCTTGTTGGCGGGTGCGTCATCCATTTTCGCTGCTGTTTATCCGGTGGTGCTTCCGTCGACGATTGATCCGGCCTTCAACTTGACGATCTCGAACGCGGCTAGCGGTGAGTACACCTTGAGCGTAATGAGTGTTGTTACCGCCTTCGGCCTGCCGCTGGTATTCCTCTATCAGGGCTACACGTACTGGGTGTTCCGCAAGCGCATGAGCGAGCACCACATCCCTGAGGCACACCTGGTGAAGCCAGCTGTTGCCCCGGTTCCCTCAGCTCGATAAGGCACCATGGAGGGTATGAAGGCGAAGCTCCGAGAACGACTCGCAGCCGGTTTTGGGCCGGGTGGTGTTCACACGCTGTTCGGGCTGGGCCTGCTTGCAACGCTCAAGGGTCTTGCTCTTGTGCTCATGGCCGAGGCGGTCGCCCGCGGTGTTGTCGGCGTTATTGAGTCGGATGCCCGTGCGTGGCAGTTCGCGATTGTGCTTGGTGTCGCCGCCGGAGTGCTGCGCGCAGGTACTGCGTGGGGTACGGAAAGTTTCGCTACCCGGGCGGCGCTCGGCGCGAAGGAGTCTTTGCGTCGTGAGCTAGCGGAGCGTGTTCTCACGGGAAGCGACTCACGGGTCGGATCGAGCACGGCGATCGCTACGGTGGGGCTCGATGAGCTCGATAACTATTTCCGGGTGGTGTTGCCGACCCTCGTCACTACCGCAACGGTTCCTCTGCTGGTGGGGCTCCGCATCCTGTCGGTCGACTGGGTGAGCGCGCTCATTGTTGTTCTCACCGTGCCTCTCGTTCCGGTCTTCATGATTCTCGTTGGCGGTCACACGCGGGAGCGCGCGGAAGCGGCCAGTGCGAGCCTCGAACGCCTGTCAGATCATCTGGTGGAGTTGGCGCGCGGCCTTCCTGTTCTGGTGGGTCTGGGTCGGGTAGCTGAGCAGTCCCGAGCGTTGCGGGCAATTTCGGTTGAGAATCGTGCGACGACGATGGCAACCCTGCGTACTGCTTTTCTGTCATCACTGGTGCTTGAGCTCATCGCCACAATCTCGGTGGCGGTGGTGGCGGTCTTCGTTGGTGTGCGTCTCGTCAACGACCAAATGCCCCTCACCATCGGTCTCATCGCTCTCATACTTGCACCGGAATGTTTTGCACCATTCCGTGAACTGGGTGCCGCATTCCACTCCTCCGAAAACGGACTCACCGCACTTCGTCGAGCACGGGCCATCATTGACACTCCCCGAGCGCGCGAACACCGTCGCCCCGACGGCAGCTTTCGTGTAGTCGACCTCACGATCGACTACCCCGGTCGTGCCGCTCCCACCGTTGACCAGCTCAGTTTTCTCGCCCGCCCCGGCACCATTACGGCGCTGGATGGGCCAAGCGGCAGCGGCAAGTCCAGTGTTCTTGAGGTGCTCGCCGGCAATCGCGAACCCAGCGGCGGAAGTGTGTGGGGCATCGACCCGCAACACGTCGCGTGGGTTCCGCAGCATCCGCACACCGTTGCCGACACCGTGATTGATGAGTTGCGGCTCTACAGCGACGACGAGCAGGCCATCAAATCGGTGTTGCTCGAACTTTCGTTGGCAGAGATTGCGGATGCCGATCCGCGCCAGGTGAGTCCGGGCGAGTTGCGCCGCATTGCTGTCGCGCGCGGGCTGCTGCGCGTCGAAGCAGGCGCAACCCTGTTGCTGCTGGATGAGCCGACCGCTCACCTTGATCCAGCATCCGCTCACCGGGTGGAGACGGCGATCGCTGAGCTGCGCGGGCGCCCGGTGACCGTGATTGTGGCGTCCCACGAGTCGGGGATGGCGAGGCTCGCGGATGTTGTTATCCCGGTGGGAACTTCGGGTGGCACGCGCGCTGCCACCGTGGTTGATTCTTCCGTGACCGCGGTGATGGAGCTGGATGCCACGGCAGCTGTTGCGCCAGTCTCTCCCCGCGCAACCTTCGCCGGCCTCCTCGAGTTTGTGCGTCCCTCGGCGTGGAATCTCGTAGCCGCGATCCTGTTGGGTATTGGTGCGAGCCTGTTCGCTATTTCGTTGACCGCGATCTCGGGCTGGTTGATTGTGCGGGCGAGCGAGCATCCGCCAATCATGTATTTGTTGGTCGCAATTGTTGGCGTTCGGTTCTTTGGTTTGGGTCGCGCGGGGCTGCGGTATTCGGAACGGCTGATGACCCACAGCGCAGTGTTGCGTTCCGTGGTTGAACTGCGGGTGGCCCTGTGGAATGGTTTGGGCGCTCAGGCGCTGGGTTCGCGGGCGCTGGCGAATGGCGGGGTTGCGCTCGACTATCTTGTGGCTGCCGCTGACCGGGTGCGCGATCTGGTTCCGCGCGTGATCGTGCCGCCCGCAGTTGCTGTCGGAACATCGGTGGCGGCGGTCATCGCTGTTGCTGCCCTGCACCCGGTTGCACTTCCGATTCTGCTGGGAGGCCTCGCGTTCGGCCTCGTGCTTGCTCCCCTTGTGGCGGTATGGGTCGACCATTCCGCCGCCCGTCGCATCACCGAGGTGCAGTCTCGCGTGTTGCGTTCGTTCGCCGCACTCACCGGCGCCGCATCAGATTTGCGAGCTAACGGTGTTGGTAGTCGGATGCTCGTCCGTCTCGATCACATCGACGCCGAAGCCGGCGCACTCTCTCGCCGCAGCGCTCGCGCCCTCGGACTCGGCAACGCTGTTGTCGTGCTCGCCTGCTCGGTGACTGCCGTTGCGATGCTCACGGTCGCCGCGCCCGCGGTTGCCACCGGAACGCTCCCGATCGGCATCGTTGCCGTGCTCGTGCTGATCCCCCTCGGCCTCGTTGACTCCCTTATCGCTTTCGTCGACTCGGTGCAGCAGTGGCCGGCACTCAGTGCGGCGTTGGCGAAGGTGCGCGGGGTGACCGCGGGCGACACTGGTCGCGAACGCGACGTGATTGGTGCGAGCGCCACCCAGCCATTGGGCGACGTGACGATTCTGGAGTTGCAGGAGCTCGGCATCCGCTGGCCCCAGAGCACTGCTTTGGCGTTCTCGAACGTGTCGGCTCGGGCAGAGCGCGGTGACTGGTTGGTGGTCGAGGGGCCTTCGGGTTCCGGAAAGTCGACACTGCTGGCGGCGTTGCTCGGCTACCTGTCGCCAGCGGCGGGTTCGTGGGCGCTCAACGGCATCGATTCGGGGGGGCTTTCGGCTGAGCAGTTGCGTCAGGCAGTGACGTGGTGCCCGCAGGAGTCGCACCTGTTTGATTCAACGATCCGGGCCAATCTGTTGCTGGGGCGTGCCCACGACGATCAGCCCACCGAGCAGGAACTCGTTGAGGTTCTGCGTCAGGTGGGTCTTGGTCCGCTGTTTGATTCGCTCAATTATGGGTTGGATACGAGGGTCGGGTCGGCCGGCAAGAGTCTGTCGGGTGGTGAGCGGCAGCGTCTCGCGGTCGCCCGCACTCTGCTGACTCGTGCCGACGTTGTGCTGCTGGATGAGCCGACTGCTCACTTGGATGCGGCGAGTGCGGAGCAGCTCATCGCCGACTTGCGAGTGGCGTTGGCCGACAAGATTGTTGTGTTGGTGAGTCACCATGCGGATGAGCGTCGCGACTCGGATGTGAGTGTGCGGTTGGGTGCGCGCGAGCAGGTTGGCGCTCTCTAACTCTGCTGGGTTAGCGGTCTAACTGCCGAACAGGTCGCCCGCAACGGTGCGATGCACTGACTCTGGGTTTGACGGGTGGTAGATGCCTGCCAAGACGTCGCGCTGGAGGCGGGCGAGTTCGCTGGTGCTGCGGAATGCGCCAGCCCCCGCCGAGCGCATGACTTGTTCGACGACGTGGCGGGAGGTTTCGACGCTGCGATGTTTGAGGCCGGTGAGTTTGCGGAACCACCCTATGCCGTGATCGATGAGGGCGTCTACGTCGTCGACGACGCTGTGGATTTGGGGCTCGAGGGCGTCGAGGGCGAGTGCCGCGTCGGCCATGCGCCAGCGCAGGTCAGGATTCTCGGAGTACTGGTCGCCGGTTATTGCCGAGCTGCGCGTCTGCAGTGCTTCGACTCCGAGTTCGAGGGCGCGGTCGGCGATGCCGGCGTAAACGGAGGCGATGAGGGATAAGAAGTTGGCAAAGATCGCAAAGATGAAGGGGTCAGCGTTGGGGCCGATGGGGAGCACCCTGGCGACACGGTTGGCGGGTACGTAGGCGCCGTCGAGCACGGTGGTGTGGCTTTGGCTGGCCCGCATTCCGAGGGTGTCCCAGTCGTTGAGGGAGCGCCATCCGGGGTTATCGCGGGAGATGAAACCGTGAACGAGGGTTTCGGTGCCGTCAGCGGCGGTGTGTTTGCCGAAGGTTCCCAGCTGGGTCCAGGCGGGCGATAGCGAGGTGGAGACCTTCGTGCCGGTGAACGTGTAACCGCCTTCGACGGTTTCGGCGGTGGTGAGGGAGTCCCACATGACCAGGTCGTTGCCGGGTTCACTGAGGCCGAAGGCGAACACTTCGCCGGCTTCGGCATCCGTGAGTAGCCAGTCGAGGCTGGTGTCGCCGCGTTCGTGGAGGGCCCAGGCGACGCCGATCCAGACGAGGTGCATGTTGATGCCGAGGGCGGTGGCGGGAGCGTAGGCCGCGAGGAGCCGTTGGTCGTCAGAGAGTTCGCGCAGGCTGCGCGGCTTGAGGTAGCCGACCGCACGCAACTCTTGCAGGTCTTCGGTGAAGAAGATGTTCTCGCGGTCGTAGCGTGCGGCGCGCGAACGGATGCGGTCAAGCAGTGCAGGGGTGAGTACCGTCATGGTTCAACGCTACTGTGCCGGGCTGCGCGCTATCTCTCCGACCCACTCGTTGAGCGTTGCCAGCGCCTCGGCAAGACCGATGCTGACTCCTGCTTGATCAGCAGGTTTTTGCCACCCCTCTGCCCAACTTTGCCACGCTATGAGCTCCGGCGGCCATGCGCGCGGCTTAAGCCCGAGCTTTTCAGCTTCGATCGCGCGCGCCTCAAATACGTGCTCGACAGCCACTCTCACCGTGGTGAGTTCGCTTCCGGCGGGAAAGAAAGCGTCGCGAAGCAACAGCAGGTCTACTGTGTCTCGCACTCTGTCGTTCAAGAATGGTTTGCCATTACCTTCCGGCGCTGGATCATCCGGGTCAGTGCAGGCATGAATTTTTCGTGCGACTTGGTACGCCATGGTTATTCCAGCGATGTCGTTAGGAACGCCGAGCCCAAGCGCACTCAGATCAGGCGCTGTGAAGCGTTCATCCTCCTCGCCCATTTTGCCCTCTGAGAACGAGACTTCCACTTTGATCTTGCGAAAAACTTGGCCACGAATTTTGAGTTGGATGTGAAAGCGCCGAGGTTTGTTTGTGGTGCGGGCGTTCTCGACGACCTCAATCTCAGTTCGGACTAACTCGAACGGCTCCCAAGGTTCCGCGAGCGCCGCGTCGAGGGCGGTCTCAAACTCCGCGATTGCACCCCTGTAGACAGTGTCCACATCCTTCGTTGCTCGCGCGCCGATTTCCAACCGATGCTCTAGGTAGGCACCACCTTTGATCAGGAATTCTGGGCGGCCGTCGGAGCCTAATGCTCTTTGCAGCACCGCCATCACGATCACCGATCCGGCGAGCCAGCCGAGACGGTCAACTGCCTGATCAGTCTTCTTTGCGGCCGTGTTGAGAAACGAGTTGAGAGCTGCTGTGTTCTTGGGTGGCGCCTCACGTGGAGGTAGGCCGTGGAAGGCGCCGGTCACAGGTTGGTCTCCAACTCGCTCAGTTCTGCGGCTGTCAGTTGCCCCCGCGCACGCGCCGCTTCGATTGCCTGCTGGAGAAGATGCCGTGGCACCTTTGTCGCGATGCCTTGCGCGATCGCCGTGAGCACCGTGACGACAGGAATCCCTTCCCACCAGGTTCGTTCCCCTGGCGAAATGTGATCGCTATGCAGCTGTACACCAGTGATGCTTCTACGGACACGATGCTTTCCGACATTGACGTGGATAACCTCAGGGTTAATGTCGCAGAGGTCGTGCACGAGCAGCGCCGTGTCGTGGGAGAGGATCGCGTCAGGCGCCCCTGTCGCCAGCACTGCGCGCATGTAGTCGTCGCGCTCAGTTTGAGGGAGCTCCGGAAACCGATAGAGCCCGTGCGAGACGCGTTCCAGCCTCGCCCGTGATGCAAGCTTGGCTAGTTCCACTGCCGAGAAACCCAGCTCTCGTGCATCCTGAGTGGTGACGAATCCGTACTGTGTCGTGGCGATTGGCCAGAGTTCTGTTCGCAAAGTCATGGTTCCTCCGTGCCAAAACTATACCAAAATTAGTATAGTTTTGACATACCTGAGCGAGCAGGGTTCAGATCGGTTCTCGCTACCAAGCGAGCCGGAAGAACCTCGTGATTGACAATTCCGAGGGAAGCGAAGTCACACTCACTGCCAGATTCTTGGGTGCCGCTCCAGGAGTACGAGCGGCGACCACGAGGTCAACTCGCTATCGGCACAACGTTGGGCTGTGGTTTCTGGCGCTCGTTCCACAGGTCGTAGCTGGTCTGCATGCCGAGCCACAGCTCTGCGCTGGTGCCGAGCAAGATTCCGAGGCGCACAGCCATGTCCGCTGTGACTGATGCATGACCGTTGCGGATGCGCGAAAGAGTCGCCCGCGTAACGCTAAGTCGTCGAGCGGCTTCGGCGATGCTGATGTCGCCGAGGTAATCCTCCAGCAACAGGCCGGGGTGGGGAGGGTTGTGCATGCTCATTGTTCTTGACCCTTTCTCAGTCAACGCTCGGAGCTAGGCGCTCTTCTGCAGCGCGTCGGCGTTCTCGGCCTTGCTGAGTTGTTGCACACGTTGGGGCGAAAGCCCCAGCACGATTCCGGCGTCTTTGTAGGTGAGGCCTTCTGCGCGAAGGCTTGCGACGGCTCGTCTTGCGTAGGCAGCCGCCTCCGCACTTTCTTTGCGGGCTGCCGCCTCGAGTGCTTTCGCTCGTTCCCACGAAACGCGAGCTTCGCCCGGTATCTCGACATCGAGAGCAACATCGAACGAATGGGGCTCGACGTCCAGCCAAAGTCCAATTACCTCACGAGCAACTTCCTCGATCTCACTCGCACTGCGCGCCTGGCCCACGGTGTCGAGTTCAGGTACTTGCACGAACCACCAACGGCCATCTTTGCGAGCAGTGACGTCGTATGTCTTTCGGTTCGCCATTGTTGTTCCCCTATCGCCAGTTTTGCGGGGTCTCCGGCAGCTTCTTCATCAGTTGCCCAACGACTCCCGCGCTCACTTCCCCGTGGCGCGGTATCGATTCTCTTACTGACCCGTCGGGCAGTCCCCACAGTTCGTGGCTGCCTTTCGCGTCCCGAAGGAAGACCCAGCCGTTTGCCTTCGCTACCTTGATGACATCTCGGTACTTCTGCGGCTTCGGCATCAGCTTACTCTAGCCCCACTTGATTTTTCCATCAAGCCCCACTAGACGAAATGGTGGACTCGCGCTCAACTGCATGTCTCGGCGCCCTCGTTTCCATTTGTTCCATGACAAGTTTGCGGTCAAGCAGTGCGGGGGTAAGAACCGTCATGGGTCAACGCTCCTCGGCAGCGCTTGTGCATCGCAGCGAAACGAGACCCCGTGTATGACCCTGACCAGGCCGCAA
The DNA here is from genome assembly GCF_038397785.1 of Salinibacterium sp. TMP30. NCBI lineage: Bacteria > Bacillati > Actinomycetota > Actinomycetes > Micrococcales > Microbacteriaceae > Salinibacterium > Salinibacterium sp. TMP30. The sequence continues at coordinate 176,637 of NZ_CP151642.1, read as the reverse complement.
TCGTAGTCACAACCTCGAAAGAATCTGGGTCGGCAGCTAGAAAAAGACCGATAACCTCGCGATCGCTTCGTAAGTCGTTCGGCACATTACGATTCGTCTCCCATCACCTAATTGCGTTCGCGACAGTTACTCCGGACACTATTCGCCCCTGGATTCCTTAACTTCCCGCCACAGGTTTGGCCTGGGCGCTGATTGAGCGATTTCTCTGGCTGCTTCTTGCACCCGCGGCGTCAGCATGGCAACCGTTGCCACGAGTTCGCACAGTGCTGCGTAAAGTTTCGAATCGTCGAGCGCATCCAATGTGTCTTGACTAGCGCGCTGCTTGATCGTCGATTCGAAAACGATAACTCCCGCAGCGTCTCCGTTGGTGGCGATTCGTTGCGCCGCGATACTTTGACTGTGCATCGTGAGAGTCGCGGCTGTTCCGTGAGGAAACCCGTGGTACTTCTCGAGGCGTTGGTTCCAATGGCTCCTCGATCCCGGAAGCTCAACTACGGCGGATCTAGCATCCCACGCGTCGCCGATCGCTCCCTGCCCAACAGGATAGGTACCACGGCCAGCGGAGTTGAAATTCGGGTTCTGCGACCAGCGCGCAAGCATGACAAATTGCTTGTCTTGGTGATAATAAACAGAGACTCGGTCGCTGTTGGTCGCCAGTGAGCAGTAATCAGCCAAATAACGGATCAACACCGTGAGGGATCTTTCGATAGCTTCTGACTTATCGGCCGATTCCTGTCCCGCCCTTTCCTCTCGACGGGACAGTTCCATATAGGTGGGGCGCTGCAGCGCGATCTGAAACACCAGCGCTAGGAAACCCAAAGTAACGGCTGTACAAAAAACCCATATACCTTCGGTCCATTGCCTAGCCCCAAAGCCGCCCCAGATGAGCGCGACAACGGTAGCGAGCGTTGCGGTTGTTTGCGATGCCCAGCCCTTACACGCTCGCCAAAGCCACACCACAGACTCTGCAACTCTCATCGCTGTAGTCTCGCCTGCGCGTCTGGCGGTCATGCTGGGATGAGGGTAGATTCCTCGCGGGTTGCTTCGAACACTGAACCCGAGCTGCTCGCGATCCTGTCCATACTCTTCTTGAGCACCTCATCGGCCATCTCGCGAATGTACTTTGCGTAGATTCCTTCGAAACGCAAACCCACTTCGATCTCGGCTTCCGCTTCTTGCGGAGCGACGAAGTACGCAGTAATGGCGCCATACTCCTTGAGAACCTGTTGCAGGCTTTCCTCAAGCTGGTGTGCAACCTGAAGAACGCGCAGGTTAGGGTTATCCGCAAAACTGAGCGAAACCGTAAGTTCGAAGCGCTTATCCATATCTGACATTGTGGCCCCTTGTCACTATGTTCCTCAGCATATCGTGTGGGACTGTCAAGTTATCGAAGCATCTTGACCTGTTGAGGGTTACTCGTCCAAAGCCGCTTCGCTTGAACACGACGACTAGATCACGCCCCCACCTCACGCTCCACGGCATACCGCGGCGCCATCGACTCCATCTGTTCCATAACCAACTTGATCGCTTCGGGCTGCTTATCGGGCGGATACCCGTTGAGCACGAGCAACCGTTTGATGGAGGAGCGCAGTTTGGCGCGTACATCGTCGCGCACGGTCCAGTCGGTTCGCACATCACGACGCATCACTTCGACAAGGCCGCGGGCAATGTCCGCGAGTTTGCCGTCACCCTGCAGTTCAACGGCAGATTCGTTTTGGGCTACAGCGTCGTAGAACGCGAGTTCGTCTGATGACAGTGACGGCGAGAACGTTTCCCCACGCTTACCTTCAAGCGCAACTTTGGCGATCCACCATCACCCCGTTAAGCACCGGCGAGAACCTCGTCACGCTGCCCGAAGGCGCGAAGGCTAAGCCCCCATCACAGACAGCACGTTTCCGGCCGGATCCAGGAACCAGGCGATCTCCGGCCCGTGCCCACGCATGATCCCATTCTCGTCAGTGTTCAAGTCACCTTCCTGCCCGGAGTCGTCATAGATCTTCGTGCGCACCCCGAGTTTGTTCAACTGGTCGACGGCAGCCTCAACGTCATCGACCACAAAGTTCAGCATCGTATAGCTAGCTGGCTGGTGATCCGCCTTCGGGTAGACGATCAACTCTGCACCACCAGGCACGGTGATCATCAGTGTTCCCATCTCGCCATCGACCACGGTCAAGCCCAGAGTCTCGCCGTAAAAAGTCTTCGCTGCATCAAGATCGTCCACACTAAAACCAGATAGTGCACGTGTCGGAGAGAACATGATTTGCCTGCTTTCATTGAAGGAGTTCACGCGTGAACATTCCATACCCATCGAAGCCCCGGTGCAACCACTATGCCTAAGCCGCCACCGAACGCCCGGGCAAAACCCGCTTCACCACATCAGTCAGCGTGAGAACGCCAACCAGAGCATCGTTGTGCTCAACGATCGCGAGCTGCACCCGCTGCTCACGCATCTGACGCAAAACCTCATAGACGGGCGCCGACTCGGCAACACTAAACGCCGCACGAGCGAATGACACGGCGGGCGCATCATCCGCAGCCAGCAGGGTATCGCGCACGTGAACCACCGACGACACCGTTCCGGCAGCATCCATCAGCAGAATTCGCAAATGACCAGACCGTTGGGCAACAGCGCGCACATCGGCAACAGTCGCCCCTACCGACACTGACGTCGGCACGACACCCGTCGCCATAATGCCGCCAGCGGTGAGCTTCTGCAGAGCGATCACCTCAGCGATCTGTGTGCGCAGCGCTGGCTCAAAAACGCCAGCCTGCGTGGAGTACTCCACCAAGTGACGGATAGTCTCGGCATCCCGGCCCCCCACCGCAGCCTTCTCCACCGGCTCCACCCCGCTGCGGCGAACAAGGGCATTCGCGACGCTGTTGATCCACCTCAAGAAAGGCCGAAAAGGCCAAATAAACGCACGCGCTGGAATACCAACAATTGTGGCCGCAAGCTCCGGATGCGCGATCGCCCACGATTTCGGGGCCATCTCACCAATCACCAGATGCAGGAACGTCACCACCAGCAACGACAGAGCAAACGCTGCGCCACCCGCAAGCCACTCCGGGGCACCCCACGAAGCAAAGACGGGACCAAGCCAACCATCGACAAATGGCTTAGTGACCGCGCCGAGCGCAAACGTGCACGCCGTGATCCCCAACTGCGCACCCGCCAACATAATCGTCAACTCGTTCATCCCCCGCAGCGCAGCACGCGCCGACGCACTCTCGGGCGCCGCCGCCTCAATACGGTGACGCCGCGCCCCCAACAGAGAAAACTCGATCACAACAAAAAACGCACTCAGCCCGATAAGAGCCACCGTCACCAGAATGACAATCCCGACACTCATCGACCCACCTCACCATCCGCAGTGAATGCCGCAGCCGGCTCGACCGGTTCGTGCGCCGGTTCATCAACCGGATCCGCTCGCAGCGTCACCCGCACAGTGCGCGGCACATGGCGCTCGATCTCCACAATCTCAATCTCAAGGGCGCGTGCCAACTGCACCACTTCGACAACATCCGAGCCCACCACCGGCAACTCCACGAGAACAATTTCGCCGACCCCGGGGAGACGCCCAGCAGTGGCAATCACCAGACCAGCAATCGTCTCGTAGTCACCACGAGGAAGGTCGCGGCCCGCAACCCGCTCCACCTCATCAATGTGAACGTCACCATCAATGACCCACACACCATCCGCATCCATCTCGGCGCCCGCAACATCGTGCGGATCATGCTCATCGGCAATTTCGCCCACGAGCTCTTCGGCAAGGTCCTCCACCGTGACAACTCCCGCGAAACCGCCATACTCATCAATCACGCAAGCGAGTTCATTGCGGGTGTGCATCAGATTCTCCAACGCATCTGTAAGGCGCATGAGAGTGGGCACGACCAGCGGCTCGCGCATGATCGCGCTCACCGGTCGCCCGTCATCCGCTGCACTCATAAGAACGTCGGCCAGGTGCACAACACCCTCGAGCTCATCACTCTCGCTGATCACCGGATAACGGGTGTGGGCGCGCGCCATGAGAGCCCGCACCTCACCAACCGTGGTGTGGGGCCTCACAACGTCCACCCGCACACGCGGGATCATGGCATGCTCCACATCACGTTCCGGGAAATCGAGGATGCGATCGAGGAGCACCGACAGCTCCTCGGGCAGATCCCCGCTGACGCGCGAGTCCTCAATGATGTGCTCGAGATCCTCCGACGTCGCGCTCGAATCGACGTCATGAACGGGCTTCACCTGCAGAAGCCGAAGCACAGCATTCGACGAAGCATCGAAGAATCGGATGAGCCAGCCGAAGACGGTGAGATAGACCAGCGTCGAGCGGGCGAGCCGACGCGATAACGGCTCAGGGCTCGCGAGTGCGAGATTCTTCGGGTACAGCTCGCCAAAAATCATCTGGACAACAGTCGCCAAAAGAAGAGCGCCAACTGTGCCGATCGTGATGCCAATCGCAGCAGGCACCCCTGCGCCGCCGAGCAGAACACCGATAGATTCGCCGATAAACGGCTCCGCCACATAACCCACAAGCAGGCCGGTGACGGTGATGCCCAATTGCGCCCCCGACAGCATGAACGACGTGCGGCGGGTAACCGCGAGCGCTCGCGACGCCGCCACATCACCCGTCTCCGCGCGAGCGCGCAGCTTGGCGCGATCGACAGACATATACGCGAATTCCTGGGCGACGAAATAGCCATTCGTGGCGATAATGACCGCCGTGAGCGCTAAGCCCATCAGGAGCAGCAGAAGCGCGGTGATCATCGACCGATCACCACACTCGTAGTGCGGTCGACCTGCAGAGAGCAGGCCAGACGGTTGTGATCGGGCTGTGGCTGGATTCGTTGCAGAACAACGAATCAGTCAGGGTGTGCACTTGGCTAGTCGACGCCTCCGAAATGGGTGAACCCTCATCGTACCGAGCAGCGTGGGGGTCTGGGCTGAGAAGACGCCCAAACTTGCTGCCCAATGAAAGAAATTTTTGGGAGAATGCACAAACGGGTCGCCCCCTAACTGACAAGGACATCGCCATGACTGCCACACCATCCGTCGACGACGCCCACCGCCGACCCGACGAAACGTCTGACACCACCATTGAGGCTCTCGGCAAGCTGTCCGAAGCGCTCGAGGTCGTTGAGAACGCACGCGGACTGCTGTACTCGTTTCACCGGCTCTCAGGAAAAGCTGACCTCGCTCTCGGCGAAGCTGTTGACCTCATGCGCGATGCCGGTCACACCGAAATTGCTGATCGGCTCGAAAAGGTGATGGTCGGCCGCAACGTGATCGAGGGGCGGTGGACATTCCAAATTGTTGAGGACTACGACACCAACTACTACTCCACGTTTGTTGATGAGGAAAAGAAGGCCCGCGAAGAACTAGTCGACGGCAAGAAACACATCTTCGAAGCCGAAATGAAAGAAGCGCGCCGCACCCACGGGATGCGCCACCACGAGGCCGTACCTCACGAATCCTAGGAGGCAGGCTGTGGCGGTTGTGGCGGTTGTGGCGGTTGTGGCGGTTGTGGCGGCCGTGTCGGCTCCTTCTCGCTTGATGCCCTTTCTTCGTTCGCGTGCTCGATCGCGTCGTCGAGGTCGTCCTCGTAGATCAGGTCCTTCCTGAAGTTGCCCATGCGGTAGGCAGCTCGCGCAACGATATGTGCCGAGATGGGCGCTGTGAGCATCTGGAAGACGAAAACGGGGATCAGCACCAGCATCATCGACCAGCTGCGCGCTGACAGCGCGAGCGCGATGAGCACAAGAACGAGGCCGAGCACCTGCGGTTTGGTTGAGGCGTGCAGCCGGCTCGGGGCATCAGGGAACCGCACGAGCCCGACACCGGCAGCGAGGGTCAGGATGCCGCCAAGCACGAGCAAGACTGCGGCGATGAGGTCGGGGATGGTGTCAGTCGTCAACGGGTGCCTCCCCCTGTGGAGCCGCAGACGGGGTGGTCCCGATCGCATTCGCAGCATTCTGTACCGGTGGATCGCTGGCATCCTGCTTCGAGACATAGCGGGAGACCGCGATCGTGGCGAAAATTGCGGTCGCGGCGAGTGCGAGCATGAGCGGGATGGTGCGCGTGTGTCCGTTGATCACCATGTCGGTGCCGACCGCTAGCATGAGGGTCGTCAACAGAACATCAGACGCGATCATGCGGTCGAGGATGGTCGGCCCCCGAAGCAGACGGTAGAGGGTGAGCAGGGCGCCAACGGCCAATAGCGCCACAGCGGCCACATGAAGTACCGGGATCATCGCGGTCGGTCCTCTCGCTCGTTCGACATGCGGGAGCTCGGCGCGCGCTCGTCATACCGCGAGGCGAGCATCCTGCAATTGGCGACATCCTCCGGGGATCCGAGCGCCCGCACGAGGGAACGCTCGAACGAGTGCACGGAGCGTCGCAGTGCGTTCACCGCCACCTCATCCGTGGTGTTGAGGGCATGCAAGTACAGGACGGAATTCTGACGATCCACCTCGAGAACTAACGAACCAGGGATAAGCGTGACCGAGATCGCCGTAAGGGCCATGATGATGTCGGAGCGTGTCACCAGTTGCACCGCAATGATCGAGTTGCCCTTAACCCCCTTCGGGGAGAAGGCCTGCCACGCGACGTTCACGGAACCGGCCACAAGTGCGCCCAAGAACCGGATCAGGTAGACAGTGAACCAGAACGGGTTGAAGCGACCGGAGAGTTGCACGGGCGGCAGATAGAGGGCGCTCGTTACCGCGAGTGCGATTGCCACCCCGCTCGTGACGCTGAGTACGCTGACGGTCCCCCACAGCAGCATCCATAACGCAACAAGGAGGAAGATAAGCGGGAGCTGCTGCCAGATACGCCAGCGAAGCTCGCGCCGGGTCAGCGGATCGCTCGTCTCGGGTGGCTCGATTCCGCGCGTGTCACTGCCGTCGGGACGGTTACCGGGGTTGGTGGGGGCAGAATCAGTCATCGACACCACCGGGGAATACGATGCCGACATACGTGCGCGGTCCTTGCAGGTTCTGGCCCGCACGGTCGCTATAGCCGTATAGCGGGCCTGCGAAAACGGTGAGTGCGAGGCTGACCAGCACCATGATCCCGGTCGCCACCACCATTAGATTTGGCGCTCGTCTGGCGGCGCGCACCCTTGTGAAACCCGGTGCTTCGGAGACGTTCTCGAGCAGCGGTGATTCGTATCCCTGAACGTCTTTCGCTGGCCTCCAAAAGGCCATGTTCCACACACGCGCGAGGGCATAAAGCGTGAGGAGGGAGACTAGCGCCCCTGCCCCAATGAGCACATAACCGAGAGGCGTGCCCTGCTGTGCAGTCGCCTCGAAGAGCCCGAGCTTGCCAATGAATCCGGAGAAGGGCGGGATGCCCCCGAGGTTGAGCGCAGGAAGGAGGAACAGCACAGCCACTAGCGGCGCGGCCTTCAGCAGACCACCCAACTTCGTGATGGAGGTGGTGCCACCGATGCGTTCAATGAGTCCAGCACCGAGGAACAGGGTCGTCTGCACGATGATGTGGTGCACGATGTAGTAGATCGCCGCCGCTGTACCCGCCGCAGTGCCCAGCGATATCCCGAGGATCATGTACCCGATGTGGCTGACGAGGGTGAACGAGAGCAGCCGTTTGATGTCTGCCTGCGCGACCGCGCCGAGCACGCCAATGACCATGGTGAGGAGCGCGACCACCATGAGCGCGGTGTTGAGTTCTGGGCCGGGGAAGATGATCGTCTCGGTGCGGATGATCGCATACACGCCGACCTTCGTCAGGAGCCCCGCGAACACAGCGGTGACCGGTGCCGGTGCCGTCGGGTAAGAGTCAGGTAGCCAGAATGACAGCGGGAAGATGGCCGCTTTGATACCAAAAGCGATCAGGAGCATCACGTGCAGCACGATCTGCACGTCGAGCGGGATCAGCTCCATGCGCAGTGAGATCTGCGCGATATTGACGGTGCCTACCGCACCGTAAATCATCGCGATGGCGGCGAGGAAGAAGAGCGACGACACGAGGCTGACCACGACATAAGTGGTTCCTGCGCGGATGCGCTCCTGCGTGCCTCCGAGAGTGATGAGCACATAGCTGGCTACCAGGAGGATCTCGAAGCCGACGTACAGGTTGAAAAGATCTCCCGCGATGAACGCGTTGAAGACTCCGGTCGCAAGAATCAGGTAGGTCGGATAGTAGATCGACACGGGAGTCTCATTGTCTGGATCGGCGAGACCCTGACCGAGAGAGAATACGAGCACGGCGAGGAGCACGATCGCCGAGACGACGACCATGAGCGCCGAAAGTCGGTCAACGACGAGCACGATGCCGAAGGGGGCAGCCCAGCCCCCGACCTCCATCGCGAGCGAACTTTCGGCATCCACGACCGAGATGAGTACCGCGCCTATAGCAAGAACAACGATGAGGGCGCCAATAGCGATGACACGCTGTGCCTTGGGTCGCTTGCCGAGGATTAGAGTCAGCGCGGCACCCACGAGCGGGATCAAGACGACGAGGGGAACGAGTATGTTCATGCGTCACCCCGGTCTGTGCTGATCGTCGATTGTTCTGTCTCGTCGGCTGCTGCCTGTTCGTCCGCTTCTTCGAGCTCGCGCAGCTCTGCGCCATCGCCATCGCCATCGCCATCGCCATCGCCATCGCCATCGACGAAGTCACTATCTGAGCTGGCGTCTACCGGATTCTCACCCGGCACGCCGAGGCTGCTGCGAAGCGCAATATCGTCCTCGTCATCTTGGAGGGTGTCGCCCTGCGCGAGTCGCCAGGCCCGGTAAATGAGCGCCAGCAGAAACGCCGACACACCGAAGGTGATGACGATGGCGGTGAGGATCAGGGCCTGAGGCAGGGGGTCAGTCATGTCTTCGGCGGGAACACCTCCGGCAACGATCGGTGCGGTTCCGGCCTTGCCCGCCATGATGAGCAGAAGCAGGTTGGTGGCATTGCCGACGAGCAGGAAGCCGAGCAGCACCCTCGTTACGCTGCGCTCGAGCATGAGAGAGATGCCGCAGGCGTAAAGCACGGCCATGACGATGATCGGAATCAGTGCGATAGTCACGAGGGCGCCCCCTCTGCATCGACGTTTGGCTTCGTGGTGGTGCCCACATCATCTTCTTCATACTGCCGGTCAACTTCTGCCCCGAGGCTGCGCAGCACGTCGAGCACGAGCCCGATGACGACAAGGTACACACCGATGTCGAAGATGGTGGATGTCACGAACTCAATGTGGCCGAAGATGCCGAATTCACCCTCGAACAGAGTCGAGGCGAGCGCGTCACGACCGAAGAACAGTGGGGCTATCGCTGTTCCGACGGCGAGAACCAGTCCGGCACCAAGAACCTTGCCAGCATCCACCGGTGCCGCCGCACCCAGTTCGTGTCTCCCCCCGGCGAGGAATCGCGCCACGAGCGCCATTCCCGCGACGATCCCGCCGGCGAACCCGCCCCCGGGCGCGTTGTGACCAGCAAGCAGCAGATATAGAGAGAGAACGATGATGGGGTGGAAGAGCAGTCGCACGACCACCTCAAGGAGAATGGAGTGGTTGCGCTCGGCAAGCGCCTGGCCGGCAAGCAACCACGACCCGCGGTCATCGTTGCTCGGATCGCTCGCGTTTCGCAGTGTGGCGCGGCCAGCTAGCTGAGCGTCACGTCGGCCGACTTTCGGGAGATTGTCGACCCCTCGACCGCTGATAAATACGAGGCTCGCCACACCCGTCGCGGCGGCGATGATGACGGAAAGCTCTCCCATCGTGTCCCACCCACGGATGTCGACGAGTGCGACGTTGACAACGTTGCGGCCGTGGCCCTGGTCAAACGCAAGTGCCGGCCATTCGATCGAAATGGGAAGCTGCGTTCGCGCCCCGGTGGCGACGAACGCGACGACGGCCATAATCGTTCCGACGGCGATACCGATCGCTACCCGGAGCACGCGTTTCACAGAACCGTGAGCTGTGCCGAGTCTGGCCGGCAGTCGCCGTAGAACGAGGACGAAAGCGATGAGGGTGACGATTTCAACGAGCACCTGGGTGAGCGCGAGGTCGGGGGCACCCTGCAGGGCGAAGAGCGCTGACATCCCCATCCCGGTCACTCCGACAAGCACCGCCGCCTGGAACCGTTTCGTCGCTCGCGTCACGGCAATTGCTGCGATCACCATGATGAGACCGATGATGGCCTGCACGGGGTAATCCCAGAGTCGAAAGGAGCCGGTCCACGTGCGGTTGAAGACGAGCGAAGCGCCAACGGCGAGCACAAATACGGTCAGGATGACGCCCAGGTAGAACGGCAAGGATCCTCGCTGAGTGAGCGCTGTCGTGCGCGCCGCCGTGCGATCGATCCGGCGCATAACGGCGCCGTAGCCGTCGGCTGCCGAGTACCCGATTGCGACACGCTGCTGCAGGTGAGCGACTCGGCGGCGGGCGAAGAACAGCACTGCACCGGCAACTAGGGTGAATGCCGAGAAGGCGAGAGCCGGCTCAAACCCGTGCCAGAGAGCGAGATGATAGGTCTCGGCACCTCCCGCTGCCGGATCGGTGGCGAACAGCGCAGGGTAGCCCGCGATGAAGTGGTCGACGACGGGTGCCGCGAGCCCCAGCACGAGCCCAGTCAGCGCGAGTATGACGGGTGCACCCCAGAACAGCGGCCGCTCTTGGACTGGTCCGATTCGCTCGATACCTGGTTTGGTGGCGAAGGCGCCCCACATAAACCGGGCGCAATACGCCACGGTCAGCACCGACGCGAGCACGACACCAATGAGCGCTATCCACCCGAGGGCGGCACCGCTCTCGGCATCGGTGAGGAGAGCCGTGAATGCGGCCTCTTTCGCGACGTAACCGATCGTCGGCGGAAGCCCGATCATTGATGCGAGTGCGAGTGCGCTTACGACGGCGAGAACGGGGGCACGCCGACCGAGGCCAGAGAGCTTGCGCAGGTCGCGGGTTCCGGTGCGGTGGTCGATGATCCCAATGACGAGGAACAGGGTGGATTTGTAAAGCGCATGGGCGAGGAGAAGGGCGATGCCGGCGAGAGCGGCATCCTGTGTTCCGTACCCGACGATGACGAAAAGGAACCCTAGCTGGCTAACGGTGCTCCAGGCGAGGACGAGTTTGAGGTCGTTCTGCTTGAGCGCATTCCACCCACCAAGCAGCATTGTCGTCAGGCCGAGCACGACGACGACTTCGCGCCACCCGGGTGTGTCTGCGAATCCTGGGGCGAACCGCGCGACCAGGTAGATACCCGCCTTGACCATGGCCGCAGCGTGCAGGTAGGCGCTCACGGGGGTCGGTGCGGCCATCGCTGCCGGCAGCCAGAACTGGAACGGCACTATGGCCGATTTGGATGCTGCGCCCACGAGCACAAGCATGATCGCGACAATGGCGATGGTGTCTGACGGGCGCTCAGCGATGATCCCGGAAAGGCTGGACGTGCCAGTCTCGACCGAGAGCAGCACGAGACCAACGAGCATGACGAGCCCACCGAGGGTGGTGACCAGCAGTGCCTGCAGGGCCGCCCCCCTACTGGCTTTCTTGCCGGTGTAGTGGCCGATCAGCAGGTAGGAGAGCACGCTCGTCGCCTCCCAGAAGACGAAAAGCAGGTACACGTCGTCGGCAAGCACCAGACCGTACATCGCACCGGCGAACGCGAGCAGCAAGCCCGCAAATCGGCCGAGGGCGACTTCGTCGTTTTCGAAGTACCGCGCGCAGTAGATGAGCACGAGGGCGCCGACTCCGGTTACGACGAGGGTGAGCAGCCACGAGAGCGTATCCATCCGCACCGAGATCGAGAGGCCGAGTTCGGGGATCCAGTCAACGTTTTGCGCGATCGTTGCGCCGGCAACAACGCGTGGCCCGTCTAGGAGCGCTGCAATGAAGGCTGCGAGCGGCACGAGCGCTGCGACGAAGAACACCTGGCGACCGAGCCATCGCGTGAGGGTCGGCATGAGGACCGCCCCGGCACCAAATGCTGCGAGGAGAGCGAGCATCGGGCCTCCACGGCAGTGATCGGTTGTTCAGGACGGCTCCGGCGGCGGAGCAACCGGGCGAGCATCGGAGGCAACAACCCACGTTGCCCACGCCTATTCTAATGGGGAGGATGGGCAGATTGGCTGGCTCTCGCAGCGGTTACGATCACTTTGCCGAGGGTGCGACCGGCGTCAACGTGCGTGAGCGCGGCATCCGCTTGGGCAAGCGACCAGGTACGTTCAATCACGGGCACGAGTGTGCCGTCGGCGGCAAGCGCAACCAGCTGATTCAGAATCGGCGGCTTGGCTACCGCCGCAAGTGCACGGAACCGCCGCTTCGACCCGATCGACAGCACGGATGCCGCCAGCAGTCGCCCGATTGGCCCCAGCACACGGTTCCCTTCGCCCGATACCAGCACCACCGATCCCCCCGAGCGCACAAGAGCTCGCAGTTGCCGCAGTGGCGCCGTGCCCGCAATATCGATCACTGAGTCGAATCCACCCCCGGTTTCCTCCACTGAAAGCTCGGGATCGCCAGGCTGCACTTGGCGGTAGTCATAGGTGCGCTGGGCTCCAATGCTCTCGACGAGGGCGCGGCTTCGCTGACCGCAGAGAGCCCATACTTCGGCACCACGCAGGGTGGCGAGTTGCACCGCCATCGTGCCAACGCCGCCGGATGCACCAATCACGAGCACCCGCTGACCCTCCGCCACTGCGGCGAGATCAAGGGCCTGCCACGCGGTGCCACCGGCCATGGGTAGCGCTGCGGCAATCGCGGGGTCGAGTGGGGCAAGACGGTGAACAAGCCGCGACGTTGGCGCGGTCGCGTACTCGGCGAGACCGCCGCCGTTGATCTCGCCGACTACTTCATCGCCGACACGGAACTCGGTTACACCAGCGCCCAGACGAATAATTGTTGCGGCGACATCGTGCCCCCGCACCGACTGCCGTGGGCGCCGCACCCCGAACGCCGCCCGAAGGAGCAATGGTTCGCCGCGCATCACTCGCACATCTGCAGAATTCAGCGCGGTCGCTCGAACCTGCAACAGCACCTCCCCCGATCCCGGTGTCGGAACCGGCAGCTCACCCGACTGCACCGCTTCGGGCCCGCCATAGCTGCTCTGACTCCAGGCGCGCATCGTGGTCGGCACCGCTGGTGTCTTTTCTTGGCCGCTCAGGTTGGCGGCAGCATCCGCGGTCATTTCTGCTCCTCGGGGTAGTGGAAAACGGCGTCAAGGCCTGTGCCGAAGACGCGAGAGATCTGAAACGCCAGCTCGAGCGTTGGCGAGTATTTGCCCTGCTCGATGGCGATAAGTGTTTGGCGGGTCACTCCGATGTGGAGGGCAAGCTCAGCCTGGGTCAGCCCCGCCTCGTCACGGAGCGCGCGGATGTTGTTAGTAACTCGAGTGGGTTTAACCATCAGACGAGCCCCCGACGGTAGGCAATCACTGAGGCGATGCCCCCGATGAAGGCGGATGTCGCGAAGGCAAAGAACATGGTGTTGGCGATCCAAAACCAGTCGGCTTCAAACGCGCAGAGCACAAGCACACCGAGCCCGCCGATCACGAGAAAGGCTTGGCCAACCCGATCGCTCATTCGGGATATATCGCGATCGCGCTGATCAGATTTGCCCACCCCGTCGGCGTCGCCTAGTCCGGCAATGATCCCCCACAGAACGCTCACCACGATTGTGGCCACAATGCTGATGCCGATTGTCCAGACCATGATGGGCCACCACACCACTTCATCGAGCGGGCCCCCTGCTGCCTGTTGTAGCACCACACTGACGTACACCGTCATCGCGATCAGCGTCACGATTAGGCCCGACCACACGTTGCGCTCTTCGTAGACCACAACAACCTCCTATGTAAAGAATTATTTACATAGAGAGTAGACGGTGCTGCCACAGAATGTCAAGAATCTTTTACACACTAGGCGCGGCGTAAGTTCAGGAGTCGATCACGACTGCGCAATCCGGCGACGCCGTGATCGACTCAGCGAGGGCTTCCATGGTTCGCGTCATTAAAGGCGCTGACAAAGAGAGCTGATCAGTGCTTGACCGCGGCCAGGCTCTTATCGGTCGGCAGTTCCGCCAGGCGCCATTCGAGCATGCCCTCGGCCATCCGGCGCGCCGGGCGGCCGCCCCTGCGCAGCAGGTCCACGGCCTCATAGGCGAGCACGCAGTACGCGCCGCGGCAGTAGGCGACAATTTCACGCCCGGGGGGCAACTCGCTGATCCGCTCGGCAAGCTGTTCCAACGGGATCGAGACAGCGCCGGGAATGTGCGCCGCGCGGTACTCTTCCGGGGGACGGACATCCAGCACTGTCACGGTGCCGGCGGCGGCACGGGCCAGAAGTTCTTCGCGGGTCATTTCGCGAGCCACCTCATCCAGATCCGCTTCCGCGGCGCGTCCGGCACTGAGGTAGTCATTGCCCCGCTCTTCCATTTCGACCACCCGTTCCCTTGCCACTGTGCGGACCAAGTCATACAGGCGGAGGATGTCATCCCCCGCTAGGTCGTAGTAGATCCGGGTGCCCTCCTTGCGGGTAATCACTAGGCCCGCCTGCTTCAGTGCCTGCAGGTGGGCTGAAGCAGTGCTCAGGCCCAGACCTGCGGCGGCAGCGAGGTTTTCGACACTGCGCTCCCCTTGGGAGAGGAGGTCGATCAGCTCGAGGCGTTTGCCGTTACCCATCGCCTTGCCTACTCGCGCGAACTGATCGAAGAGTGCAGCTTTCTTGGCCCGATCACCCACCACATCCTCCACAGTTCCATGTAATACTGGAATAGATATTCCATATTTATCTAGAATATCAGCGTACCGCTGTCCGGCGGTCCACCCCGAAGGAGTATCCGTCTGTGGTCAAACTTGATCTGACTCCAGCCACCGGCGCGGTACAGGGCAACCCGACCTGTCTCCTCGGGGTCAGCATGGTCTGGGAGTCCGCCAAAGTTGGCTTCGACCCCCGCACCGGTGAACGGATCAGCACCACCAGCAAATCTCTGGAGACAAGCCGATGAACGCCAGATCAACCCACCGGACGGGCCGAGAAGAGTCCAAGCTGGGAATAACGCTCGGGCTGCGCCAGAACCTCGCCCAGTTCATTCTCCTCGTTGCAGTCAATGCGCTGGTCGGCGGGACCTTGGGCCAGGAACGCACCGTGCTGCCGCTGCTGGCCCAGAAGGTCTTCCACCTAGATCTCTACACGTCCGCGCTGACCTACATCTTGGCGTTCGGGTTGGCAAAAGCCGCCACGAACTACTTCGCCGGGACCCTCTCGGACCGGTACGGACGCAAACCCGTACTAGTCGCTGGCTGGCTCATCGCCCTGCCGATCCCGCTGATGCTGATCTTCGGCCCCTCTTGGGGATGGATCGTCGCCGCCAACATCGTCTTGGGCATCAGCCAAGGCCTGACCTGGTCGACCGCCGTGATCATGAAAATGGACCTCGTAGGCCCTTCCCGCCGCGGCCTAGCCATGGGACTGAACGAAGCGGCAGGCTACCTCGGCGTCGCCGCCACAGCCCTGGCCACCGGCTACATCGCCGCAACCTACGGCCTGCGGCCTGGACCGTTCTTACTCGGCGCCGCGTACATCGCCCTCGGCCTGGGTCTCTCCGGGCTCGCCGTCAAGGAAACCCGCCACCATGCCGAGCTCGAAGCCGCCAGCCACGCCTCCGCACACGCCAACGCCCACGCGCAACTGAGCAATCGGGAAATTTTTACCCTGACCAGCTTCCGTGACAAATCCCTCTCCTCCGTAAGCCAAGCCGGCCTGGTCAACAACCTCAACGATGGGCTGGCCTGGGGCCTGTTCCCCATCCTGTTCGCCGCCGCAGGGCTGAACATCGAGAGGATCGGCATCCTCGCTGCGGTCTACCCCGCGGTGTGGGGCGCCGGGCAGCTAGTCACCGGTGCGCTCTCGGACCGGATCGGCCGCAAGCCACTAATCGTCGGCGGCATGCTCATCCAGGCCGCCGCCCTAGGGATGGTCGCCCTCGGCCAGGACTTCGGGATCTGGCTGACCGCCGCCATCCTCCTCGGGGCTGGCACCGCCATGGTCTACCCGACCCTGCTCGCGGCCATCGGCGACGTCGCCCACCCCGTCTGGCGGGCCAGGTCCGTCGGAATCTACCGCCTCTGGCGTGACGGCGGCTTCGCCGTCGGCGCGCTGCTCGCCGGAATCCTCGCGGATGCCTACGGCATCCCTGTCACGGTCGCCGTCGTCGGCGCCCTCACTGCTGCCTCCGGAATTATCGTCGCCGTGCGGATGCGCGGAACCGACCACCAACCGATCCGACACCCCGCATAAACGCCAACCCTTCAGCGTCGTGCGCGCAGGATCCTCGCGCCAAGAGCCACTCCCCCGGCGGGCCGGTCCGCTCCAGGGTGACGGTGCCGCCGCAGGTTATTTCTGCCACGCGCCCTTCTCGCGGGTGGCAAATTCGCGAAAAGTAGTGGCGGGGTGTCCGGTGAGGCGCCGGACTGTTCGGTTGGGGAAGGCAGAGATGTTGAACCGTACGATTCGGTAGATCATCTTCTGCACCGCAATGTAGTCCTCGGGTTTGCCCTGCGTGCGCAGGCGGGAGAGGTATTCGGTTTCGCTGGGTCGCCGGTAGTGGATGCTTCGCCCGAGCACGTCGCTAAGGATGGAAGCGACGTTGCGGTACGTGAGGCTCTGTTCGCCCGAGAGGGTGTACGCCTGTGTGATGTGACCGGGTTCGGTGAGCACGGCGGCGGCAACGCGGCCGATGTCGCGGGCATCAATGAAGGCGGTGAATGAGCGCCCGGCGGGCACGAAGACGTCATCGTCATCACGGATTTCTGCCGCGTGGGTTGTCGACAGGTTTTGCATAAAAAAGTTGGGGCGCAGCGATGTGTATGGTGCACCAGCGCTCTTCAGGTATTGCTCGACGGCGTAATGAGGGGTTTTGCGGTTCTGCTGCACCCCCTGCAACGACAGGAACACAATCTGTTTGATCCCACGACGTTGCGCAGCATCGATGACCGGAAACAGGTACTTCTGCACGTCGGCTATTGCTGGCGGTCGCATCAGGAAGAGTCGGTCGCACCCCTCCAAAGCCTGATCGAGTTCGGATGGCGACATGGAGAAGTCGAAGTGCCGTGCTTTCGCACCCTTACGAAGATGGGCCGCGTCGTCTGCATTCCGCACGGCACCGAGCACGGAGGCTCCTCGTTCGAGCAGAAACTCTGTCACGGCATCACCGACGGTGCCGGTAGCGCCGGTCACGAGAACACTTGTGGTCATTTTTCCGTCTCCATGGTGATTCGATTCATGAGGTCTGCGAGGGTTGTCAGTTCGGCCGCGGATAGGGCTGCAAACCTGGGGCGTAAGCGTTCGGCGGTGGCACCTTCGAAGTGCTCCACCTCGTTGCGGGCGGCGCGGGAAAGCACAATGATGCGCGATCGGGCATCATCAGGGTTGACACGTGTGTCGACGTGCCCATCCGTGCGCAGAGTGTCGATGAGTTGTGTGACAGCGCCGGCAGATACTGCGAGGAGCTCCGCTAGACGTCCCGGGGTTAAGCCGGAGGGTGTTCGGGCGAGGAGGAATAGCGCTGACATTTGCGAGCCGGTCAGTACCCGACCTTCGAAGGGACGCCGCTGCTCCGACGACAGCACTCGACTGAGCGATGCCACACTGCCGAGCACCGCACGCACTGGGTCGACGGGCGCCTCGGCGTCGCTCATCTGGCGCTGACGAACGGCATCTCGTGCACGTACTGGCGATCGTCAATCTGGGTGATGAGAAACTTGGCGAGGTCGTCGCGACTGATCTTTGTGGTGCTGTCTCCACCCACCCAGCCGACGCCGTATGCGCCCGTCCCAGGCTCTTCGGTGAGGCGGGGCCCGCGCACGACCGTCCACTCCATGCCGCTCTGCTTCAGCAGCTCTAAGTGTGCTTCGGCATCCGCGAGCACCTGACCTGACAGCAACTTCAGGAGGCCCCGGATGATGCGATCGGGAAGCTTGGGCTGGTCTTTGCCTTCGGCACGCAAGCCTCCGCCCGAGAGGGTCACGATCCGGGTGATCCCGTGATGCTTCATCGCGTCGAGGATCAGCCGGGTGCCGTCTGCCTGCACGTCATCTGGGGAGCCCTTCACGTGCCCGAAAACGCTGAGCACAGCATCCGCTCCCTCCACCACACGATCGACGGACCGTGCATCGAGCACGTCTCCGTGAATCACGGTGAGTCGGTCGTCGACGACAATGACCTTAGCGGGGTCACGGGCGAGTGCGCGCACAGCGAGCCCCTGCGCTAACGCTTGATCGAGCACACGGCGGCCGGTTTTGCCGGTCGCACCAAATAGGGCAATTGTCGTGGTCATTCGATTACTTTAGCAACTAAACTAAAATCAGTATGGCTGCCGAGAGAACCCGGCGTCTCCACATTGCAACACGAGACAATGCTGAGATGACCCAACGCCAAAAACTCAGCGATGCCGGAATGAAACTGATGAACGGCGCCCACCGCGCAGTGCTCGCCATCTCTGGCGGCCGACTCGGCTGGACTTTGGGCCGGATGCCCACAGTCGAGTTGCACACCACGGGCCGAGTTTCGGGCATCCGGCGTTCGACGCTGCTGACTGCTCCGGTGCACGGCAACCGACGCTGGGTTTTTGTTGCCTCGAAGGGTGGCGACGATCGCGACCCGCAGTGGTACCGCAACCTTGTCGCGAACCCGGATGCAGAAATCACCGTGCGTGGACGCACCCTGAAGGTGCACTCGCGCACAGCAAATGCCGCGGAGAAAGCCGAACTGTGGCCGCAGATCGTCGCCGCTAACGACCGCTACGCCGGGTATCAGCGCAAAACCGCGCGCGATATCCCGGTCATCATCTGCGAAGAGCACTGAGCACCAACCACCAGTGAATGCACGAATGGCCCGCACAACCAGTGCAGGCCATTCGTGCAACTCGGGGCGCTAGTTAGCGGCGCAGCTCCAGGGTGCAGCACTTCACGCCGCCACCACCGAGCAGCAGCTCCGACAGGTCAACGCCAATGGGGTTGTAGCCGCGCTCCTTGAGCTGACGCTCGAAGTCCTTAGCGCGGGCGGCGATCACTACATTGTAGCCATCGCTGTACGAGTTGAGTCCGAGCACTGCCGCATCCTCTTCACTGGCAAGGATGGCGTCGGGATACAGTGCCCGAAGCTTTTCGAGAGAGGGCCCATCAAATGCGCTCTCTAGGTAGGCGATATTGGTTTCATCAAGCTTCGCGATGGCAGTGTCAACGTGATAGAAGCTGGGGTTGATCAGGTTGAGGGAAACAACGTTGCGACCCGAGATCTCTGCGAGCTCTTTGTGGCTTTCGACGGACGTGCGAAAACCCATTCCGGCCAAGATGTTGTCGCCAACAAGGAGGAAGTCGCCCTCTCCCTCATTCACGTTTACGGGATCAGCAACGGTGAAACCGTTCGCAGCGAACCACTCCATGTAGGCGGGGCCTTCAGCCTTACGCTCGTCATAGGTAAAAAGTGCGCCATAGGCTTTGCCGTCGATCACGAATCCGCCGTTTGCGGCGTAGACCATGTCGGGCAAGCCGTCAATAGGATCAATGAGCTGCACATCAAAGCCGAGCTCAATGTAGGTGTCATACAGCGTCTGCCACTGCTTGACAGCCAGGTTGGTGTCTGTGGGGTCGTTGGGGTTCATCCAGGGGTTGATGCGGTAGCTGACCGTAAAGAAGTCGGGACGGCACATCAGCACGGTCTTCGCGGTTGCCTGGCGAGCAGGTGTGGTCGATTGGGTGTCAGTGATCGTCATAGTCCCAGTGTTTCACGCACCTATCCGCAATGTCTCGGTAATGTGCGCACTAATTCAGCGCAAGTGCTCGCCGCTGCACAAGATATCGCCGTAGAGTGAGGGAATGGACAAGCTGGATGCAGGAATCATTGACATGCTCCGCCTCAACGCCCGCGCAGGGTATGGAGATATTGGTGAGTCGGTAGGCCTTTCTGCCTCCGCAGTTAAACGTCGTGTCGATCGACTCGTTGCCAGTGGAGTGATTCGCAGCTTCACCATCCAGGTCGATCCTGCCGTCGACGGCATGGGCACAGAAGCCTACGTCGAGTTGTTCTGCCGCGGCAATGTCGCCCCCAATGAACTCAAACGGATCCTGAGTGCGATTCCCGAAGTGGTGGATGCCGGAACGGTCAGCGGATCAGCCGACGCTGTCGTGCACATGCGTTCTCGCGACATCCACTCACTAGAAATTGCCCTCGAACGCCTGCGCACGGCGACGAACATCGACAACACTCGCAGCTCGATCGTGTTATCGCGCTTGATCCACCGCCGCTACGAATAGAGAGGCTCGGCTCGCGGCTGTTGAGGATTGTGAAGCGACGACGCCAGCGTTGTTTTGCGCAGCCAATCGAGCCTTTCACAACTAATTCCGTTTCGTAACACGAACTTAACCGAGCAAAACATCGCACGCCGTTGCGTATTCCCGCGAAATCCGATTGACTACCAAAACAGTCGTGAATCAGTTTTTACGACCTCGGAGGTGCACGACGACGTGACGATTTCAGCTCAGAACACTAGCCAAGCAAGCCCCGCCGCTGCGGATTCACACTCTGCAGCGACCAGTGCGAGCGAGCCTGAGGGCACCGTCGTCCTCGAGGGAGTGACCAAGAAGTTTGGCGGCGCAATCGCCGTCGACAACATCAGTCTGCATGTGCGGCCAGGGGAGTTCCTGTCTCTGCTCGGGCCATCCGGTTGCGGAAAGACAACAACGCTGCGCATGCTCGCCGGCTTCGAAGAGCCAACTGCGGGCCGCATCCGTATTTCAGGTCAGGATGTTGTCGGCATTCCCCCACACAAACGTGACGTTAATACGGTGTTTCAGGCCTACGCACTGTTCCCCCATATGAGCGTTGCCGAGAATGTCGCCTACGGTCTGCGGCAAAAGGGCACCCCAAAGTCGGAGATTCGTCAGCACGTCATCGAAGCCCTTGAGATGGTGCAGATGGTGTCGTTCGCGGATCGCAAGCCGACCCAGTTGTCTGGTGGCCAGCAGCAGCGCATCGCCTTAGCTCGTGCACTCATCAACCGCCCCTCTGTGCTCCTTCTCGACGAGCCACTCGGGGCACTCGACCGCCAACTTCGCGAAGAGATGCAGATCGAGCTGAAGCTTTTGCAGTCGCGGCTCGGCATCACCTTCATCTTCGTTACTCACGATCAGGGCGAGGCCCTCTCGATGAGTGATCGCATCGCCATCATGCGCAATGGCCGCATCGAACAGTTGGATGACGCGGACGCGATCTATGACAACCCTGCGAGCGCCTATGTTGCGGGCTTCATTGGCCAGCAGAACTTCATCCCTGGCACCGTGACTGCCAACACGAGCGTCATGGAGTCGCGCTTCGGCGTGATTCACGCGGCCGCAGCGCACGCCGATCTCGATGCCGGCTCTGAGGCTCAAGCCGCCGTGCGACCGGAAGCGGTCACGGTTTCTGCGATCACCCCCGCGGCTGCCGAAGCCGCCGAGACTGCGGAGAATGAGATTCTTGGCGAAGTGATCGGTGTCTCGCACCAGGGTGAGACCCTGCAGTTCTTGGTTTCTATTGGCCAAGACCACACTCTCCTCTCTCGCGTTCCGCGGCCCAACGCGCCCCGACTTGCCGACGGCGACAAGGTTGTCTGCTCGTGGGATGCCGCGAGCGTCCACCTTTTCCCGAATGAGCAGGCAACTGAGGCTCAAGCCGACATTGCCCGCGCCGTCTCGAACCCAGCCCCACCCACCAGCTCAATGGCCCTTTAGAAGGAGCAGCCTGATGTCACACGAAAACCCCGTTCGCATTCTCGCCTCGACCTCGGCAACCAAGATGATCAAGTCGGAGTTGAACCGGCGTCGCTTCCTTGCCCTTTCCGGCACTGCTGCCGGAGCCGCACTACTGGCCGCCTGTAGCCCACAGTCTGGTGCTGGCTCCTCACCCCAAGCCACCGGAGGCGCGCTCGAGGGCGGCCTGTCGATCTACAGTTGGGGCGATTACGATGACCCGGATCTGGTTGCCGAGTTCTCGGATGAACTTGGCCCAACAATCACCTTCGACTCATTCGCCTCCAATGAGGAACTGATCTCCAAGCTCATCGCGGCCCGCGGAACCAGTGGCTACGACATCGTTGTACCGACCGGACCGTTCATTCCTCAGATGATCGAAAATGGTCTACTGAGCAAGCTGAACCTTGATCTGATCCCCAATATCGCCGACATGGACCCGGACTTCTTGGGTCGCGACTGGGATCCGAAGAACGAGTACTCCATTTGCAAGGCTTGGGGCACCACCGGATTCGTCTACGACAAAACCAAAATTAGTCGCGAACTCACCAGCTGGGCCGACTTCATCGATGCCGCAAAGAATGAAGCCAGCGGCAGAACCTCCGTACTAGATGACCCGTCACCCCTCCTCGGCATCTACTACTGGGCTAACGGTATCGACTGGACCACCACCGACGAGGCAGATCTTGCCGCGGCGGAAGCGTTCCTCACCACTGAGCTCGCCCCCCACATCTCGGCGTTCGACTCCTACCCGGGTGGCGCCGCAATCCCGCAAGCGCAACAGATCCTTATGCAGTCCTGGAACGGTGACGCACGCATCGGGATCATGGAGAGCGACGAACCTGACCGCTGGCAGTGGGTGCTCGGCTCCCCCGACACCGAACTGTGGATGGACAACTGGGCTATCGCAGAAGGCGCAACTAACCCTGAGGCTGCCCACGCTTTCATCAACTACGTACTCGCCCCCGATGCGGCCCTACGCGAACTCGACTACATCGGTTACCACACCGGTGGCGCTGGCATTGAGGAAGCGGCACGCGCGGCCGACCTGGAAATGCTCGACCTCGTCTTCTTCGATGAGGAACAGATCAAAACCATGCACACCGGCAAGCTCACCGACGCACAGCAGCGCATCGTTGAGATCTGGGACAAGACCAAGGCTGCTGCTGGCGCCTAACCGCCGCAGTCAGCCGAGAGTACAGAATGACCGTAACCGTTGAGGACCGCGCCGCACCCGAGTTGGGTGCGCACGCGGCTCCTGCGCGCCCACGCCGCCGCCTAAAACTGCCGGGCTTCGCCCTCGCGATTCCTGCGTGGGCATGGCTGTTTGCCTTCTTTGTCGCGCCGGTCGCGCTCGTCGTGTGGTTCAGCTTCGGATACAAGCCTGGCATTTTTGGCACTCACGCCAACGATGTCCTGTCGCTCGATCGCTACGCCGAAGCACTGTCGCCGACGTTCTTCTCCACCTTCCAGAACACGCTGTGGGTTGGAGTGGTCGGCACGCTCATCTGCTTAGTAATCGCCATCCCCTTCTCCTATTGGCTCGCATTCAAGGCCCCCGTGTCGCGCCGCGGAATCCTGCTAGCGATGGTGATGATTCCGTTCTGGACAAACTTTCTGGTGCGCACGATCGGCTGGCAGATCATCCTCGCCCCGAGCGGATTGCTCTCCACCGCCCTGCAGTCAATCGGCGTGCTCGATCAGCCGCTAGAAATCCTCTTCACTCGCACAGCGGTACTGATCGGTGTCGTCTACAACTACATCCCACTGATGATCCTGCCCATGTTTGTCGCGTTCGACCGTGTGTCATTGCCGATGCGTGAGGCGAGCAAAGACCTCGGTGCTGGGCGATGGTCGACCTTCATCAATGTGACGCTTCCCTTGGCGAAGCCGGGCATCATCGTTGGAATCCTGCTCGTCTACATCCCATTGATGGGCGACTACATCACCGCTACTGTGCTGGGTGGGGCCAAAGGCAACATGGCAGGCCAGATGGTTGCCAACCAGTTCCAAACTGCACAGAACTGGGCCCTAGGCTCCGCAATGGCAGTAGTGCTGGTGCTCACGATTCTCACCACCGTCGGCATCGCCGCCCTCGTTTCGTGGTTGGCGACCTGGCCGCTCAGAGCCCGAAAGCGACTCGTCTTGGGAGGCAAATCATGAACCGGTTGTCATTCACCGATGTCTCCCTCAAAGTCTGGGCAGTGATCGTCTTCGCGTTCCTGTTCGCTCCGATTGCCATCATCATCATTTACTCCTTCAACGAGGGTCGGCTGCTCGTCTCGTGGAATGAGTTCGGTTTTGGCTCGTTTGCGACGATCGTGACCAAGCCCGCCATCACCGACGCAGTGTTGGTGTCGATTCAGACCGGTTTCATTGCGTCACTCATCGCGACAGCGCTCGGCACCATGGCCGGTGTCGCTCTGGCTCGCCGCGCGGGCAAGTGGGCTCCCTGGTTCCTGATTCTTCTTGTGCTCGTCACCGTCACCCCAGAAATTGTGGATGCCGTCTCGCTGCTTCCCTGGATGGTTTTCCTCGGCCAGGATGTTGGACTGAGCATGTTCGACAACGGCATTGTTCGACTCGTCGTCGGCCACTCATTGTTCTCGACCGCGGTCGTGGCCTACATCGTGCGCTCTCGCCTCATCGGCATTGACGAGAGCTTGGAGGAGGCCGCAGCCGACCTCTATGCTCCTCCGTTCAAACGGTTCACCCAGATCACCCTTCCGCTGGTGATGCCGGCAGTATTGGCCGGTGGACTTCTCTCGTTCACCTTGAGCCTCGACAACACAATCGTTTCGGCGTTCGTTCAAGTCTCGGGAACCACCCCGTGGCCCGTCTACGTGCTCAGTGCTGTCCGCAGCGGATTGCGGCCAGAAATTGCGGCAGTCTCAACGATCATGCTGCTGCTGACACTCGGAGCTTTGGCGCTTGTCGCGTACGTCCTGGGTCGAGCGGGCGACTCAGCGACCGACATCGCCAAAACTGTCGGAGGCGGCTAGACCACGAGCCCGCCAGACACGTAGACCGCCAGACAAGCCGACCGCTAGACCGTCAAACCGCCAGATCGCCAGACCGCTAAGGAAAGTGCACGAAACTATGACTTTTGCTGACCTTGTCTTTACCGGCGGCGCCATTTTCACGGCGACCGGTGTCGAACCTATGCCCGGAAGTGTCGCGGTTGGAGGTGGCCGCATCATCGCGGTGGGCACCGACCCTTCGGGTGACGCAGCGGTGCAGCAACTCATCGGCCCCGACACCGAAGTGGTTGACCTCAACGGCAAACTGCTCAGCCCCGGATTTCAGGATGCCCACGTGCACGCCGTGTGGGGTGGCCTCGACCTCATCCGCTGTGATCTCGCACACGAGTCGACTCGCGAACAGTACCTCGACAGGATCCGCAACTATGCCGAAACCAACCCCGAGCTTGAGTGGATTCTGGGTGGCGGCTGGAGCATGGCGGCCTTCCCCGGGGGAACACCCACAGCATCCGATCTCGACTCTGTGGTGGCTGACCGCCCGGCATTTATCCCCAACCGCGACGGGCACGGCGCCTGGGTAAACTCGCGCGCCCTCGAGCTCGCCGGCATCACCCGCGACACTCCCGATCCCAGTGATGGGCGCATCGAGCGCGATGCCGACGGCAACCCCACGGGCACCCTTCACGAAGGCGCTATGTCGCTCGTGAACCAACTGCTGCCCGAGACTTCGCCAGCCGACTACGCGCAGGCACTGATGATTGGACAGCACTACCTGCATTCCTTCGGGATCACCTCGTGGCAAGATGCCATCCTCGGCGGGTATGGGGATGCCGGTGACGCCACCCCCGCCTATATGGAAGCGGCGACGTCAGGCGAGCTGACCGCCCGCGTTGTTGGTGCCCTGTGGTGGGATCGCACGCGCGGCCCCGAACAGATCCCCGAACTCGTTCTGCGGCGCAAGAACAATGTCGCCGGGCGCTTTGCCGCGACCAGTGTGAAGATCATGCAAGATGGTGTTGCCGAGAACTTCACCGCCTCCATGTTGGAGCCCTACCTTGATGGCTGCGGTCACCACACCGACAACTCTGGAATCTCGTTCGTCGATGCAGACCAGCTCATCTCCAATGTCACCGAGCTAGACGCGCTCGGGTTCCAAGTGCATTTTCACGCCATCGGTGACCGTGCCGTGCGCGAGTGCCTCGATGCCGTAGAAGCTGCGCGTGCGATCAACGGACCCAACGACAACCGTCACCACATCGCGCACCTGCAGGTGGTGCATCCGGATGACGTCCCCCGCTTCGCGGCCCTCGGAGTCACCGCCAACATGCAGTCATACTGGGCTGCGCTCGAGCCACAGATGGTCGACCTGACACTGCCATTCTTGGGCGACCCGCGCAGCTCATGGCAGTACCCGTGGGGCGACCTTTACCGCGCCGGAGCCCACCTGGCCTCAGGTAGTGACTGGTCGGTGAGCACCCCTGAGCCGATGGCAGCGATCCATGTAGCCGTAAACCGCATCGCTGCGCCGGGTCATGAAGAGGGAGAGTACGAAGCTTTCTTGCCTGAACAGAGCCTCGATTTGCTGACAGCGATGACTGCATACACCGCCGGTTCTGCATACACGAATCATCTAGATGAGACTGGCACAATCGGGGTGGGCAAGCTTGCCGATCTTGTCGTGCTCGACCGCAACCCCTTCGCCGGGCCAGCAGCCGAAATCGGGCTCACCCGCACCGAACAAACCTTCGTCGAAGGCGAACGCGTATACCGCGCGCCCGCCCAACCATAAAGCTCGCGACAGCAGCGCGAGAGAGGAAAGTGCCCCATGGGCAAAGTAGTGTTCGAACGAAACGCACCAGCAGCATCCGTCATCAGCAATTCCCTTGACGGATCCATTCAGAAGTCATTCTGGATTGACGACGTGCCGGACGCAACCACGTTTGCGGCACTGCGCGGAAACATCACCGCCGATCTCGCCATTGTTGGTGGAGGTTACCTCGGGCTGTGGACCGCAGTGCTGGCGAAGCAGCGCAATCCCGAAGCCAAAGTCGTGCTGCTTGAGGCGCGCGAACTGGGCTGGGCCGCGTCTGGTCGCAACGGTGGCTTCTGCGAAGCGAGCATCACACACGGCGAATCAAATGGTATGAGCCGGTGGCCCAAAGAGTATGCGCAACTCCACCGCCTCGGCCTTCAGAACCTTGACGAGATTGAAGCCAGCGTCGCTTCTCTCGGCCTCGACTGTGACTTTGAGCGCACAGGTTCGCTCGATCTTGCTATCGAACCGCATGAGATCGAATGGCTCACCGAAACCGAAACCAATGAAGACACCGTCTTCCTTGATGAGACTGCGGTGCGCGCCGAAGTGAACTCGCCCACCTACCTTGCCGCCATCTGGAACAAGCGCATTAATGCCCTCGTACACCCGTCGAAGCTGGTTCATGAGCTGGCGCGGGTCGCGACCGAACTCGGCGTCGAGATCTTTGAGAAGTCGCCCGTGCGCGAGATCGAGACATCCGGTGCGCCGACGGATGCCGCGATCGTGCACAGCCGCACCGGTACGGTTCGTGCCACCAGGGTTGCTCTCGCGACCAACGCGTTCCCCTCGTTGTTGAAGCGCACTCGCCTGCACACGGTTCCGGTGTATGACTATGTGCTCATGACGGAACCCTTGAGCCCCGCACAGCTCGCCTCCATCGGCTGGTCGAACCGCCAAGGCCTCGCCGATATGGCCAACCAGTTTCACTACTATCGGCTCAGTAGCGACAATCGTATTCTCTTCGGGGGATATGACGCCGTGTACCACTACGGTCGCAAAGTGCGTGAGGGGTATGAGGATCGCCCCGAGAGCTTTGAGCGCTTGGCGAGCCATTTCTTTACGACATTCCCGCAGCTGGAGGGGCTCAAGTTCAGCCACCGCTGGGCGGGTGCTATCGACACCTCAACACAGTTCAGCGCGTTCTTTGCGACAGCCCGCGACGGTCGTGTTGCGTACGCGGCAGGCTTCACGGGGCTTGGCGTTGGCGCGACTCGTTTTGCCGCCCAGGTGTTGCTCGACAAGCTCGACGGGCTCACTACTGAGCGTACCGAGCTGGAGATGGTGCGAAAGATGCCGTTGCCGTTCCCTCCGGAGCCGATTGCCTCCCTCGGTATTCAAGCCACGCGGTGGTCACTCAATCAGGCCGACCATAATCAGGGCCGGCGCAATGTGATTCTCAAGACCTTGGATGCGCTCGGTCTTGGCTTCGACTCCTAAGACGCTCATGCCCATCCCAGACGCAGCTACGCATCCAGACCGTGAGCCCAGCACCGGCTCTGCCCTCACGCCCGGCCAGCCAGTGTCCGCGAGCGCAGTACCCGTCACCCACGAAGCGTTGGATGCCGCGAGTGTTGTGGAGGGACTCCCGACCGCCGGTTACACCATGCTCGATACCCTCGGCGACACCGAGATCGGCATCTGGGAGATGAGCATGGGCACCGCAACCGACACAGAAGAAGATGAAGTCTTTGTTGTGGTGAGCGGGCGTGCCAGCATCCATTTCGCTGCGGATGATCGCACGATTGTTGTTGGCGCTGGCGATGTTGTGCGGCTCACCGCGGGCATGCAGACCACGTGGACGGTCACCGAGACGCTGCGCAAGATTTACGTGAGCTAGTTCGTGGGTCTGCGTTGTTCGTGCGCGAGCGCAGTTCGCGTACCGTAGAACCATGATCACGAGACGGGAAGCCGCGCTTCGCCTAGACATCCCCCTGGAGATGGCCCGCAGGCACGACATCCCGAATCGCCTGTCTGAGGCAGAGTTCACTGAGCTCGAAACCAACCCTCCGGCGTGGCTTGTGCAGTCGCGGGCGAATCGCACGGGCAAGCGCCCCGTCTGGGCTCAGCTCACCTGCACAGTCTGTGGTTTCACGGAGGCCGCACGGCCCAAGAAGTGGTGGCCCGCGTTCACCTATCTCACGTGCGACTGGCACTCCGCCGATGAGCTGCCGCCTGCCGCTGACGGAATGTACCGTTCAGAGATCGATGGAATCGGCAGCCGGTTCGTAGGAATCGTCGACGAGAAGCCGTAGCGGACGACGCAGCAATGTCCTACTTCTTTGTCGGGCTCGCGCTCATCGTCACTGGTGGCGGTCTCTACTTCGGCGGCAATGGAGCAGGCTTTGCGTTAGCAATCTCAGGTTTCGTATTCGTGATTCTCGGCATTCCCGCGCTCAAGGAGTGGGACGCGAAGAGAAAGAAGCGTTGATCGGACTGAATGCATCGACGGTGAGTCAGACAGTCCGGCGGATCCGCGCCGCGTACGCGTCGAGCACGCTAAGAATCCCCCGGTGTTCCCACACGCGATTGCGGGTAAAGCCGGTGCGCTCGGTCAGTATCTCGCGATCAGAAAGCACGTCCAGGGCGCGCACCACAGTCATGTCACTCAGCCCGAGCGCGCCCACAAGGTAACGGGTATTGACCACCGGCTGCCCGACCAGTCGCGGCAGAACCTTCCAGGCGGCAGAGTCCGAGCGGATGCCAGCGAGGGCGTGCTTCGACGCCTCCAGTTCGTTTGCGAGGTTATCGACGAGTTCGCGCCCCGTCACCGCGGCGTACCTTGCTGCATCGGCGAACCGGCGCACGATGGGGCCAGCATCTCCGGCACGGTACTGCGTCAGCGCGTCAAAGTATGTCTCGACGTCTACGAGTAGACCGGCCGAGAGGGGCACGGTGGTGTGGGTAGAGAGTCGTTTGTTGCGCAGCATCGCCTGCGCGAGAGCGCGACCAGTTCGGCCACTACCGTCAACGAAAGGGTGAATGGTTTCGAACTGCGCGTGCGCAACCGCTACCTGCACAAGGGCCGGCACATCGGGGCGGCGCGCAAAGGCGACTATGTCGTCGATGGCGTCAGGAATAAGCAGATGCTGGGGCGCAATGAATGAGGCCTTCCGAGGTCCAGCATTGTCTCTGTTGCCTATCCACACCAGCTCGGTGCGGAACCTACCCGCCTCGTGCTCGAGCCCCTCTTGGCGACTAAGAAGCTCGGTATGCATGGCTAGGATGCTCGCGGTGTCGAGCTTGTCAGACAGCCGAAGAGCCGCTTCCAGCGCACGAACGTTGCCAACCACAGTGAGAGCGTTGTGCTTCTTCCCTTCGTCGATCTCGGCGAGCGCAAGCTGTTTGGCTGAAGTGGTGAGGTTCTCAATCTGACTGCTCGATGCGGACTCCGTGCGTAGCAGGATCGCCGACATCGGCGCCAGCGCCGGGTCAGCGGCACCGAATACCGTCAGAGAGTGAAGGTCGAATTCTCGGAGCGCGAGTGCAGCCTCCTCAACGTTAGCTATCGTCTCGCTGTCCAGCCTTGGCGACCATTGGGCGATGGCGGGAGTGACAGTCGATTCGTAGGTGCCGGTCTGTCGTTCAATCTCAGCGCGCGAGTACATTTCGGGGAATCTCGGTACCCAGTCGTGGACTTCGTAAGCCACCGGCGGCACCGCAACGAACCCCTGAGGTGCGTACATGCTAACTGTGGTCATGGACGAACTATACCAACATTTATACCCATAAGTGTTGGTATGAGTAATAGCGATCCACTCTAGGTGGGAACCATGCCCTCGCTAGCCGACTTCGCGCAACGGCGAAGTTCGGTCGCCACCGGCGTCGCCCGTGTTCGCAGTTCCCCTGAGTTCAATAATGACGGCGGATACCTCGTGCTCAGCCTTCGGGCAATGTTCAACGCCCTGGGGGATCACAAAGAGTTCGTTCGGGCCGAGCACAATGTCGCGATCCCGCAGTTGGATGGTGAGCTCCCCCTCCACCACCAAGAACAGCTCATCGGTCTCGGGGTGACTGTGCCACACGAACTCACCCTGCAGCTTCACGATCTTGACGTCGTGGTCGTTGACGCTCGCCACCCGGTGCGGCTGCCAGTGTTCGGTGATGGTTGCGAGAGCAGCGGTGAGGTTGGATGCGGTGGCTGACATGGGCCAACGCTAGCAGCGCAATTCCGCAGCCGCCGATACGTTTACGACCGTTTACGGAGCATGTTCTGAGGCGAGTGCGTCGCTCAACCGTGGCGGAATCAGGACAACGTTTCCGACGTGGCGCTTGTGGAGAAAGTCGCGCTGGGCGGCGACAATCTCGGACAGCGGGTAGGTGCACTCGAGCAGCGGGCGGATCTCACCGCGTTCGATGTACGACACGACGTCGGCGAATACGTGTTTGTCCCACGAAGTGCAGCCGATGAGCCGAAGGTCACCGAGGTAGAGCATCCGCAGGTCAAGTTCGACGATGGGGCCGGCGATTGCGCCCGATGTCACATAGGTGCCTCCGTGGCGCAGCACTGCGAGCATGCTGCCAAACTCGGGGCCTGCGACATTGTCGATTACGACGTCAACACTCTGGGAGCCAAGCTGCGCACCATGGTCGTGCCCGCGTTCGAGCACCTCATCGGCACCAATTTCGATGACCCGCTCGCGTTTTGCGGCACTCGCGATCCCGATGACGTAGGCGCCGCGTCGTTTGGCAAGCTGAACGACCGCCGACCCCACACCTCCGGATGCGCCGGGAACAAGCACACGCGTGCCTGCGGTGATTCCGGCGCGGCTCACCATGTTCTCCGCGGTGCCGTATGCACACGGAATTGTTGCGAGCTCGGCGTCGCTCCAGGCGCTCTCGACGGGGAACACGTCGCGTGCCCGAACGGCGGTGAACTGTGCGAATGCGCCGTCACGATCAGAACCAAGCCACTCTGTCTCGTCTGACCCATCCGGGCCGAGAGGCATGCACGCCCGAATGAGCACGCGGGCACCGATAATGCTCGAGTCGACGCCGTCACCTACCGCAACAACACGTCCACAGCAGTCTGCGCCCTGGATGAGCGGAAACGGTGTCGCCCCGTTCCAGCCGCCGTCGGCGCGGCCCTCCCCAAGAGCGTCGAGCCCCTCGGATGATTCGTTGGTGGCGGTCGACACCGTCGACGAGTACCAACCGAGTCGCGTATTGATGTCGGTGTTGTTGACACCCGCCGCGAGCACCTGAACGAGCACCTCTCCCAGCCCGGCCATCGGCTTAGGAACCTCACTCAGAACAAGCCGGTCGAAGTCACCGACACCCGTGGTTACGATGGCGGTCATGGTAGCCGCGTCCGCGCGGGGGGCGTGAATATTCGGTCGCTGGCTCATGACTCCAGTCTCGCAGGGACTGCCGTCGCTGCGGTTGTTGGGTAGCAGCATTCTCCCGGAGCCGCCGCTAGAGCTGATCGTCCAGCGACCAGACCCGGCCAACTCGTCTACAATCGCTTGGTCAGGACTAAGGAGGTTCGCATGTCGATTGGTCAATCCCTTCGACCAGCCTCGAACGCGGATGACGAGATCATCGGCAGCGTGATTGGTGGGCGTTACCGAGTTACCAGCCTTATCGGCCGCGGCGGCATGGCTTCGGTATACCGCGCCACCGACCAGTCGCTGCCGCGTGAAGTCGCGCTCAAACTGATGCTGCCGGGGATGGCCGACCCTGACGAAATAAGCCGCCAACACAATGAGATCGACACCCTCGCAACGCTCAATCACCACGCGCTGGTGACCCTCTTCGACGCGGGTACCGAGAAGACACAGGCCGCTGATCGCGTATTTCTCGTCATGGAGTTCATCGACGGACCGAACCTACGCGAGGTAATGACAGCCCCGCTTCCACCGGGGCTGGTCGCACATCTCGGCGCCGATATCGCGGAGGCCCTGCATTACATGCACGGCCGGGGTATTGTGCACCGGGACGTTAAGCCTGCCAACATCCTGCTGGCGCATTCGGAGCTTCCTAGCCGCCAATTCCACGCGAAACTTGCCGACTTCGGCATCGCCCGACTGGTCGACGGAAGCAGACTGACCTCGACCGGAATCATCATCGGCAGCGCGAGCTATCTGAGCCCGGAACAGGCACGGGGCAGCGAGACAGCAGGAGCATCCGATGTTTACTCGCTCGGTCTCGTGCTGTTGGAAGCGCTGACCGGCGAGAAGGCTTTCCCAGGAAGCACCATCGAAACGATCAGCGCGCGACTGAACAGCACGCCGACCGTGCCAGACACACTTGGCGAGGTATGGGGCGAGCTACTGACGAACATGACAGCGCTTGATGCTGGGCATCGGCCACCTACGATGGACGTTGCCGTCGCAATGCGAGAGCTTGCCAGCGCGTCCGAGGGCACGGAAGTGAACGTCGTCGCCCCGATCGGCACGACCGAGTCGCTTGGCAATGACAATGAGGACGGAACGGCTCTACGAGCAACCAAGGCGTATACCGCGGTAGTGACCGAAGCAACGGAAGCATTGAGCGGACCATACACAGTGACGCAGGTGTCAGAACCCGTTATGACTTCGTCGCCCAGCCGCCCGGAACCGAGAGCCACCGCACCAAAGCGCCCGCTCAGATCGATCCGCAAAAAGACCATCGGCTTCGCCATCGCTGCCGTCGTGGTCATCGCCGCTATAGTTGGTGCGGTTTCCTGGTCGAACTCCCAGCCTCCGGCCGCCGCACCCGCACTGACGTATCCAGAGGTATCCGGCACGTTAGGTGCACACCTCAAACAGCTCCAGGAAAGCGTGACACCATGAGCGCTTGGGGGCGCGCGGCCACTCGAATCGTCGCTGCAACGTGCGCCGCGATGTTGATCACCGCAGCACTCAGCGGGTGCGCGCCGACCGAGCCAGAACTTGACTCTGTGTCAGCCTCAAGAATGCAGGAATCCGTCGCCGCCGTAACGCAGGCAGCCGCCGCGGGCGACCCTGCGGGTGCCATCGCCGCTCTTGATGCCCTCGAAGCACAGCTGAAGGAAGACACGGCATCCGGCATGATAGGCGCTGATCGGAGTGCCCAAATTCAGGCGTCAATCGATCTCGTCCGTGCCGACCTCACCGCAGCACTGCCCGAACCGCCGCCGGCACCTAGCCAGGAGGGCACCAAAGACGAAGACAAAAAGGGGAACGACAAAAAAGAGGACAACAAGGACAAAAACGGCTAGGGCCCGGTTGAACAGACAACGCTTCGCGGGGACGTTAGGGTGCCGCGACCTGTGACCAGTTGCGTCGTGGAAGGTAACTCGTTGAACTTCGGCCGGCTCCCGAATGGCGATCTGCTCGCCATCGACCATCTTTTCGCGCGAAAGCCGGAGCGCCTCCCCAGCCGGCGGCGGTGTGGGCGCCTCATATCGGGAGTCCCTGAATCGTAGAACCCACTGTTCCTGCGCCATGGGGTTACTCCACCACGAGGCGGCTGGCTCGCGTATTTCGTCATTCCATTCGTCGGTTCGTCCCCAGATTTGGGGACTTCTCGCGGAGTGACGTGCGCAACTGTTCAGGCGTAGCATGAGTACACGCAACATGGAATGCGGCGAAAGTGCGGGGGCACATGAGCGAGCCAGTGTTTTGGCCTTGGTCGGCTGTCTATTCAATTGTGGTGCTCTCTCTGGTCGGAATCTCGTGGCTTGCAGAGCGACGGCGGCCCGGTTCTACTCACCGGTTGGCATTGACCGTAGGGCTCGGATCCGCACTCGTCTATATCACTTGGCGCGTCGTTTTCACGATCCCGTCAGACAGTTGGATGGCGCGCGTTGCCGGGATCATTCTCGTGACGGCGGAAATCGTGGGCATAGCGCAATCGGTGACGTTCACCGTAATGGCCTGGTGGCAGGCGAAACATCTGCCTGTACCACTGTCGGCACTCGATAGAGTCCCCTCAGTTGACATCTATATCGCGACTTACAGTGAGTCGATCGGGGTTCTTGAGCCGACACTCGCCGGGGCGATGGGCATCCGATACCCGGGTCGCTTCACCGTGTACCTCTGCGATGACGGCAGTCGGCCCGAGGTTCGCAAGTTAGCTCAACGCTATGGGGCCGAGTACCTCGACCGGGAAGAACACGAGCACGCCAAGGCGGGCAACCTCAACAATGCCCTCGCCCATAGCTCGGGAACGCTCGTGGCCACTCTTGACGCGGATATGATCCCCACGGTCGACTTTCTCGAGAAGACCGTCGGCTACTTCGTTGATGAGAATCTCGCGTTTGTGCAGGCCCCCCAGGCGTTCCATAATCAGGATGCTTTTCAGTACAACTTGTTCTCGGGTGATGCTCTTCCCAACGAGCAAGACCTTTTCATGAAAACCCTGCAGCCTGGCAAACAACGTTCTAATGCGGTGATGTACGTCGGGAGCAACACGGTGTTCCGCCGCACGGCGCTCGACGCCATCGGTGGCTTCGCCACTGGCGTGATCACCGAGGACATGGCGACAGGAATGCTCCTTCAGGCTGCGGGATACCGCACCCAGTTTGTGCCAGACATCGTGGCTGCTGGCCTTGCTCCCGAGAACTTCGCCGACCTGCTTTCCCAGCGCACGAGGTGGGCGCGCGGCAACATTCAGACAGCGCGCAAATGGAACCCTCTCACCTTGCCCGGTCTGTCGTGGATGCAGCGTTGGATCTACTCCGATGGCATCGCGTACTGGCATTTCGGCATCCTTAAGCTGATTTTCATCCTCGCGCCACTCGTCTACCTGATCGGCGGAATTCCGGTCGTGCAGGCCCAGCTGTCGTCAATTCTGGTGATCTGGCTGCCCTACTTCGTGGCCTCAGTTGTGGGCACGCGGGCAATCTACCGGGGGCGCCGCAGTTTCACGTGGACCCATGTGTATGAGATTGCGATGGCGCCGACGATCGCCATTTCGGTGATCAGCGAGTGGCTGGGGCTCAGCACCAAAGTATTTGCGGTAACGCCCAAGGGCGTGTCAACTGAGAAACTGAACTTTCGCTGGGTGATCGCGTTGCCCCACATCGTGTTGCTGGCGCTGTCGGTCTACGCGCTGGTGAACGCATTCGTGCTGTCCGCGGGCACATTCACTTTCGACTCGCTGGTGATCACCTCCCTGTGGACCCTCTACAACGTGGTCGGTCTGGTCATGGCGGTCCTAGTCTGCCTAGAACGCCCCCGCCAGCGACGCACTGAGCGCACACAAGTTGACGCGCGAATAGACGCGCGGTTGTGGAACGGTGCGCCCATCGAGGGCCGGGTTCTTGATCTCAGCTTCAATGGTGTGCGATTCGCCCTTCCGTGGTCGACCGTGTTTCGCCCGTCGGATGCAAGCCGGCAACTAGCGCTGAGGGCGGAACTCGCCGTCGACGGAATTGGCGTCGTCTTGGGCGACTGCCGGTGGGTCAGCGAAACCGAGGATGGCCTGCTGGTCGGCTTCGAGTTTGATCAGCTCTCCCCCACTCAGGCCGTAAAGCTCGTGAGCACGATCACATCATCTCCGCACTGGGTGCGCCATGATCGCGAGGTCAATGCACAGGTTGCTAGTGCGGCTGCACGCACGGTGATGGGGGCTGTGCGTCGGGTCAATCCGAGCTTGAGGTCCGAGTTGCGATTGGCCACGCGCGGTGTGGCGCACCTGCGGCGGGAAACCACGGAGCTCGCACCAACGTTCGCGGTGTATCTGGAAGACCTCAGTTTTGGGGGCTGCCGTGTGCGGTCACCTCAATACCTGAGGTCGGGAGATCACTATCAGGTGGACTTGGACGGTCAGCACGCTGGCGCCGCCGAAGTGCGGTGGGTGGAAAAGCGCGGCCGACGTTATGTCGCTGGTTTGAAATTCGATCGCCAGAGGGAATTGACGGTGCCGAAATGAGATCGCCGGAATTGCGTGAACCCCTGCAGCTGAACACTCCTACTGAACGGAGCTTCCACCTATGAATACCCCGGATGTCGACCAAGCGCTGCTAGCGCTGGCACTAGCCACCGTTTCCGAGGGGTCACTCATCACGGATGCCGCCCGCGAAACTATCTACGCCAACCCCGCGTTTACCGAGATCACCGGCTACGCGCAATCCGAGATCATCGGCAAGAACTGCCGATTCTTGCAAGGGCCGGACACCTCTCCTGTTGAGCTGCAAGTCATGCGGAACGCCCTCAATAACGGCGAGGTCTTTCAGGGCACACTCCTCAACTACCGAAAAAATGGCACACCGTTTTGGAATCACCTCACGATCACGCCGCTGAAAGATACAGCGGGA
This sequence comes from Salinibacterium sp. TMP30, assembly GCF_038397785.1. Classification (NCBI taxonomy): domain Bacteria; kingdom Bacillati; phylum Actinomycetota; class Actinomycetes; order Micrococcales; family Microbacteriaceae; genus Salinibacterium; species Salinibacterium sp. TMP30. The sequence goes on along the minus strand of NZ_CP151642.1, from coordinate 139,886 downwards.
CAGATAACTAACTTCGTTAGTGTGCAGCGCGACGTCACGGAGCAGGTCCAGGAGCGGGACGCGCTTGCTCACCTTGCGATCCACGACCACTTGACCGGCTTGCCCAATCGCGCCGCACTGCGTGGCCACATCCGCAGTGCGCTGAGCGAAGCGAGTGAGGACGGCTCGACCGTCGCGGTGGCGATGATCGACCTCGATGATTTCAAGGTCATCAACGACCGCTATGGTCACCTCGCTGGCGACGCGGTTCTCAGCGAGTTCGCCGTGCGGATGCGCGAGCGACTGCGTCACAATGATTACCTCGCGCGCGTCGGTGGGGACGAGTTCGTCGTCGTGTCGGAACTGTCGCCGTCGAACCCGATAGCTGATTTTGCGGAAATCGCCGACCGTCTGCACGAAGCCGTCGAGTCGCCGTTTCGTGTCGACAACGCGCATTTCGCGTCGATAGGAATGAGCATGGGTGTCGCGCTGTTCCCCCGCGACGGCGTGACCGGTCGAGATCTGCTGCGAACCGCCGACACCGCGCTGTATCGGGTTAAACCAAAGAAGGGGCGCCGGTCGAACTGGTGGGACGCAGCGGGCACGGATGCGACGAGCCACACCAGTGAGGGTGAGTCCGGTGGCAGCCGGATGCCGGTCGGCGAACTGGTGATGTTTATGCAGCCGATCGTTGACCTTCGCTCCGGTCACGTCACACAGGTGGAGGCGCTCGCTCGACTGCGCACGCCGTCGGGGCAGATTGAGACCCCCGACAACTTCTTGCCACACTATTCGCGCGATCAGTTGGTTGATGTCTTTAAGCAAGGACTCGATCAGTCTCTGAGATGGGCGTCGCGGTGGGATGCTGAGGGTCTCGCCCTGAACGTATCGGTGAATGTTCCTCCCGAGTTGCTCAGTGATCCGAATAGTGCGGACTGGGTGAGAAGTGCTCTCGTCCACCACAGCGTAGTTCCGAGCCGGTTGAGCCTTGAGGTACTCGAAACTCAAGAACTCGACCTCAGCACGAGCGACAAGACGGTGAGCGAGCTGGTGCGCCTCGGAGTCAAGATGCACCTCGACGACCTGAGTTCAGGCTTCAGCACGCTGAAACGCCTCACTGATATCCCCTTCGACGTCATCAAAATCGATCGACGAATCTTCGATCAGGCGCACACCCGACCACTGCAGGTGCTCACTGTCTTGGCTTCGATCACCAGACTCGGCGCTGAATCGAATTATGGAACGGTGGTGGAAGGCATCGAAGACCGCGAGCGGCTTGAAGTGAGCGCGATTCTGGGCGCACGATCCGGTCAGGGGTACCTCTTTGCGCGCCCCATGCCCCCGGAAGAAGTGGGGCCCTGGCTCGAACAGTTCACGATGCCGTATCGCGCGGACGAACTGACGACGGCGCTGGGCGCGCTCGCCTACCACTGGTCGCACGGTCGTGGCGATTGGCACGAAGACACCACGTATGAACAATGCCCACTAACGGGATACCTGTCGCTGTCGGAGGCTGACGCCGAAGTTGTCGCAGCCCACAAAACCCTGCACGCGAGGCCGCCCGCGGAGAGCGAAGCTCGGATTGGCGCCAATGCAACGCTTCTGGCGCGCTTAGTTGAGCAAGTTCAGCACACCGGTCCTTCTGACGCACCCAGCTGAGATCGTGTGCCGGGTCTCAGAACGAGCCCATGCCTGCGTGTGATGGTGTCGCCCCTCAGCTGTCACCAGACTCTTTCGGGCTGATGATTTTCCAGAGTTCTTTTTCGACTAGGGCGCAGAGTACACGGAAGTAACTGAGGTCAATGTCGTCCCTTCGGCGTCGAGGTTGGCTATCAGTAATACAGAGAGCGCCGATTCTCTCTCCTGAGGGTGCGGTGATGGGGATTCCTGCGAAAAAGCGGATATGTGGCTCACCTATGACGAGAGGGTTGTTCTTGAATCTTTCATCTGTGGTTGCGTCACGAACAATGAGTGGTTCGCGTTGCTGCAAAGCGATTGCAGAAAACGAGTCTTCTCGCAAAATCTCCGTAGGCTCGGTGCCAGCGCTAAGGAGCGTGAACTCTCGTTGCCCGTCGATGATCGTGAACTGCGCTGTTTCTACGCGAAACGCCTGCTGAGCGAGCTCGACTAGTTTCTTCAGGGTCGCATCGCTGGCAAGGTCGGGCAGCCATAGATTGTCGACGGACCGTTGGCGCAGGAGCTCATCAATTTCAGGGCTCGGTTTTCTGCGATCCCCATCGATGGTGATCCGGGCGTTGAGTTGTGTAGCAATTTTGGGGGCGAGTATCGCCGCCCATGCGTTGTATTGGGCTGCTGTTCGGTGGCGGTCGGGTGCACTGAGCCCCACGCTCTGTCCAGGGAGCGCAGCATAGAAGACGCGAGTCTCTGTGGTGCACAGTGTCTCTGTAATCTCATTGAGCACTGCCCCGTGGCGTTCAGCAACGCCTCCGAGGAAAGTGTCGTAGACGGGGATCGACCTAATGGGTTGAATACCGATAAAGAAGATGTCTGTGAGAGCAGTGGTCGACGAAAGTGCAAGCTGGATCAAACCGGAAATAGAAGAACGCCACGATTTGGCTGACGTTCCCCTGACCGCATCCTTGACCCCAAGGACGAAGATGATCGCGTCGTAACGGTCGAGCGGATGTGCACCGATAAGGTCAGCGGCGTTCCTCGCAACAACATCTGCCCTGGTCAGAACCTCAACATCGCAGCCACGACCGGTTATTGCCGAAATTGCGCGCGCAAGTGCTCCGCACAGGGATAGCTCATAGCTCGTGACACCCCAGCCGAATGCAGGTCCGGAACCGACCATGAGTAATTTGTCTGGGTCGTGGCCTGCAGCGTGACACCTCGGGGCATCGCGCGGGTGCAGGCCCCGCAGAGCGTTCACCCGGTGAGCCAATACGTCAGTGCCCAGAATTGGCAGAAGCAACTTGTCCACATTGCCCAGAGTCCGCGGCGACAACCCTGCACTTCTCGCCTTACCCAGACGGTACACAGGTGTCCCCTTTCCCACACACATCGTCTTTGAGGCAGGAAAAATTTACATTGGGAACAGCTTACGCCCGACGGTGCAACCCCGTCAGTAGCGCGTGGCTTCTGGGAGGACCATTTCGAGCGCCTCTACATCGGCGAGGGTGCACATTTCGGTGCCGGGTTTCGCTGCCGTTGCGCTTCCCGCCGCGACGGCCGAACGGAATGCTGACTCCGGGTCGCGGCCCTGGGACAGTCTCCAGACGAACGCGCCAAGGAAAGCATCGCCCGCGCCGACCACGCTCTGCACGCGCACCTTGGGCACCGGCAAGCGGATAACGCCGGAAGCGGACGCGAGCACAGCGCCTGCTTTGCCCAGCGTCAAGCCCACGAACTCGGCGGAGCCGCGAGCAACGAGTTCGGATGCAGCATCCACTTCACTCTGCTCGCTGGTCAGCTCCCTGTCGACTAACTCGCTCAGCTCGCGTCGGCTCGGCTTCACCAGGTAGACGCCCTCGGCGAGCGCCGCTTCGAGTGCCTCGCCAGAGGTGTCCACGATCGAACGCACATCATGCTGGTGCGCTATCCGCGCTACCCTCGCATAAAAGTCTGTCGGCACCCCGGGCGGCAGACTCCCACTTGCCACGACGTACCCTCCCGGAACAATTGCCTCCGCCAGCGTTGCTAGGCACCCCCGCCACTCGGCCTCTGAAAGCTCCGGACCTTGCAGCACGAAACGAAACTGTTCACCCGAATCGGTCTCGTCAATGGTGAAACTCTCCCGCGTGGTTCCGGCAAGGGGCACGGCAAGGCTCGGCACACCCTCCGCCTCGAGCAACTGGCGATAGGTAGCGCCGGTGAGCCCACCCGCGGCGTAGATTGCCAGCGACTCCCCACCGAGGCGATGGATGGTACGTGCCACGTTCACACCGCCACCGCCAGGATCGATCCGGCTCGGCCCGCAGCGCAGCTTGTGTTCGCTCACCACCCGAGGGGTCGACGTGCTGATGTCGAGTGCCGGGTTGATAGTGAGCGTCACGATCGGCGGGGCTGTATTCGAAGGCGAGGGAGCGACGAATGTCATGCCCACCACTGTATGGCGTTGTCATCGCGGACGGGGCAAAAAGGCGGTGCGTAGACTTGGCGCTGATGAGGGCTCCGTCACATATCGTCCCTGAGCTGCCATTTTCTCGCTAACCGGGGCAGGAGGCAGTGACCATGAACGCGACTGGGGCTACTTTCAGTATCTCTCTTGTGACGTGCCTGGCTCTCACCGGTTGCACCACGACAACCTCGGACAGCGACAGCCCTGCAGTCGTGGTGACAACCACCATTCTGGGTAGCGTGGTCGGTGACATCGCCGAGTGCGGCGGCGTTACCGTCGAAACCCTCATGCCGGTCGGTGTTGACCCGCACGATTTTTCCGCCTCATCGGAGCAGGTCGCGCACATGGCGAAGGCCCAACTCGTAGTGGCGAACGGCCTCGGGCTCGAAGGTGGTCTGGCCGATGCGATCACGAGTGCCGAGGCCGAAGGTGCCCGCGTGATGGAGGTCGCACCCCTAATAGACCCACTCTCGTTTGGCGAGGCGAGCAGTTCCGACTCCGCCGAGGACGGCTCATTGGATCCGCATTTTTGGAATGACATCTCCCGCATGGCCGAGGTCGCAACATTGGTTGGGAAGAAGCTGGCGGAAGTGACCGGAGACGGTGCGTATGCGGCATGCGGCGACGAAGTTCACGATGCACTCTTGACGACCGACCAAGCGGTGCGCGACATCCTCTCCACCGTTTCTGCAGAGCGGCGAGTACTCGTCACCGACCATGATGCGTTCGGCTATTTCGCTGACGCGTATGACTTTGAGATTGCCGGAGTGATCGTTCCCGGTGGCTCGACGCTGGCGGAGGCTTCCTCCCAGGACCTCGCCGCTTTGGTGGACGTGATCCGGGAGCAGCAGGTGCCTGCGATCTTCTCCAACATCGCCGTTTCGAGCGCCCTCGCCGACACGATTGCTGCCGAGGCGGGCACCTCGATCGCCGTGGTGGCACTGTACGTGGGTAGCCTCGGGCCAAAAGGCTCCGGTGCTGAGAACTATTCCGACATGATGATCACCAATGCCCAGCTCATAGCGGATGCGTTGGGCTGAGTCATGACAATCGAATGGTTGACCGACCCGTTTGCCCTCGGGTTCCAGCAACGTGCCTTGCTTGGAGGGATCGTCGCGGGGCTGATGTCCTCGGTCGTCGGGACCTGGTTGGTGCTCCGCGGAATGAGCTTCTTCGGCGACGCGTTCGTGCATGGCATAGTCCCGGGGATCGCCGCGGCCGTGGTGTTCAACTTCAGCCCCATTTTTGGTGCAGTCATCGCGGCCGCAGTGATGGTGGCCGGAATCGAGCTTGTGCACCGTCAAACCGCACTCCAGGAAGACACCGGCATCGGTTTGTTGTTCGTCGGCATGCTTGGGCTCGGTGTTGTCATCATCTCCAAGAGCGACGCTTACTCGGGCACCCTGACGAGCATCCTGTTCGGCGACGCACTCGGGGTGGCGTGGAGCGATCTGATTGCCCAAGCAATACTGGCCGTCGTGGTCATCGCGCTATCAGTCGTGCTTTATCGCCCATTGTTGGCGCTGTCGTTCGACCGCAACAAGGCAGAGAGCTTAGGGATGAACCCCGGGCGCACCCACTCGTTGCTCCTAGCACTGATCGCCGCTGCGGTGATCGGAAGTTATCAATCTGTCGGGACGCTGCTAGTTCTTGGCCTGCTCGTTGGTCCACCGGCCACTGCGGCTCTAGTAGCCCGCACCGTTCCCATGATGATGGGACTTGCCGCGGGCATTTCAGTGGTGTCCGTCTGGCTCGGGCTACTTCTCAGCTACCATCTGGGAACCGCCGGATCAGCAACCATGGCTATCGTGCCGGTGGGGTTCTTCTTCCTAACCTTGACAATCACGGTGATGCGCCGACGCCTCCGCCGCCGCATCTCTTCGGCAGCAACCGTTGACGGCGTGTCACGATGAACCAAACGTGCGCAGCACGCGCCACCGATCTGGTCCTCACCTATGGCTCGTATACGGCGGTGGCAGCATCCTCTTTCGAGATTCCCACCGGTACGGTCACTGCCGTCATTGGCCCGAACGGGTCGGGGAAAACCACCGTGCTGCATGCGCTCGCCGGGTTAGTCAAGCCCGTGTCCGGCACGGTTGAGGTTCTTGGCTTAAACCCGGTCAAGGCTCGACCCAGGGTGAGCTACGTTCTGCAGACGGTGGCTATGCCGACCGGAACGCCCATCACGGTGCGGGAGACCGTGGCGATGGCACGCTACGCGAACCTCGGATTGTGGCGCCGATCCACCCGAACAGACCGTGCCAAGGTCGAATGGGCGATCAACGAACTCGACGTCAGCGACCTTCGAGGTCGGCACCTTGGCGAGCTCTCCGGCGGTCAGCGGCAGCGCGTCTACATGGCTCAGGGGATCGCACAAGACCATGACCTGCTACTTCTGGATGAGCCCCTCACCGGGCTGGATTTGATGTCCGCCCGCACCATCGACCGCATCATCCACGCCGAACGGGATAATCGTCAGACCGTTGTACTCACCACCCACGATCTAGACGAGGCTCGCGCCGCCGATCATGTGCTGCTGGTGAGCGGTCGCGTTTTAGCCTCAGGAACCCCAAATGAGGTTCTGACCCGCAGAAACCTAGAACTCGCTTACGGTCTGGGTGCCTTGCATGAGGCAACCCACGGTTTTCTTGATGATCCGCATAGATCCACGGATCACAACAACTAAGACGACCCGACCGCGAGCGAGTCAGCTCTCCGTGGGGGGCTTGTCCATGCCTAACTCGTTCACCGGCGCGTCGTCGAAGGGGGCTGGTTTGTGCTCAACGGGGCAGTTGAGAATTGTCTCCGGCGTTGAGTGGTCAATGAAGTGCTCCGACATCGGCCGCCCACACACCGGGCACACCGCGTCACCAACCTTCTGGACGACGGTGTCGTAGGGTCCCACATCCGGCATGCCAAGAATAGGAAACAGCTTTCGGTTCAGCCAATCAATGAAGCCGACGAATCCTCCCAGGTCAGACTCGTCATCTTCGCTCTTGGTGTGCTCGTGTTCGCTCATACCGTAAGAGTATCGACGAGCGGTGGCAAGCGTAAGTGGTGTGACCGGGGAACGTTTTTGCGCCGTGCCATGATGGTCAGTGGAGTTTCGTGACGGCGGGTTAAGGGCGACGAGAGGACCAGAATCATGAACGAACGGCAGTTCACCAAGATCAAAAACGCGAAGGGCTTCATCGCAGCTCTTGACCAGAGTGGTGGCAGCACCCCGAAAGCCCTGAAGCTCTATGGCATCCCGGACGGTTCCTACTCCGGCGATGAGGAGATGTTCAACCTCGTGCATGCGATGCGTACGCGAATCATGACGAACCCCAGCTTTAACGGAGACCGGATCCTGGGCTCAATCCTGTTCGAGATGACGATGGATCGCCAGATCGCGGATCGTGGCAGCGCCGACTACTTGTGGAATGTGAAGAATGTCGTTCCATTTCTTAAAGTAGACAAAGGCCTGACCGATGAGGTCAATGGTGCCCAGTTGATGAATCCGCTGCCGGGGCTAGACGCAGTTCTGGCCCGGGCTAGCGAGAAGGGTATTTTCGGGACCAAGATGCGCTCGGTGATCCGGCTCGGCAACGGCGCAGGAGTGCAGGCAGTGGTCGAGCAGCAGTTCGAAGTCGGTCGTCAGATCCTGGCCGCCGGTCTGGTGCCGATCCTTGAACCTGAGATCGACATCCACTCGCCGAGCAAGGCCGACGCCGAACGGATGCTCAGGCCGGCCATCCTCGAACAGCTTGGGGCCCTAGGCGCAGACCAGTACGTCATGCTGAAGCTGACCCTTCCCGAGATCGATGACTTCTATGCGGACCTGGTAGCCCACCCGAACGTCCTGCGGGCGCTCGCCCTCTCGGGCGGATACAGCCGCGAGGAGGCGAATGCGCGCCTGGCCCGACAACACCATGTTGTCGCCAGTTTTTCCCGGGCGCTCACCGAAGGGCTCACCGTTCAACAGAGCGACGAAGAGTTCAGCGCAGCCCTGGATGCATCGATCGACAGCATCTTCCGGGCATCCGTCACCTAACCCATCGTGATCGGTTCAGTGGTTACGACTCTGCGGCGGCGATATGGTGAACGGTCTTCATGAAGCTGTCGGGATTGAGGGAGATGGAATCGATTCCTTCTCCCACCAAGAAAGCCGCAAATTCGGGGTGGTTGCTGGGCGCCTGCCCACAAATACCGATCTTGATGTTTGCGGCGTGCGCCTTCTGGATGGCTTCGCTGATCATGGACTTCACGGCGTCATCCCGTTCGTCGAAAAGGGATGCTAACTCCTCTGAGTCACGATCGATGCCCAGCACCAATTGCGTCAGATCGTTGGAGCCAATCGAGAAGCCGTCGAACCGAGTCGCGAACTTCTCAGCGAGGATCACGTTGGAGGGTATCTCGCACATCATGTACACCTGAAGTCCGTTTTCGCCCCGCACCAATCCGTTCTCCGCCATTACCGCCAGAACGCGGTCGGCTTCGGCAGGTGTGCGGCAGAACGGCACCATGATGATGATGTTGGCGAAACCGATCTGCTCGCGCACCCTTTTCAGTGCCCGACATTCGAGCTCGAATCCTTCACGATACTGCGGACTGTAATAGCGGGAAGCACCCCGGAATCCGAGCATCGGGTTCTCCTCAGAGTGCTCGAAAGCACTGCCGCCGATGAGGTGCGCGTATTCGTTTGTCTTGAAGTCGCTCAGCCGTACGATCACCGGTAGGGGATGGTACGGCGCTGCGAGCTTGGCGATACCCAACGCCAAGGCTTCTACGAAAAACTCCTGAGGATCGTCATAGCCGCGGGTGAGGTCGCGGATTTTCCGGCGATCCTTCGCGCTGGTTACCTTTTCGGGATGCACCAAAGCCATCGGATGGACCTTGATCAGGTTGTTGATGATGAACTCCATCCGGGCGAGGCCAACGCCTGCCGCGGGCAACCGCCACCATTGGAACGCCGCCGCAGGGCTCGCGATATTCACCATGACTGCAGTTCGCGTCTCAGGCAGAGTGCCAAGGTCGATCTCGTCAGTCTCGAAAGTCAGGGTGCCTTCATAGATATGGCCCTGGTCGCCCTCCGCGCAGGACAGAGTGATGTCTTGCCCCTCTTTCAGAACCTCGGTGGCGGTACCGGTACCAACAACGGCCGGAATGCCGAGCTCGCGGCTGACGATCGCCGCGTGACTGGTGGGGCCACCGTGGTCGGTGACAATCCCGGACGCGCGGGTCATGATGGGCACCCAGTCCGGGTCGGTCATTTCGGTAACGAGAATAGCTCCATCGCGAAAGTTTTCGATGTCAGCGGGATCTCGAATCACACACGCCGATCCGGTGGCAATAGCGTCACCGATGGCTGCACCGGAGAGCAGAAGGGGGCCCTCTTGGGTGAGATGGTGGGTGGTGAACCGCGTACCAGTCTTGCGTGCCTGGACTGTTTCGGGGCGCGCCTGAACCATGAACAGTTCGCCTGTCTGCCCGTCCTTGGCCCATTCCATGTCCATCGGGCGACCGTAGTGCGCCTCGACCACCACTGCCCACCGTGCCAACTGGAGAATCTCAGAGTCTGCCAGAACGAAAGATTGCTGTTCTCGCTGAGAGGTGTCCATCATGCGGGTGCGAGCGCTACCGCCCTTGCTGTAGATCATCTTGCGCGATTTGGCGCCCAGCGTCTTTTCGATAATCGGTGAACAGCCGGGGGTCTCCAGTAAGGGTTTGAAGACGAGGTATTTGTCGGGGTTGACTGTTCCCTGCACCACGGTTTCACCGAGCCCCCACGCCGCGCTGATTACCGCAACACGAGGAAAACCGCTTTCAGTGTCGATGGAGAACATCACCCCGGATCCCCCGACATCAGACCGGACCATGCGCTGGATTCCGATCGACAGCGCTGCATCCAGATGGTCGAAGCCTTTAACCTCCCGGTAACTGATCGCACGGTCCGTGAACAACGAGGCGTAGCAGCGCCGGCAGGCGTCTAAGAGGTCTCGTTCGCCCCTCACATTGAGGAAAGTCTCCTGCTGTCCGGCAAAACTGGCATCGGGAAGGTCTTCGGCCGTGGCACTGCTGCGCACTGCGACGGCCGGATTCTTCTCGCCTGATCTCTCGGCAAGAGTCCGGTAGGAAGCGCGGATGGATTCCGCGATGTCTTCGGGAAATTCGCTAACGAGGAACAATTCGCGCAGCGCTTCCCCGGTCTCACGCAAACTCGCTTGCCCGGCGTGGAAGCGCTCGAGTAGCGTGCGTGCGGTCGGAGCGATCCCATTCGCATCAACGAATGACCGGTAGGCGGCAGACGTTGTTGCGAAACCTGGTGGTACCTGTACGCCCTTGCTCTCAAGAGCACAGACCATTTCGCCCAGCGACGCATTCTTTCCGCCAACGAGCGGAACGTCTCCCATGCCAATGTCCTCGAACCACACCACGTGACGCTGATCCATACCGGTGCCTCCCAAGCTTTCAGCGGAGCTGTCGCTCCCTGTTGCTTGAACTCTACGACTATTGCCGCGGCGTATCTAGGGACCAAAAACACTAGTGCGGTGGTCTACCCAGCGCGCTAGTGTAGCCGTACCAGGGAATGAGGCAACGATGGCTGATGACCAAAAACCCGGACCGGCTGTGACTGCTCAGCGGCTGGAGGAGGCGACGCGCGAACTGGTGAGTTCGACCCTCCACCTACCGCGCCCCTCCGATATCAACGCTGTGCTTGGCAGTCTCAGCACCGCCCAAGGGGCGCTCGCTCAGGCCTACGAGCAACTCGCCGTTTGGCATTCCCGCGCTGTGCACGGTGTCCATCACGCCGGTGAGCACGAGACTGACGATTCCGAGAATCCCGCCTGGGTGCGCGCTGAGTTCGCGTTGCACGAGGCTGCGCAGTACAGCGCGAATGCTGCGGATGCCCTCGGGCGCGCCCGCAGCGCCACTGGTGTTGCTCGGTGGTTCGACGAAATCATGGAAGACGAATAGAAGATCAACGGCACACCTTAGGATCCGTTGGCCTATGGTGAGTTCATGGTGAAGCTGGGTGGTCCGGATGGTACAGCTGAACTTTCTTGACCGGTTTCGCCCAGTTGGCGCGCCGGGTGCTGCCGCGAGCGCAGGACGGGCCGATGAGGTTCGCGGTGCGGCGGCCGAGCTAGCGCCAGTGTTCGCTGCGCTTGCTGCTGATCTCGAGTCGGCTCAAGCGCTCGTCGCTGTGGCAGAACGTGATGCCGAGAAAGCGTTGGCCGAGGCGCGTGCCCGAGCATCTGACATGACAGCTCAGGCACGACTCGATGCGGTAACCGAGCGCGCCGCCGCCGCGACTGCGGTGCAGAAGGCCTCTCATGGACGAGACAAACGCCTCATGGAACACGCACACAAGAAAGCGTCCGCGCTGGAATCTGAAGCAGCGGCCGAACTCACCGCGGTGGCAGAGCGCGTCGTCGAGAAGATGGTCCTTGATCTCCTCCGAAACGACGATTCTCAAGATTCTGGTGAGACCGGACCATGATCGCGGACTGGGTGGCGGCGTCTGTGCGTGCCCGAGGCATGATTGAGCGCCGCGTGGGTCACGGAGGAAGCGACCGAATTGCCGCATGTCATGAATTTGACGAGGCCCTAGCGTCGCTAGCTGGGACTGTCTACGGCGGCCGACTTGAGGGAGTATCCACACTCGCCGAGGCACAGCGAGCCATCAACGCGACGGTACTTTGGCAGCTCAGAGTGCTCGCGGGGTGGCTGCCTGCCAGCGGTATGCAACTTGTGACTGCGGCAGCCGCCGGATTCGAAGCGGTCAACATTGAGGCGCTCGCGCAACGCCTCAGCGGGCGCGGGGATGAGAGGCCATTCTATGAGCTCGGCGCCCTCGCCACGGCGTGGCCGACGGTGCGCACAATGACCTCACTCTCCGATCTGTCGACCGCATTGCGGGGGTCCCGCTGGGGAGATTTCGGCACTCTGACCGACGCCGATGACCTTGAGGACGTATTGACAGTCGCGTGGTTGCAGCGATTGATGGTTGCAGCACCGGCAGTGCGGCCGTGGGTGGTGACGGAATTCGTGTTGATCGCCGCCCGCATTCTCTTCGTCGATCAGACTGAACCCGCTGCGCGCTTAGTGCAGATTGTCCGGCCGTGTATTGCCGAGGCATGGCGATCGACGCGCGATCTGACCGCTTTTGCGGACGCACTTCCCCGATCAGCTCGGGCGGTAATCGCTGACATCGATGCCCCAACAGAACTATGGCGAGCGGAAAAGCGTTTAGTGACAACAGTCGAGGAGGATGCTGCACGGCTGCTGCGCGGTTCGATTCCCGGCCCAGATGTCATTCTCGGCGCTGTCGCGCTGCTTGCCGTGGACGCGTGGCGGGTGCGTGCGGCCCTATCCGCGGCAGCGGCAGATGTAGATAGGAGCTTAGATGTCGTGGCGTGAGACTCTCAGCCCGGTACAAATGATCCGAGTGGCTCTGGTCGCTCCCGCAGCCAACGGTCACGCCATGCTTGAGGAGGTGGCGTTGAGCGCTGTAGTCGAACTGGACCTTCCCTTCGCACCGGGAGACGATGCGGAGGAGATCGAACGGGTTTTCCAGGTCGCGGTCGTTTCAGACCCATTCGTGGGATTCGCAGGGTGGGCGCCCGCGCGTGAGGTTTCCTCCCTCGCAGAGCGTCTTTTACCCCTTGGCGCTGTGGTCGTTCCTTTGCGTCATCCCGTCGGGGTGCAGCCACCCACTCTGCTCACGGGTCCCGGTCGCCCGTCCACGATGTCCCGCACCTTGGTCGACACCTACGGCACCGTTCCGTATCGTGACGTCGACCCATCCCGTCTGGCGGGCATTGCCTACGTGGTCATGTTCGGCATTATGTTCGGGGATGTCGGCCACGGTGCGGTTCTCGCGCTGCTGGGACTGCTGCTGCGTACAGGCTGGATCAAACGGCTCGACGCCCTCAAGCGCGCCTGGCTCTTCGTGACAGGGGCCGGGCTGGCAGCAATCGTCTTCGGGTTCCTCTACGGCGAGGCCTTCGGCCCAACTGGCCTCATTCCGGTCATCTGGCTCTCGCCGCTTGATGAACCGGTCCCGCTCCTGATCGCCGCCATCATCTTCGGTGCTGGGCTTCTGGCGATCTCGTATCTGATTGGCACAATAAACCGAGTGCGGGAGGGAGGCTGGGGTTACGCGCTCTATGCGCGCACCGGGGTCGCTGGCTCCCTCTTGTTTGTGGCCGTGGGTCTGCTCGCTCTTGGCATCGTGGAGTCAATGGAACCGTTCATCGTTGGGGCGACGATACTCGCCATCGCCGCCCTGATCCTCATCTTTATCGGTCTGTTTGTTGACGCTGGTGGGCGCGTGGCGGGCGCGATCCAGGCGTCCGTCGAGCTGCTCGACACGGTCATCCAGCTTGGATCGAACGTGGCTTCTTTCGCACGCCTTGCCGCCTTCGGGCTCACCCACGCCGCACTCTTGATGGTCGTATGGCAGGGGACACAGGCCCTATGGTCTCCAGGTTGGGGCTACGTGGCAGCGGTGTTGCTCTTCCTCGTTGGCAACGTTCTGACCTTCGCCCTTGAGGCGTTAGTAGCCGGGATCCAGGCACTCCGGCTTGAGTACTATGAGATCTTCTCCCGCATCTTCGCGGCGGAAGGCCGGCAATTCCGCCCCTGGGCGCCCGCCGTGCCCACGCCCTCCACAGACCTGGTGGGCTCTATCAATGAACGGGTCGGCGTTCCCGCCGACTCACAACCAGAAGGGTCACGATCATGAATCTTTGGCTGGGAGCCACTCCCGCAATCGTTTTGACGGCCGCAGCTGTGATCCTGTTGTTGAGACGGCGGCGCAAGACCGGGCTGACGGTTCTCGTCGGTGCCAACGCCGCCGTTCTGATCGTCGCGCTTGGCCTGCTGATGACGGCGTTGAACGCGATTCCCGCGTCGGCGTCCACGACTGTTGACCTCGCAATGCAGGCGAGTTCCACAGCCGCAGCAGTGACGGCGCCGGGGGCCGGAGGCACGGCGCTCATTGCTGCGGCGATCGCGGTGGCAGGCTCGTCGATCGGGGCGGCTATCGCGGTGGCCTACACCGGGGCCGCGGCGCTTGCCGCGATGAGCGAGCGTCCCGAAATGTTCGGTCGTGCCATGGTGATCGTGGGGCTTGCGGAGGGCATCGCTATCTATGGGCTCATCATCGCGATCATCATTATCGGCCGAGCGTAGGCGAGCACCGCATGTCGGAAACTATCGTGGCACTCGGTGAGCAATCGCTGCTTGAGGGTTTCCCTCTGGCTGGCGTTGAACTCCGAGTCGCCGAGACCGATCATGCCGTCCATGACGCCTGGGCGCTTTTGCCGAAAAACGCGAGGGTAGTCATCCTCACCCCGCGTGCCGCGCTAGCGCTCGGGGAGATCCGCGATGACCCGCGCTCTCCCATGACGGTCGTGCTGCCACTATGAGCGACCTGTCGCCCAAAGCTCTGGATGCCCTCATCCCGTTGCGTGCGTACCTCGCCACCACCGCGCAGAACGATGCGGAGTCTGCCCACAGGGCCGCCCAAGCGCACGCGGACATACTCCTGAAGCAAGCGGAGGGCGAGCGCGATCGTATTCTCTCCGAGGCGATCGATGAGGGAAAACGCACTGCCCAAGCTGCCTCCGATCTCAGGTCGGCGCGAGTACGAAGAGAAGCCAATGAAGTAGTGCTTTCGCAGAGGGAGGCGATCAGGCAGAGGCTGCGCACCACTGTGGAGAAGACTGCGAGCGCGTTGCGCACTGAACGGAGATACTCCAAGCTGCGCACAGAACTCGTCGAACGTGGGCAGGCGTTGCTCGGCCCGGATGCGACGATTGTCGAGATGCCGGAGGGTGGCATTCTGGTCAAAACAGGTTCCCGCAGCCTCGACCTTTCCTTATCCACGCTCGCGACGGGCGCACTCGACGAGATGACAGCGGAGGTGAGTGCGCTGTGGACGCGGTGAATTCCCCTTCTCCGGCTTCACCATCGACTCTCGGTGTGGGCTCGGTGGTGCGCGTTAACGGCCCCCTCGTCGAGGTCGACGGGGTAGCAAATCTCGCCATGCTCGAGCTCGTCGCCGTTGGACCGCAGCGGATCAGTGCCCAAACCGTCGCACTCTCTGGAGAGCACGCGGTGCTCCAAGCCTACGAATATACGGGTGGCCTCAAAGTGGGGGATCCCGCTGAGGCGACTGGTGGCGAACTTGCCGGGCTCCTTGGCCCTGGCCTACTGGGGCATGCGTTTGACGGCCTTCTGCGGCCGCTGTCATCGGCTCCGATGTGGCTCACTCCCGACCGCGCGGCATCGGATGCAGACACTGCAACACTCTCGAGGGAATGGACTTTCGAGCCAGCGTCCTCGGTGGGCCCCTCCGTCACTGCGGGCGATCTGCTGGGAACGGTTCCTGACTCTGGTGCCGTCGAACACCGGGTCCTCGTGCCGCCGGGAATTTCGGGCGAGCTTTCTTGGCGGGCCCCGAAGGGGCCTCTTCGTGCACTTGATCCGGTGGCTACGGTCGGTGGCCGTACGGTGACACTGGCCGAGCGGTGGCCGGTGCGTCAGTCGCGGCCGTTCCGCCAATCACTCTCCGAGGCGGTCCCGCTCCACACCGGCCAACGCGTTCTCGATCTCATCTATCCCCTGGCGCGAGGGGCGGCGGCGGCGGTTCCCGGTGGTTTCGGGACGGGAAAAACTATGCTCCTGCAGCAAATCGCCAAATGGAGTGATGCCGACGTCATCGTGTACGTGGGCTGCGGTGAACGGGGCAATGAGATGGCAGATGTGCTTGACGGTCTCGCTCAACTGGTCGATGAGCGCTCCGGTGGTCGACTGATCGACCGCACGGTCATCATCGCGAACACCTCGAATATGCCGATGATGGCACGCGAGGCGAGTATCTACACGGGGATAACCGTGGCCGAATTCTATCGGGACATGGGGTACGAGGTCGTCGTGATCGCCGACTCGACCTCACGGTGGGCTGAAGCTCTGCGCGAGTTCGCGAACCGCAACGGTGATCTTCCCGCGGAGGATGGATTCCCGGCCACTCTCGCCTCCGCCCTCGGAGCCTTTTACGAACGTGCCGGTCGCGTGAAGACGCTCAGCGGGCACACCGCCTCCGTCACCGTGATTGGCGCGGTCTCACCCGCTGGTGGGGATATGACGGAGCCGGTGACAACAGACACGCAAAGATTCGTCCGCTCCCTCTGGTTGTTGGACCGCGACCTCGCCTACTCGCGACACTATCCTGCCGTGAGTTGGAGCGGTTCGTTTGCGCGAGATGTGGACGCCATCGGGCGCTGGTACACCGCGAACGGACAGCCTGAGTGGACACAGCGTCGCTCCCGAACGGTCGCGTTGCTAGCCGAAGCAGACCGCCTTGAGTCGCTGGCGGAGATCATGGGAAGAAGTTCGCTTCCTGGCCATGAGCGGATGGTGCTCCTCGGCGGCCGGCTCATCCGCGATGGGGTGCTGTTGCAAAGCGCGCTGAGTGCGAACGACGGTTTCTGCTCCGACGAGAAAGGGGCGGCTCTCCTTGATCTCGTGCTGGGCGTCGTGGACGAATGCCAGGAGCTCGTGCAGCGGGGCATCCCGGCGACGACTATTGAGCAGGCCGATCTTGGCGTGGTCTTGCGAGCACGGGAAGAGACGCGGCCGTCTGACGCCGTCGGCGTATCTTCGCGTCTGCCCAAAGTCTTGCAAATGTTGAGGGCACTCTAGTGACGCCCGCATCCCCCCTGCCGCCATCCGGCGAGAATGCGGACACGCCGGCTGGCTCCCGCGAATGGATTGTGTACCGCGACGTGCGTTCTCTCCGCGGCCCACTCCTCGTCGTTGGTGACGCTGAGGGCATCGGCTGGGAGGAATCCGTCACCGTGGAGGTCGATGGCGGTATCGACAGACACGGCCAAGTTCTCGAGGTTGATCACGACCTCGCCACCGTGCAGGTCATGGAGAGCACAGACGGTCTGACCCCGCAGGGTGTTGGTGTGCGCTTCGCCGGGCACCCCTTCGCGATACCCGTTGGCGCCGACTGGCTCGGTCGGGTCTGCAACGGACGGGGTGCCCCTCTCGATGGCGGGCCACCCGTCGTCGGCGCAGTGACCGTACCTGTCAATGGTTGGCCGCTCAACCCCGTCTACCGGGAGTCTCCGGATGAGCCGGTGCTCACGGGAATCTCCGCCATCGACGGCCTGATGACTCTCGTGAAAGGGCAGAAGCTGCCCATCTTCTCCGTTCCCGGATTGCCGCACCTGGCTCTGGCAACACAGATCGCGGCGCAGGCGACAGCGAGCGGGCGCCCATTCCGTGTGGTCTTCGCGGCGATGGGGCTCACCCATGCCGACATTGCCACGGTGCGCGACCGCCTGGAGGAACGTTCGGCATCAGGTGAGCTCGTCATGCTGCTCAATGCGGCCGATGATCCGGTCATTGAGCGCATTCTGACGCCGAGGATCGCTTTGACGATCGCCGAAAACCTCGCCTTCGAGGAAGGCCTTGACGTTCTGGTGATTATGTCGGACATGACCAGTTATGCCGAGGCGGTGCGGGAAGTCTCGGCTGCCCGCCGCGAAATCCCCGGTCGCCGCGGTTACCCTGGCTACCTGTACAGCGACTTCGCGACACTGTACGAACGCTGCGGTCGGGTGAAGGGTCGGGACGGTTCGGTGACGGTCGTCCCCGTGCTCACGATGCCCGCGGGCGACATCACTCACCCTGTTCCCGACCTAACCGGCTACATTACCGAAGGTCAGATTGTGCTCTCGCCCGAGGTTGAGGCGCGCGGCATCTACCCACCCGTCGACGTGCTGTCGTCACTCTCGCGCCTCATGCGAAATGGCGTTGGCACCACAAAAACCCGCGAGGACCATGTGGATGTCGCGGCTCAGGTGCTCGCCGCGATAGCTAGAGCGCGCCAGTCGGCAGAGCTCGCCGAGCTCGTCGGCACTGCCGCCCTGAGCGAGACCGACCGCAGCTTTATCGCGTACCGAAATCTCGTTGAGCGTGAGCTTTTCGACCAACGCGACAATGAGGCACGCACATTCGAGGACACTCTTGACCGCGCGTGGCGCGCCCTCGCCGCGTTACCCGAGCAAGAACTCACAATGCTGTCCACCGCATTCTTGGACAAGTACCTCCCCAAGAAGCGAGGCGATCGTGAATGAGACTGGGCGGTCAGGCAAAGCCCGCGTTGCACACCAACTGGAGACCGCACGCCACGGCAGCACGCTCCTCGACCGTAAACAACACATCCTCGCCGACGAACTTGAACGCCTCGAGCTATTCGCCGAACACAGCCGAAGACGGTGGGAGGACCTCGCGCGTGTCGCGGCAACCTGGCTACAGCGGAGCGCGGAAATGGATGGTCGAGATCGGATAGAGGCCGCGGCCGCAGACGATCCAGTGGTTGTGGAGGTGCACTGGGGAGGAGCGATGGGAGTGAGCTATCCCGAAAACGTGACGGTCCAGCTCCCACCTGAGCGACATCCCGGGGGGAGTTCTGCGTTGTCCTACGCTGCTCAATCACACAGAGACTCGCTCGTTGCGGCTGCCCAGTGTGCGGCGGCAAGCCGAGCCCTGCTTCTCGTCTCCACTGAGCTCACCACGACACGCCTCCGTCAGCGCGCTATCGAGAACACATGGATTCCCCGGCTGGAGGCCAAGCTGATCAGCATCCAGGGACAGTTGGACCAACAAGAGCTCGAGGAGAGCCTCCGGGTGCGCTGGGCAGAAAATAATCGCTCAGGGGCCGATCGGGCTCGCACCGCCGATAGTCCGATTCCCCAATTGTCTGGAGGTTCTGATGGCTGACGTCTCTCAGGTGACCATGGTTCTGGTCGCCGTCAATGACTCCCCCGCGGCGTTCGCCGCCGCCGAGGTGGCCGTTGCGCTCGCTACCCAGATAGGGGCGGAGCTCCGTGTGGTGACCGTCGTCAACCCCGCGTCGACCCCGGTAGATAGACGGCACACCAACATCGCGTCATTGACCGCAGAACGCGAAGCGGAAGCCAACTCCATTCTCAAACACGTTGTGCGTCTCGGTGCGAGCACAGGGCTCACTGTGACGACGAGTCTCCGCACCGGCAAAATCGCTGTCGAGATCTTGGACGAGGCACGCGCGGTTGCCGCAGACATGATCGTCATGGCGTCGGTGGACCGTCCGGGTCATGCGATACCGAAGGTGGGAAGCCACACGATGCGGGTGCTCGAATTTGCCTCCATTCCTGTCCTTGTGGTCCCTGGCCCCGCGGTGCACGACGCACGACGCCGCCTCTAGCTTCGGGCGCTACACGGCCACACTGATTCCGATTCCGGCCTTGTTGAGCACGTCGGCGACGAAACGGTTGCGGAAGCTGTGTCGATTGCTGCCGTTCCCATGCGAGAAGATGACGATCGCGGCGGCCGGCTCCGGCACCTGCAAGTGCCCTTACATGCTTATACCATCGACGGGGATCGTGACATCCACGTCGCTGTCGGGTTCGGATGCGGTGTTCCCGAGCTGCACACGCTTTGCCGCCGCATCCAGAAGCACAATCACCTCATCCTCGGTCGTCGGCGAAAAATCCCGGTAATGGTTGCCGACGGCGCGGAAGTTCGGCGGAGCCGCGACGCAGATCACTTCGTCGGCGTCGGCGAAGTGATCTGCGGTGTCGCGGGCTGCGACCGGCACTGCGAGTACGACCCGCGCCGCACCCAGTCGGCGGGCAACTTGGCATGCCGCCCGAGCCGTTGAACCCGTGGCGATTCCGTCATCTACGATGACGGCGACGCGGCCGGTGAGGTCGATCCGCGTCCTTCCGCGGCGGAACCGTACGCTTCGGGCCTCGAGGGTTATTCGCTCGCGGTCCTCCACTTCACGCTGCTCCGCTTCCGACACGTGCGCCATCGCGAGTACCCGCTCGTCGAGGACGCGCACACCGCCCTCTCCGATCGCGCCCATTGCCACTTCGGGCTGGAACGGCACCCCGAGTTTGCGCACGACGATCACGTCAAGCGGAGCGTCGAGAGCTTTCGCCACCTCGGCGGCGACGGGAACACCGCCTCGAGGTAACCCGAGCACGACGATGTCAGAATCTTTGAGCGCGTCGAGTCTGGCGGCCAACTGTCGGCCGGCGTCGATTCGATCGTCGAAAACATACATGGCGAACCTCCGTTGGGTTATACGCCCACGGCGTTCACCCACCCACGCATCCGATAATCGGGCGCTTCTTCTGACCCAGCTTCTCGAACACGGTTGTTGTGTTGATCATGCCCTATTGGGGTGGCGGTGTGAAGTCTTTCGGATACGGCGCACTGCCTCTCGCCAATACTCTGCCCGCTTTATCATGGAGTGCAGTCAGCGGAGTGGGAATTACCTAGTCCGACAAAACATGTTCGGCTAGCTTGTGTCTATGACGGATAACAGCAGTTCCGCAGATTCGGCTGCGGTGGACGCCCCTAGGCGAGAAGATGGACGCCATGGCCGCATAGTGGTGGGCGTTGATGGCTCTGACTCATCGATCGAGGCACTTCGCGCCGCCGAACGCACTGCACAAGCGTTCGGAACGTCGTTGGAGGCCGTCACCACCTGGACGTATCCCGTCGGCGCAGAAGTGGCTCTGCTCTCCGGTTGGTCACCAGAAGAAGATGCAAACGAAATAATTGAGGCCGTGGCAGAGCAGGTATTTGGTGGTGACCGCCCCTCCTGGTTCAGCACCAAGGTAAAACCCGGTTTAGCTGCGCACGCTCTCATCGAGGAGAGTATCGGGGCTGAGATGCTCATTCTGGGTTCACGAGGCCGCGGGGGCTTTGTCGGCCTTCTGCTGGGCTCCGTGAGCACAGCCTGCGCCCAGCATGCTCACTGCCCGGTACTGATTGTGCGGTCTGCTTCGTAGAAGTCGCGACCTATCACTGCGGTTCGTGGGCCACGTCCGGGCAGAGTGAGCGCCATCGTATGCTGTACCCATGGTGGCGACGAGCGGTGACGCAGATCTGATGAGAATTGAGGCCGCGCGATCAACCCGACTCGCAAGACCGGCCGATCTGCCGAGTGTGGTGGGCACTCTGGTTGAAGCGTTTGATCAGGATCCGGTGTGGAGTTGGGCGTTTCCTGACCCGGAGGCGCGCGCGGCACAGCACGCCGCTGTCTTCCGGATGACCGTCACCCATGCCATCGCCAATGACGCCGTCTGGCTCACCTCCGATTGCGGTGCTGTCGTCACCGCTTTCGGCCCCGGCGTGAACGAAATGTCTGATGCCGATGCGAAACGGTTCCCGACCGTTCTTGATGACCTTCTCGGAGATCATGCCGATGAGGTTAACGGGCTCTTTGAGCGATTCGAGCATGCTCGCCCCGTCGATACCCCGCACCTCTATGTCTCGATGCTGGGCACTCGAGGTCAGGCGCGCGGTCACGGAATTGGGATGGCGCTGCTGGCTCACGTTGTGAAACAGGCTGATGCTCAAGGAATCGGAACCTATCTGGAGTCAAGCAACGGCGCCAATGATCAACGTTATGTGTCAGCCGGATTCAGCGTGCATGGCAGCATTCCGGTCGCCCCGGGCCGGCCAGCGGTCAACACAATGTGGCGGGATCCAGCCCGCAGGTAATCGTCCAGCTCTGCAGGTCACGCACGGTGCCGGGCCCTTTCGTCTCAGACTGCGTCGCTCACGGGCGCCGCGAACTGTGCGTTATAGAGGGCGAAGTAGGCGCCCTCCGCTTGCAGCAACTCGTGGTGCGTGCCCTGCTCGACGATTTGTCCGGCATCCATCACCAGAATGAGGTAGGCGTCTCGAATCGTAGAGAGCCGGTGCGCGATGACGAAACTGGTGCGATTGCTGCGCAGAGCGGCCATCGCCCGCTGCACCAGAACCTCAGTGCGGGTGTCGACAGAGCTCGTCGCCTCATCGAGGATGAGCACGCTCGGCTTCGCAAGGAACGCTCGCGCGATGGTGAGCAACTGCTTCTCCCCCGCGCTGACGTTATCCGAATCATCTTCCAACACGGTGTCATAGCCATCGGGCAGTGAGTGCACGAAACGGTCAACATCGGTGGCCGTCGCTGCCGCGATAATCTCCTCTTCTGTGGCATCCGGTCGACCGTAGGCAATGTTCTCGCGGATGGTTCCCCCGAATAGCCAGGTGTCCTGCAGCACCATTCCGGTGCGGCCACGGAGGTCATCGCGGGTCATATCGGCAATGTCGATACCGTCGAGGGTGATGCGCCCAGAGTCCAGTTCGTAGAAGCGCATGATGAGGTTCACGAGGGTGGTCTTGCCGGCGCCCGTCTGGCCCACGATCGCAACTGCCTGCCCCGGTGCCGCGGTGAGTGACACGTTGTCGATGATGTCGGCGACGAGGCTCGGCAGGTAGAGGTTCGCGATCGACTGGGCGGCCTGGAAGATTGCGACGCCAACAAGGAGTTTGGTGTGCGGGCGGAGGTAGCGGCGCAGGAGGCGTAACAGCATGGGTTCTACTTCTCAGTTGCGATGGTGGCTGCTCGGTCGCTTGCGGTACTCGCCAAACAGCGACATGAGGCTGACGACATCCCGAAATCTGGCACGGATTAGCGCGATTGCTTCCTGCATCTTCTGCTCGAGTGGGAGAATCGGGTCGATGTTTTCGAGGGCATGCAGCAAAGGTGCGGGGTCGGTGTGCGATTCGATGGATGCCCGGATCAGGTCGTCCTTGTCGGCGAACGCCCGGTAGATGGTTCCTTCTGCAATGCCGGCGGCTTCGGCGAGCTGGCGGGAGGTCACGGCTGGCCCGTGCGCACTGAGTACCGGGGCGACGGAGGCGACGATCATCGCGCGGCGGTCATCGACGCTGAGGGGGGCGGCACGGCTGGCTTTCGCCGGGCTCGCGTTCGCGGTCGCAGTCGCAGTCTCGGTCGGTTCCGCGGTCGGGGTAGCCATACTGCGTCTTAACTGAGTGAGCGCTCGTTCATTCACTCTGATGCGCAGCCGCTGAATTATCCTCAGGGCGCGTCGAGACCTACACGGTCTGAACCTTGGACGGGTCTGCCTCAATCCCCAGCTCACGGGCGGCTGTTGAAATCTGCTGCGCTAGAGCCACATCAAGGTCGCTGATACCGTCGATGTCGTGCGTGAACAGGCTCACCATCACACCGGGATAGCGCAGGTCGACATCCGGATGGTGGTTCGCCGCGTCGGCAAGCCGCCCAATGACGTCAATCAGTTCGACACCCTTGGCAAATGATCCGGTAGCAAAATACGTCTTGACGCCGTCGAAGTGCACCAGCCAATCCTCCACTCCATCGGATGCGCGAAACTGCTGGGGAGAGATGCGTTCGGCCATGGGATTCTCCAATCGAGGGGATGCGTTAACCCTGCGCTGGGGTGCCGCCTGAAGTCAATCGGTTGATGACCGTAAGCAGTCAGCATCAGACCTTGATGGAACGGTCTAGCCACCTGAACTCAACGAAGCAACTGCGATACTGGTCGCATGACCACAACGCGGTGCTACCGGAACGGCGTTCTCTTCGACGAGGGCTTTTCGCTGGAGGAACTGGGCGAGTACTTGTCCCACGACAACGCCATCATTTGGGTAGACCTATATTCGCCCAGCCCACAAGAACTGCAGACTGTAGCCGACGAACTCACACTGCACTCACTCGCCGTCGAGGGAGCCGCAACGGCACAACAGCGACCAAAGTTCAACCGCTACGACAACCATGACTTTCTCAGCGCTTACGCGGTCCGGTTGGATGCAGAAACGGGAGAATTGACGACCGCAGAGGTTGCGGCCTTCATCACCCCGAAGGCCCTCATCACTGTTCGCAAAGACGACAGCTTCCCCATCGACGACCTGCTCGATCACCTCGACCAGAATGCCGAACTCACCAGCCATGGCATCAGTGCACTTCTGTACGGGCTGCTCGACTTCGTCATAGATGGACACTTCGATACTGTTCAGGCGCTCGATGACCAGATCGAGACGCTTGAGGACCTGCTATTTGATGACCGGCCTCATGACCCCGATGTGCAGCGCCGAAGCTTTGAATTGCGCAAAAGTCTGGTGCAACTGCGACGAGTGATCCTCCCGATGCGGGAGGTCGTCAATACGCTCATTCGACGCGACGTCGACCTCGTACCCAGCGCGATGGCACCGTACTATCAAGACCTCTACGATCATGTTTTGCGGGCCACCGAGTGGACCGATAGCCTGCGGGACCTCGTGTCGACGATCGTGGAGACCAACCTAACAATCCAGGGCAACAGACTGAATATCATCACCAAGAAGGTCACCAGCTGGGCGGCCATCATCGCCGTACCGACCGCCATCACGGGCTTCTACGGTCAAAATCTGCCCTACCCCGGCTTTGCTCACATCTCTGGCTTCATCGCGTCGACGCTTCTCATCGTGGGGCTATCAGTAGGTCTCTTCGTCGTCTTCAAACGCAACGACTGGCTCTAGAACACAACTAGAATAGCCAGCCCGATCGCCGAGGTGAGCCATCCCCAAATAATTTCGCGCACGGTCGGAATCTGCCACACGCTCAAACCGCGCACCACGGTCATCTCCTGAAGTCAACCTCGCCACTCGCGGCCTGAGACGGTCTCACGGCACCAGGAGTGGCAATCATCCACCGATGAGAGCTCGCACCCGACGTTGTCTCAGCGGCTTGCTTGCCCGGTGCAGCATAAGACTCTGCACTGTTGCCATTAGCCTGCACTGCAAGGTAGCGTGTATTGCATGACAGTGGATGTGGGCACTCAGCTTCGTAAGGGCGTAGTCGAATACTGCGTGCTCGGGCTTCTCTCGCGCGAACCAATGTATGGCTGGCAACTCTCAGAACGGCTCGTCACTTCCGGAATGATCGCGAGCATCGGCACGCTCTACCCGATGCTCTCCCGCTTGCGCAGCCAAGGACTTGTGACGACCTACAACGAGGCGTCAGCATCCGGGCCCGTGCGCAAGTACTACCAACTGACCACTCGCGGCGCAACGCAACTCGAATCGTTCCGCCTCCAATGGGAGCCATTCGCCGCAACCGTACTCCAGCTCGTCGGAAAGGACAGCTCATGACAAAAACCACCCCGCAGGCAACCCGCGACTACCTCGCCAGGCTAGCCGCGGCGCTCTCTGACGTTCAACCAGACGTGCGGGCGGAGATCATCGCCGGGGTTCGCGAAGAACTCGACGGGCTCGACGCCGAAGCAGCCACCGCCCGCGTTGCAGAGCTTGGCGATCCCACTTTCATTGCCGCCGAAGCCGCCGCTGCCACACTGGCTGCCGAGCAGAGCAATCCGACAGAGCCATCACCGAGTCGAACACTCCCGATCATCGCCGTGCTGCTGCTGATCGTCGGCACCTTTGTCGTCCCTGTAATTGCGCCGATCGTCGGCCTAGTCTTGGTCTCGTTCTCGGCAGTCTGGTCCCGACGAGAGAAACTGGCCGCTTGGCTCATTCCGCTAGCGACAGCGGTCATTCTCGTTGTGGCTTTCGCAATCACGTCGGCGGTTCAAGCGGAAGTTCCGAATGTACCGACCAACCCTTTAGTGCCCTTAGCGAGCTGGCACTTGGCCATCCTGCTTCCCTACTTGGTGCTCCCCATCGAAGGCATTGCGCTTCTGGTGCGCGCGAATGGGCGAGGCTGGCGCACGGTTCTAAGCCTGCCAGAATGGCGTAGATGACAGTAACCATGCACCCGTGGACGCACCACGGGTCCCAGCAGATGCAGCTAGTAGCACTACCGAAACTTGTCCTCAACACACTGGCTCAGGGAGAAGCTGTCGATGATGCACACTCCTCTCTCATAACGCCTTACCTTGCGGGCGTGGAGTGCATTGGGCTCTGGCGTATGAGAAGTAAACAACTTGTCGATTCCCCATCCGACGCGCCCTGGATCACCCGCTTGGTCGTTGTGCCCGGCGTGGATGGTGCTGTTGGCATAGCTGGATTTCATGGAGCACCGGATGATGCCGGGATGGTCGAAGTTGGCTACAGGATCGCTCCGGAATATCGAAGAAGGGGGTATGCGAGGCGGGCTCTCGAAACTCTGCTTTCGGTAGCCAGCACCAGTGCGGAGGTGCAGATCGTTCGAGCCACTATCAGCCCAGAAAATCATCCGTCGCGATCCTTGGTCGAAGATTACGGCTTCAAAGAAGTCGGTGAGCAGTGGGACGAAGAAGACGGTCTTGAGACCATTTTCGAAGTAGCGGCACGCGGTAGATAGTGTTCCGCTTTGGCCTGAAGCTCGAGTAGTGCAGCCACCGCACGCCCGGCGCCACGCCTATCGGCGAACGACACAGAGAGGCGAAGCAGGACGCCCCGGAAGCGACACTCGTAACTCGGTGTTGCTCAAGCATTCTTTGGGAGATCAACGAGCGGTGACACGCCTCGGGGTCTCGTTCGACATAGAGCAACGCCGCGGTCCCGCTGCCCGACTGCGCTGCCATGAGCGGGAGAAGATCGGCGTAATCGAGGATCTCTGCGCTGTATCGGCGGGTGTACTCGGCCGTCAGCTCGATACGCGAGCGTTTGCCGGCGCGCTGACGGTCGTCCTCCGTGTATTGGAGGTGGCGGAGTTCAGTGGTGGGCGCAAGTTCGAGGTGATGCTCATAGGCGACCTCGGCTTGGGCCAGAGCCCCTTGCAGCGGGGCGCGGGTCTACAGCGCTACGGAAACATGGACGCTGGGCACCCTTGCCACGGAGATAATTTCGTATTACATTAAAAATATGAGTATCGGTGAGTCCGTAAATGTCGTGCCCGTCGCGGAAGGGCAGATCGCGGCATGGGCTGCAGAAGCGGACGCCGGGTACGACGTCAACAAGCTGAAAGAGCGAGGCCGTGGCCGGCCAGGCCGGGGCGCCGAGCCCTCGCAGGTTGTCGCTTTGCGGCTCACCCCAGACGAACTCGCAGCAATCGATGCTCGGGCGGCTCGCGAGAGCAAGACTAGGTCAGAGGCAATCCGCGATGCATTGGCGTCCTACGTCGCGTGAAGGTGCACGATTCGCCGGCGCGCCAACTCCGGCTGGGATTCGACACTCAGGGAAGACTGCTTGAGACTGTTGTGCTCGTTTTCGATAGTGGAAACGAACTCGTTATCCACGCGATGAAAGCCCGACCGCAGATGCTGGAGTTGCTGCCGTAGCTCTTGTAGCGCGTGTGAGAGAATCAGGAATGGCTGAATCGTGGCGTCGCACCCCCACCGAAAGTCCGGTCACGTTCGAAATTGATACCGCGGCATCCATCCCGCCATTCGAACAGATCAAGGCTCAAGCGATCGCACAGATTGCTAGCGGTGAGCTACTGGCCGGCACCAAGCTGGCGACAGTCCGCCAACTGGCCAGTGACCTCGGCATCGCCCCCAACACGGTGGCGCGGGCCTACCGCGAACTCGAAGCCGACGGCTTTCTACTCTCGCGTGGCCGCAACGGCACCATCGTGAAAGCTCGCCCCGGCGACGCCGCCGCGCTGCTCCAACTTGAAGCCAAAGCCTACGCCGACCGCGCCACCGAACTCGGCATCACTGCGGATGACGCACAACGCTTCGTGAGCACCGCGCTGCAGCGCTGAGCTCCAGCACCTCTGAGTTTCAGCAGCGCTGAGTTTCAGCAGCGCTGAGTTTCAGCAGCGTCAACGCCCGTCCGCGCTACCCGAACGCCAACCGCTGCCGCAGGCTAGTGCCCGGTGACATCAGAATCGACGCCAGACCCGGGAACATCGATAGCGGCAATCGCTTCGAGGTCGCGGGAGTCGAGTTCGAGGTCGAAGATCGCAATGTTGTCGGCCAACCTTTCGGGGTTGGCTGATTTCGGGATCGCCACAATGCCATTTTGCAGGTGCCACCGCAGTGCAATCTGTGCCGCTGAACGTTCGTGCTTTGCGGCGATCTCGAGCAACACTGGTTGGTCGAGCACACCCTTGATGGGGCTCCATGCTTCCGTGACGATTCCGCGGGAGTCGTGGTAGGCGCGGTCGTCGAGGCGAGCGTTGGTCGGAGAAAGATCGACCTGGTTCACGGCAGGCACGGTGGTTGCGGCATCCGCCAGCACATCAAGGTGGGCGGGCCTAAAGTTTGAGACGCCGATGGAGCGGGCGAAGCCGTCAGCGTGCAGTTTCTCAAAGGTGCGCCAGGTGGAGAGAAACTCGCCACGGTCGGGCAGCGGCCAGTGAATGAGCAGTAGGTCCACGTACTCGAGATCAAGGCGTTCGAGACTCTCACGCAAACCATCGATGGCACGGTCTTCACCCTGAAATCCGCCGTCGAGTTTGGTGGTGATGAAGAGTTCGTCGCGGTCAATGCCGCTGCGCCGGATGCCCTCGCCGACGCCCGCCTCGTTGCCGTATTTCACGGCCGTGTCGATGTGTCGGTAGCCGAGCTCGATCGCAGTGGGAACAACGATTGCGACCTCAGCATCGCTGAGGGGCCAGGTGCCGAGGCCGAGCTGGGGAATGCTGTGGCCGTCGTTCAACGGTATCGAAGGAATCATCTTCTTAGGCTAAACGACGGCCACCACAATTCGCCGATTTGCGCGGTGTGCGCCGACCGGTTGTTGGGTTGTTAGACCTCTAATGCGGCCATGGCCGGGTCGGGGTTTCCGAAGCGGTGTGCGGTGATCGACAGTGACTGCTCGTGCACGAAGATCAGCAGTTCGACGCGACCGGATGTGGTAACCGGCCCCGACCAGACGGCGAGGTCAGGGTTTCCCTCAACCGCCTCCGCCAAGTCGACCGCTGAACCACCGATGAGGCGAACACGGCTGGTGTTGAGCTCACCGCGGGCGGCACGCTCAATCCACCGGGTATCCGATTCCACAACGACGTCGGCGACCGATACTGCGTTGCCGGATTCGAATGATTCGGTGAGCAGCGAGGGCAGCGGAATGGCCGAGCTGATGTGGATGGTCGAGCCGATACGAGCTGCGCCCGCGATCATCCGAACCAGGTAACCCATGGGTTCACCCTCGGAGAGACGAATCGTGACCGGCACCGAACGGTAGCGGAACACGTTGCGCTCCACCCCCAGGTCGGAAACGTCGCGGCTGATGCCGAACTCGGTCTCCCAGGCCCGCTGGTCGCTTTCGGCGGCACGGCGTACACGGTCGAATTCGTCGAACTCCATGCCCGACTGAGCCTTCTTGATGACCGACGACACCTGATCGCTGAGTCCGCGCACCTGAATGTCGCGTGCGGCGGGCTGCTCAACGGCTTTCCACTGACCCAACGTCATCAGGTAGTTGGGGCCGCCAGCTTTGGCACTGCATCCGACTGTGGACCGCTTCCAACCACCGAAGGGCTGGCGGCGAACGATTGCGCCAGTAATTCCGCGGTTCACGTAGGCGTTTCCTGCCTGCACTTCATCAAGCCAGCGAGCAACCTCAGTGGAGTCGAGCGAGTGGATGCCCGCCGTCAGGCCGTAGTCCACCGCGTTCTGCATGGCGATCGCTTCGGTGAGGTTCTTGGCGCGCATCACTCCGAGCACCGGCCCGAAGTATTCGGTCATGTGGAATTCGCTGCCAGCGGCGACACCGGTGCGCACGCCGGGGGTCCACTGCTTGCCTTCGTCGTCGAGTTGACGTGGCTTCACGAGCCAGCTCTCGCCGGGAGCGAGGGTGGTTAGCGCACCGAGGAGTTTGCCCTGAGCAGCTTCAACAATCGGGCCCATCATGGTGAGAGGGTCTTGGGGTAGCCCAACACGCAGGGTGCGCACCGAGTCGACAAGCTGACGCTCGAAGCGTTCGCTTGTGCCAACCGAGCCAACCAAAATCACGAGGGATGCCGCGGAGCACTTTTGTCCTGCGTGTCCGAACGCGCTCTTGGTTACGTCGGCAACCGCAAGGTCGAGGTCTGCGCTGGGGGTGACAATGATCGCGTTCTTGCCGCTGGTCTCAGCAAGGATTGGGAGGTCGCGACGCCACGAACGGAACATTTCGGCGGTCTCCCACGCCCCTGTCAAGATGACGCGGTCGACGGCGGGGTCAGAGATCAGTGTGCGACCGAGTTCACGATCTTTCAGGTCAACAAAGACGAGAACCTCGCGCGGCACTCCGGCTTCCCAGAGCGCTTCGACCATCACTGCGGCACTGCGCTGGGAAAGCTTGGCGGGTTTGATGATGACGCCACTGCCTGAGGCGAGCGCCGAGAGCACACTGCCCGCAGGAATTGCCACGGGGAAGTTCCACGGTGGGGTAACGACAATGAGTGCTGAGGGCACAAACGTGGCGTCGTCGATCGCCTCAAGGTCGAGGGCGCGCTCAGCGTAGTAGTGCGCAAAGTCAATTGCTTCGCTTACTTCAACGTCACCTTCAGCGATCGTCTTGCCCGCTTCGTTGGCCATGATCTCGATGAGTCGGGCGCGGGATGTTTCAATCGCGTCTCCGGCACGGTGCAGGATTGCCGCACGCTCGGCGGCGGGCATCCCACCCCAGTTGCGTCCTGCAGCGGTTGTCGACTCGATGATGCTCGTCACCTGCTCGTGCGTGCTTACGGCACCAGCCCTGACGGTGTCGATGCCGAGCTGCGAGTCTGCGCTGCGCGCCAAGATTGCGCGGCCCCAGTCACGGTTTTCGCCGATTGCGGGGTCGGTGTCTGCGACGTTGTCGAACGGGCGGTCGCCGATCAGTGCGGCAGGCTCGCTGCGGTCCTGAACCCGGTTGGATGTCTGAGCTTCCGAGTCGAGGTTCGCGAGCGATGCCAAGAAGCGGTCTTGCTCGCGCACGAAGATGTCTTCGTTGCTGGAGAGTTCGAACAGTCCAGACATGAAGTTCTCGGTGCTGGCGTTCTCTTCGAGGCGGCGCACGAGGTAGCTGATGGCGGAGTCGAACTCGGTTGGCTGAACGACGGGAGTGTAGAGGAGCAAGCTGCCGACGTCGCGCTTGATGGCTTCTGCTTGGCCTGTCGCCATTCCGAGCAGCATTTCGAATTCGATACCGTCGGTCACGCCACGCTCTTGAGCGAGGTGCCACGCGAACGCAATGTCGAACAGGTTGTGGCCGGCAACACCAATGCGTACAGCATCTGTGCGCTCGGGAGTGAATGCCCAGTCGAGCATCCGCTTGTAGTGGGTGTCGCTGTCTTGCTTGGTGCCCCAGGTGGCCATTGGCCAGTGGTGCGTGACCGCGTCGACGTGCTCCATTGCGAGGTTTGCACCCTTTACAACGCGCACCTTGATGGCTGCACCGCCGCGAGCGCGGCGAGCAATTGACCACTCGGTCAGAGCTTGAAGCGCGACGAGGGCGTCGGGAAGGTACGCCTGAAGCACGATGCCTGCTTCAAGTTCGAGCAATTCTGGCTGGTCGAGCAGTTTCTCGAATACCGCGATGGTGAGGTCGAGATCTTTGAACTCTTCCATGTCGAGGTTGATGAACTTCTTCTCTGGCGCGTGCAGCGCGAGAAGGTAGAGCGGGGTGAGGCGGTCGACAACACGGTCGACGGTCTCATCGAAGGCCCACATAGAAAGCTGCGACACGACCGACGACACCTTGATGGAGACGTAGTCAACGTCATCCCGCTGCAACAGTGCACGCGTGCCAGCAAGGCGGTTGTCTGCTTCGTCGTCGCCGAGTACGGCTTCTCCGAGCAGGTTGAGGTTGAGGTTTACCCCGTCACGACGCAGGTGAACGAGGGCTTTGTCGAGCTTGGCCGGGGTGGCATCGATGATGAGGTGGCCGACCATGCCGCGGAGCACCCGGCGGGCGATGGGAACGATTATCCAGGGCAGCAGTGGCGCGAAGCCACCGCCAACGAGGATTGCGAAGCGGAGGTACCACGGCAGGAACGCCGGGATGATGTGAGTAAGGCGCTCAAGGTTGCGGCCGGCGACGCGCAGGTCTTCGGGGCGAACAACGGTGTCGATGAAGCCGAGGGTGAACTCGAGCCCGTTGGGGTCTTTCAGCACTCCGGCGAGGCGGGTAGCACTCGCATCGGTCGGAAACTCTTCACTTTCTGCCAGCCATCGGCGAACCGTAGTTACCGTTTGTTCGGCAATCTGCTGTTGTGATGCATCGAGGTTGTCGGCAAGAGTTGACATGCTCACGAGAATAGGCCTCCGAACGGGGTAATGACTTGAAGTCTCAGTCTGAACCCCACACTGCCTTTAGCAAAAGCGACGGAATTCGCACGGTATCGCTTAGAATAAGTTAACGATTGGAGTGCCGATGCTCGATGTTCGACGACTGCGGCTTTTGCGGGAACTCAAACTGCGAGGAACCATCGCCGCAGTGGCCAGTGCACTCAGCTACACACCCTCTGCAGTATCCCAACAATTGGCCCTTCTCGAGGACGAAGCGCGGGTTCCCCTGCTGGTTAAAGCGGGTCGGCGGGTGCAACTCACCCCCGAAGCAGAACTCCTCGTCGAACACACTGTTGCGCTGCTCGAACGCCTCGAACTAATGGA
The DNA here is from genome assembly GCF_038397785.1 of Salinibacterium sp. TMP30. Taxonomy (NCBI): domain Bacteria; kingdom Bacillati; phylum Actinomycetota; class Actinomycetes; order Micrococcales; family Microbacteriaceae; genus Salinibacterium; species Salinibacterium sp. TMP30. The sequence goes on along the minus strand of NZ_CP151642.1, from coordinate 107,510 downwards.
AGCAGAAATCCATTCCTCCCTCACAGAAGTGCGCGGAACTGTGCGCCTCGCGGTATTCCAGTCAGCAGCCCTCGGCATCATCCCCCAAGCTCTCAGTGTGATCGCCCGCGAACACCCCCAGCTCCGGATCGAAATGACCCAACGCGAACCCGAAAGCGCCCTCTTCGAAACCTGGACCCGCGAATTCGACCTTGTAATCGCAGAACAATACCCCGGGCACGCTGCCCCCCGGCATCCAGACCTCGACATGATCCCGCTCTATGCCGACGAACTCTCCCTCGCCGTGCCAGCGGGCAGTGGCATCAGCACTCTTGCCGACGCCGCCGGTAGCTCCTGGGTGATGGAACCCCGCGGCACCGCATCCCGTCACTGGGCAGAACAGCAGTGCCGGCGAGCGGGAATCGAACCCGATGTGCGCTTCGAAACTGCCGACCTTCAGGCCCACATCCGACTCGTCGAATCTGGCCATGCCACCGCAATCTTGCCCGGCTTGGTCTGGGGCAGCCGCACCCCCACCATCGAGTTGCGGCCCATGCCCGGGCTGCCCCGCCGAACCGTCTTCACCTCGGTGCGCGAATCGAGTGTGAGCCGGCCGTCAATCGTGGCGTGCCGCGCCGTGCTTGAGCAGGTTGTGCAGTCGTTCGCTCCGGAGTAGAGAGTGAGCTGCGCTGGGGTGCGGCACTGAACCAGTCCGTTATTCCCAGGTGCTGGGGGCGTCGACGCGACTGACGGGCAGCGCGACGTGGCTGGCCCACTCCTGCACCCAGTCGGGCATGGCGGGTTGTGGGGCATCCCATCCGATGGTGTCGAGCAGTTCGGCAACGCTCACGGTGCCGCCCGAACGTTTGAGGAAGCGTGCACGGGTCATGGCCTGGGCGTAGATTTGGCCGCCAACGACGAAACGCTGTTCAACGAAAACTGCTTTCTCGTCGTAGCCGACAACCCGTGTTTCGAGGTCGAACTTCGTCCACAGGTTCAGCGATTTGCGAAAGCTCATGGTCTCGTTGGCCATGACCGGGTAGTAACCCTTGGCGGAAAGCTTCTGCCAACCGCCTGAACGGATCAGCAGGTCCATGCGGCCGAGATCCATGATCGAAAAGTAGACGCCGTTGTTCAGGTGGCGCAGCACGTCGATATCGGTTGGCAGCACTCGAAACGAGACGGTTCCGACATCGGCAACTCCCAATGCCGATCGACGCGGGCTCAGAATGCGATGGAGGATGGTGCGGAAGATCAGGTTCACTCGCCCAGATTAGGTGAATCGTGAGCGGGCCGCGCAATCGCTTGTGGGGAACCTCTAGTGCGCGGTCCTAGTTGCCACCGGCGAAACGAATCACGGCCTGCACGGGCACGTGGTCTGACGGCCACCCACCCTGATACCGCGTGACGTTAATGCCCGCAGTGACCGTAGCAACGGTGGGCGTCACGAGGATCCAGTCGATGCGTTTGCGATCGAGCCGTGGTGGTCCATAGTTCGGATATGTGCCCCATCCTCGCGTGAGTCGTTCCTCGGTCGTGTTCCACGTGTCGCACAGCAAACCTTTCCCGGTGAGCTGGTTGTAGGGGTCGGTGTCGGCATCCGTGTTGAAGTCGCCGGTCATGATTGTGGGATGCGGCGACGCCTCCACCATGTTTCTCAGGGCGTCGGCGGAACGAAGTCGCGCTTTTCGGGATCGGTGGTCGAGGTGGGTGTTGATGGCCTGAAACTGCACACCGGTGGCGAGGTCGAGAAAGCTCGCTTCTACCGTGATGCGGGGCGTGCGGTTGCCCCATGAGGTAGAGCCGGGCACGTTCGGGGTGTCGGAGAGTGCCACCTGCCGCCACTCGACTACCTGAAGGCGCCGGGAATCGTAAAAAATGGGGCAGCCTTCGCCACCGGTGTTCTTTTCGCGCCCGTACCCGATGGAGTGGTAATGCTCACCGAGTGCATCACGCAGAAAATGTACCTGCCGGAACAGCGCTTCCTGCACTCCGATCAGAGCTGGCTGTTCAGCGTTAAGCAGGCGTCTCATCAGCGGTTTGCGTCGGGCCCACAGGTCGGGACTATTCGGCATCAGCTGAGGCACGCGACGACGGATGTTGTAGGTCATTACATGCAGTCCGGGAGCGTCAACCGGGCCGATTAGTGCACTGCCGTGTGGCGGGAACGCCAGCTTCGGCTCGCGCTCGGGTGCCAAAGTTGAGAAGCGTCGTGAGCGTAGGGTTTCGCTGCCAGTCATCGTTCTAGCCTATGGGGCGGTGCGGGGTTCCACTGAACACGCTGCATTGGTATCGGCCAACCCACGAGAGAGTGGACGTTGGCGGCTCCTAGCCGGCGGTTCGATGCCCATGACGCCCCTGACATTGGGGGCGAGCGTACCGCTGATCTTGGGAGTGATTCGCGATACCGTGAGATATCCGTGCGTCTCTGGTTGCGGTACACACAGTGAGGTGCGGGCATGACTCAGACCGGCAGAATGATTACCAAACCGATGCTTTACGTGCACATGGATAAGATCTTCGGTCGTCAGGACCAGCAACGATCCCAGCCAACCGGATGTCTCCGGCTGACCATATTCTTATTCTGACATGTACCTTCTCCCCAACACCGACTCCAACTCCGGCACCACGACCGCCACCAACGCAGCGCTCGTCACGAGCGCCAGCGACCTCACCCAAGCCTCGAACTGCGAGTTTGGCTTTCTGCGCGTGCTCGATAAGCGGCTCGGCTGGTCGACCGATCCGCTGCCCGACGATGATGCGATGCTGATGCGGGCCGCAACCCTCGGCAATGCGCATGAGGCACGACTGCGCGATCGCTATCGTGCAGAGTTCGGCGACGCGATGGTGGAATTCGATAAGCCGCCCGGGCGTGACGCAAAAATTCTGCGGGACTACGCCACCCGAACCCGCAACGCCCTGCTGAACGGTGCTCCGGTTGTTTTTCAGGGCGTGTTCTTTGACGAATCCGACCCCGAGTTGCCGTTCATTGGTTACGCCGACTTTCTTGTTCGCCAGCCGGATGGCGGCTACCGCGTCGTTGACTCAAAGCTCTCGCGCCACGTGCGGGTCACCGCGCTTCTTCAGTTGGCGGCCTATCACGAACAGGTTCAGAAGCTTGGCGTGCCGGTCGATGACACCGTCGAACTGATCCTTGGCAACGATAAGTCGGAGACCGCCAAGGTTGCCGACATCGCCCCCGTCTTCCGTCGGCGTCGGGCGCGCATGCACGCGATCATTGCCGAGCACCGCGCTGGAGGCGTTCCGGTTGAGTGGCATGACGACCGGTATGCGCGGGATGGGCGCTGCAAGTTCTGCAAGGAACCCGCGCAGGCTGCCGATGACCTCGTTACGGTGGCGGGGCTGCGCGCAGGCCAGCGGGCAAAGTTTATGGCTGCCGGCATCCGCACTCTCAGCGATCTTGCCGAAACGGCGGAGCGGCCCGAAAGTCTGAGCATTCCGAAGGCCAGCTTTGCAAAACTGCACCTTCAGGCAAAACTGCAACACTCTGTTGATCCCACTGATGAGCACGCAATGCCTCCCGTTGTTGTGACGAACCCGCTGCCGATCGCAAGCCTGCCCGAACCCAACCCCGGCGATCTCTTCTTCGACTTCGAGGGCGATCCGATGTATTCGGAGCCCGGTGTGGGCGGGGTCCCCATCTGGGGCCTCGACTACCTGTTCGGCTGGGTCGACGCCGAGGGCGAATTCGATTGCCTGTGGGCTCACTCGCACGCCGAGGAACGAACCACCCTGCGGTCATTTCTCGACTTTGTGACGAAGCGCCGGCAGCAGCATCCGGGCCTCCACATTTATCATTACGCCAGCTATGAGAAAACTCATCTGCTGAGCATCGCCGCCCGCCACGGTGAGGGTGAGGATGTTGTCGACCAATTGTTGCGCGATGGTGTGCTCGTTGATCTGTACCCGGTGGTGATGGGAGCGCTGCGAATCGGTACCCCGTCGTATTCCATCAAGAAACTTGAACCGCTCTATATGCGCGACGATGTGCGCGCCGGTGTGACGAATGCCGCCGATTCCATTGACGAGTATGTCGACTCTTGCACCGAAGCGGAGAACGGCAATATTGGGCGGGCGACCGAGATTCGGGATGCGATTGCGAGCTACAACGAGTACGACTGCGTCTCAACGCTGAAGCTGCGCGATTGGCTGCGGGCCCTGCCCGAGGTGCAGGGGGTGAAAGTCGATGCTGCCGAAACGGAGCTCGACGTCAGGCCGTTCGAACCGAGCGAGCTCGATGTTGAGCTGCAGGCTCTCGGCAACAGTGCAGCCGAGCGCGGCGATGACGCTGCCGCCAGTGCCTATCTGATGGCCGCAGCTGCGATCGACTATCACCGGCGCGAAGTAAAGAGTTTTTGGTGGGAACACTTTGACCGCCTCGAGCAGCCCTCCGAACTGTGGGAAGACACTCGTGGCGTCTTCGTCGTCGAGGGTGCGTCTCTTGCCCGCGATTGGCATAAAGAGGGCAAGCAGCGCAACGAACGGCGTCACCTGCACCTTCACGGCCAGTGGGCGCCGGGGAGCAGTGCGCCGCGACCGGGTAGCGACGTGTTCCTTGTCTATTGTGACCCGCTCCCCTATTCCCCTCCCGGCCACCGACCGGGAGCGCGCCTTGCTCGCGGCGTTCGGATATCCGAACAGCCCGAGGATGAGTGGGGCATTTTCGTCGTCGAATCTCGGCCGGATGAGATTGCCGCGTGGGAGGAAATGCCCACCCACATCACGCCCGGACCACCCCCGCGCGCCGACAGTATTGTGGCCGCGATTGAGGCCTGGGGCGAGACCGTTGTTGCTGCCGCACCGGAGTGGCCCGCCGATGCCATGTCTGATCTTCTGTTGCGCAAAGCTCCCGCGGCATCGAGTGCGCTGGAATCAATGACGGGTCCGGATGACGGCGTGCGTGCCGTAATCGCGTCGCTTCTGGGGATGGAGAGCGGCTACCTCGCCGTGCAGGGTCCACCCGGTACGGGCAAAACCTATCTGGCCGCCCACGTCATCCGAGAACTGATCGAGAAGCACCACTGGCAGATTGGGGTGACCGCGCAATCGCACAAGGTTGTCGAGAACGTTCTCGACGCGGTGGTGCTCGACGCCGATGTGAACCCTGAGCTTGTGGCGAAGGCGGTGCCGGGCGAGTTCGGGCCCGGTTATTACACCGAGGGGCCGTTCAGTGAGCTGCCCAAGGATGGGCACCGCGCCTACGCGAGCGAGCACGCCATATCGGGGTATGTGATCGGCGGCACCGCCTGGGATATGACGAACCGAAAGCGTGTGCAGCAAGCGCAGCTCGATCTTCTCGTTATTGATGAGGCGGGCCAGTTCTCGCTCGCGAACACGATCGGTGTGGCGGCGAGCGCGAAACGAATCTTGCTGCTCGGCGACCCGCAGCAGCTTCCGCAGGTGAGCCAGGGCATCCATCCGGCCCCGGTTGATGGTTCGGCGCTGGGTCATGTGATCGGCGAGCTGGCGGTGCTTCCGGATGACTTTGGCTACTTCCTGGAGGAGAGCCGCCGCATGGATGAGGCCGTCACGCGCCCCGTCTCGCAACTCTCGTACGACGGACTGCTGCGCTCGCACGCGTCAACGGAGGGGCGGATGCTCGCCGGTGTCGCCCCTGGGCTGCACTCGGTTCCGACCGCTCACGTCGACAACTCAACGTTCGCGAGCGAGGAAGCGGATTGCGTGGTGGAGTTGGTGCGCGAACACCTCGGAGCCCTCTGGACCCCGCAGGCCGGCGGCACCCCGAAGCCGCTCGCTGAGGACGGCATCATCGTGGTGACGCCCTACAACGCGCAGGTGGAACTCATCCGCGGTCGCCTCGATGCTGCGGGCTATTCGCGCGTCGTCGTGGGCACGGTCGACAAGTTTCAGGGCCGAGAAGCCGTGATCTCGATCGTGAGCCTCGCCGCCTCGAGCGCCGACGATGTGCCGCGCGGCCTCGACTTTCTGCTCTCCCGCAACCGCCTCAACGTCTCCATCTCGCGCGCCCAGTGGGCGGCGTACCTCGTCTACTCGCCCGCACTGCTCGACTCGCTGCCGCAGACCGCGGAGGGGGTAGCGACGTTGAGTCGGTTTATCTCGCTTGTTGAGGGCACTGCCGACGTCTCGTGACCGGAGCTGGAAGGCGCGACTGCTACAAACCGTGGGTTTTGCGCCACCACCAGTTCCTTCGAAGCGGGTCAGCGCCCTCGGTACGTATAAGTTCACGCAGCAAGTGATAGTCATCGCGACGGAGCGTGGCTAGTTCCTTCGAATAAGCCGGTGCTGCAACTTGATCTAAGGTCGCTACTGTCCAGAATCCCCAAGTGTTATCGGTGACTCTACCGAGCCGGCGAAGATCGATCTCGTCTTCGCACAGTTGAAGATAGCCACGCACGATCGGGCGGTCACGCTTACGAGCATGCCCTGTGATCGCGAAGTGAGCGGAGCGTTGATCCATGAGCACCCAGTAGCGCGAGACATACAACTGCTCAAATTCCCGGTGCATTTGCCAACCGTGAAAAAGCAATTGCCATGCCGCGAAGATGATGGCTAGTGCCGTCACGCCCTGCACGACGAAAGTGAAAATGACCAACTGTTAGGTGTCCTTCGGTTGTATTGCGGGCGGGTTGTCGAGGAAGTGCGCTGTTGTCGACTCCACTCGGCGCAAGCCCAACAGGGTCGATGGGGGAGCATCAACACCACGCGGATACTTGTCGCGTGAGATTTCTGAGCAAGAATCCTTGCGTCGCTCTTGCTCGCGACGCAGACGATTCAGAACAGCCGCGCTCGTGACTTTGAGCTCATCAATCGGGATACAGGACGGCGCGGATGAGGTTGGCGGCGTCATCGAGAGACCGACGGTTAAAGCCGAATTCCCGGCCTTCGAGCACAGAAAGCAGGTCCCCGGTGTTTGCGAATGGCGAGGTGAACCACTCCGCTTCGGGAATTTGGCGACTCCACACAATTTCGCCTTCACCAAGCGCTTCGAGCACGAGGTCCGCAATGTTCCCGGGGATGTCCGCGTCCACATCCCCGCGCGTAAGAATCGCGCACCACGATTCTGCAGCAAGCGCGACGAGTACACTCTCGTCGTCCGCTCGAGCTTGGTGCATCTGTTGGGTGTTCGTTTGAAAGCTCTGGCCCTTGAGGTAGAAGATCTCGATGTAATACGAGGCCACGCTCATATCGGAAAAGAGCGACGTCGAATAGAGAACGCCCTGCACCGACTCAGCGCCCGGAGTCAGGTCTTTCGGGAACACTTGATGTCCTTGCGAGGCAAGAAGTCCCTCTGCCTCCAAAATGTCGTAGACGTCTTGTGCTCCCGCGTATCTGCTCATCAGCTTCCGCCTCTAGGCGTTGAGAGCATCAGCAATGGACAGCGAGAGCCGTTCGAGGTCGTCTTCGGCTAGAGCGCTAAATGTTTTCCATCCCTGTTCAACCAGCCACGCATCCCGCTCTGAGTCCAGATCAGTAACTACACAGATCTTTTCATCGGGCCACGAAAGCTCCATGACCCACTCATTGTTCGGCCCGAGGTCGGTACCGACGATAGGAGCTGGCACTTCTTGGTTTCGAAGATGAACCGCAAGATCACCAATGCCATCGATGCCCCACATGATCGCTTCGTCCCACGCGTCTAGCTTCTCGGTAGTTACCGGAGCAGCCCCCGCCCCGGGGTTCGGGGTGGATGACGCACCAGACGAACTCAGTAGAACCCGTTCCAAGAAGTCTTGCGCGAGACCTCGTGACAGGTCGTCGTGGAAGCGTTGGTTCGAGTAGCTCCGCAGGCACATGTAGCAGCTCGTCTCGCGTCCACACTCGCAGCGGGAGACGATATCGAGTGCCGACGTCAGCACTGCGACGATCGACTTGGCGATGAGCTTCGCGTAGCCGGCGCCTCCGGGAACAGTGTCGACAATGTTGATTGTCGCTTTCTTCGACGACAGTTGCGTGATCGTCGCGTCGATGTTGTTGGGCGAGATCTGAAGCGAGTGCGCCGCTCCGTTCAGCACCGCATACATGACCGATCGTGCAATGTTCTGCACGTCCTTCTTTTGGTCTCCCCACGAAAAGGGGAACTCGAAACGAGCGACGTCGGTTTGGAACTTGTGAGCCAGAGCCTGTACGGAGTATCCGCCAGTACAGGGACGACTACTCATCGGGTTGGTGTGACCTGTCGGCCATGGAGTCATGAAGTCCATTCCAAACCCGCAGAAATTGCAGATGCGAAAACCACTGTCGGTGGACCCGTTGTTGAGTCTCACCATGAACGCCCGCTCGAGGGTGGTCGAGGCGACTTCACCTCCGGGGAATTTACCCGTCGAGGTGTCTGCCACCACGCCGTCGGACGCGAGGCGAGTTTGCCCGCGCCAGCTGACCCGCGGCGGGCTGTCGCCCGGCCGCTGCCGGCCTCCTTCGCCAATAAAGCCGAAGCGAGGTTCTACGTACTTATGGGGCATACCTGCGTCAGCATCGCCGCACTCCGCACACGGCGCTTCGTCTCGTTCTAAGGACTCTGAATAGCGGTCGCAGTTTTTACAGATGCGGAAGAATTTGCTCTCGTTCTCTTTCCCCGCCTTTCTGGCGACCCCGACTGATTGCCAGAGGTAACCACCCGCTACGAGCTTCGCACCGGGCGCATATTCGAAGATCGCTTGCGACAGGTCGCGTGAGAGGTCTAGTTGCGTCGCAACGTCGGTGCCACTCGCACTAGTTCTCATGTCTACGGTGTCGACCGGAAAACCATATTTGGGCAGCAGGTTGCGATTCGCAAGGAATCCCAAGAGGTCCTTTTTCTGAAGCGTCTTTTTCGTTCGATCTAGCTTGTCTCCGTAGCCGCCCTGCTTGGAGGCATAAGCCGTTTCGACAGCAGCATCGTAGATAGCCATTTCCTCTGAATGGTCAGTGCCGACCAAGTCGAGAAGATCGAAAAGTTCTTGGGTCCAGTTTTCCCATTTCAACTCCGAGGCGCTGGCAATCGAGGCGTCTAACACTTGGCCAACGGCTTCAACGACCGCGGTCGGTTTTGCGCTGAGCCACGGCTTAACCCGTGATGCCGCTGTTTTTCCTAGTTCATCCGGCCCAAAGAAGTTTTCGACTTGGGGGTAGGTCTCACCTCGTGACTGGAATTGCTCACGGAAAAAGGCCGCGAACGCGATAGAGAAAAGATGGCGTTGGGCGATTCGCGGGTTATCGATGGGCACCACTGGAGGGCGAACCGTGCCCGCAATAATCATGGCCGGATTGGCGTAGCTCGTCAGGTCGTGAGAGCGACGCTGCGCATAGGTGACTACTAGTGCGGCATTGTCTAACCGACGCCCTGCGCGACCAGCCCGCTGGATATAGTTCGAGACCGTCGGCGGAACGTTTTTCAAGAGAACTGACTGCAGATCTCCGACGTCAACGCCGAGTTCGAAGGTTGTGGAACACGACAGCACGTTCGTTCTTCCGGCGATGAAGTCCTGCTGAATGATCGCTGCTTTGTCGCTAGACCACTGGGCGGTGTGTTCCATCGCTGTGAGTGGGATCGGTCTGAGCCCTCGGTAGAGTGCACGGTAGTGGCTGTCGTCCTGCTTCTCGGGAGGGAGTTCCCACTCCACAAGTTTTCCTTCGCACCGGTACGCTAAACACACTCCGCTCACCGAGCGATGTGCCAGCCGCGTGCAGACGCTGCATTTGAAGAGTTTCGATTCCTGCGTCAGCGTTTCACCTTGCACCGCATTGACATCGAGCTGATAGATCACGCCGAGCGCACCGGTAGGGCCGACGGTGAGCCAGTGCGATAGCGGGCCGTCGCGTCGCTCGAGCATGCGCCAGATCCCTCGCAGAATCTCATCGACTCGGCTTAGGTCGAGTCCGCGTGCTTCGAAGACCTTTCGCAGGTAGTCAGACCGCCTGTTTCGATTGGATGTTGGCTCCCAGCTGAGAACCTTTCTTTTGCTGTCCGAGCCGGTGCTGCGCACGTAGATTGGACCTAGGCGTGGTTCGAAAGCTTCGTCCTTCAAGTTCACTTGTGGCAGTGCGCTCAACGCCCCTTGTGTGCGCAAGGTGCGGACAAGCTCTTGGAGTAGGTCGAGAGCTTCGTCATCTGAGAACCCTAAGTTCCTCAGCGGGGCAAGGACTGCCACGTCTGTTGGCGGGCGCATCGCCCAAGCGACTAAACCAACTCCTTCCAAGGAAATGCGTTCATCGAGTCCGTTGAGTTCGGTCTGAAGCCAGGTTTCCGTTGCCGTCTGCTTGGCCAGCGGAGTATCAGTCGCTTCAAAGAAGGCGGCATCGTCTGCCAACTTTCGAGTAACCGACGCGATGTCAGACGATGCCGCTGGGATCCCCTCGAAGAAGGCCCGACCGATGGCTGCATGGAGCACTCGGCGTTGAGCGAAACGGCCGTAGGTCCGTTCCAGATATGGCGCAAAATACGCTGCCTGCTGCCGGCTGTCACTGAATACGAGAAGTTTGCGGCCACCGCCGGGGCGGTCGCCCTGTTCCTCGACCGACGCGGCAGGCATCGCTTGATAAAGACTCGTGGTCAGAACGCTGACCGAGGCATCGTTACCGCTCTCGAAGCGTCGGATGGTTCGCTCGCCCTGTGCTCCGCACTGCAAACACTTCTTGACCACGGCGCCGGGGTTGTTCACTCTCAACACGCGCGTCATCGCCGTGTTGCTGCACTCCGGGTTTGTGCACGCTGAAGCGCCGGCGGGATCAATGAGTCCGCATTGTCCACACAGCGTTACCCGATCGGACTGAACATTGGCGACCGCATCGTTGTCGAGCACAACGTCGTCTTCGTCTTCCAGATCGCTTTGCTCTGAAGAATCAGTCGAGAGGTCGATCGACAGCCATGTGACTGCCTCCGAAATCGAATTCTTCGGCACGAAATAGCGGCGCCCTCCCTCTCCGGCTTGAATAGTTCCGGCGAAGTAGGTGCCACCACACTTTTGACACGCTGCAATCTCGAACACGGACCACGCGCACTCGCTGCACCGTTCCTGTCGCGCGAGGCCTACATGGGGGCCCGACGGAGAGAGGCACGTGAATGCGCCCTCTGTGGCTCGGGCAAAGAGGTGGTATTTGGCGGAGAGGAGCGGAACTCCGTTAGCGTCGGTGGTGCGGGCCGCCATCGACACGAGGTCTCTCAAGTCGGCGGCAGTAATGTCCGAATCGGGCCCAATACGATTGAGCACTTCTTTGAGCGTCCTCGGCTTTTCGGATGCCAGTTGCACTGTCTCCGCAAGTGTCGCTTCTCCTGCGAGCGCATCGTGCAGTGAGGTTGCGCTTGAACCTCTCTGCCTGGCCGCATCGATGAGGTCGGTGTCGCTGAAACGGTTGGCGAGATCGGCTGTCGTGAGTCTGCCCCACACCTCGTTTGTTCCCCAGGGCAGCCTGGTGGCGGTGACGACGTCGGTGTTACCCGCGAATGGTGCTCCGAACAACGATTTCGCGAAGCCTGCGGCACGATCAAGGTCGTTGCCCACGGTGGCACTCGTCGCGATGTACTGCAACGAATCCGCTGCTTTAACGCGTTCACGTAGCCGACGGATGAGGAACGCCACTTCGGCGCCCGTTGCTCCGTCGTAGACGTGTGCTTCGTCGACCACGAGAAACTTCCACGTGTTGGATTCGCTTTCGAACAGGTCCATATCCTTTGGCCGGAGCAAAAGGTATTCCAACATCGCGTAGTTGGTCAGCAGAATGTGGGGCGGGTTAGCGCGCATCTCTTCACGGCTGAGTAGTTCGTTGGGGAGTCGGCGCTCGCCTGGATGCTGCGCCCTAAACTTCTTCTCTGCTTGGCTGGCTTCTTCCAGCGTTTCCCCCGTGTAACGCCCAAACGTGATTTCAGGCGTATCGGCCAGCATCTGACGTAGGCGCTTAAGTTGATCATTCGCTAACGCGTTCATCGGGTAGAGCAAGAGCGCGCGAACGCCTGAAGTGAGGCCGTCGTTGCTGGCTTCTTTTTGGAGGTGGTTCAGGATAGGGATCAGAAAGCTCTCGGTTTTACCTGAGCCGGTTCCCGTGGCAACGATCGTGTTGCGACCCGCGGTGATTTGCCGAATCGCCGTTTCCTGGTGGATGTAGACCGGCCGGTCCAGGGGAAACGAATCAGAGGCGAATCGCGCAAACCGGTCGTCTAGCGTGCCTTCCGCGATGAGTTCGCGGATAGTGGCGCCGGTCGCATACGGCGGAGTGACCTCAAGGTACGGCCCCTTGGTGAGCCCTTCGGTTGCAGCGGCCGCAATGGCTTTCCGCAGACCCTCAGCGAGTTGGGGGTCTTGAGGCGAGATGAGCGACGATAGGTACCTCCGATAGTCCTCTGCGATGTTCGCGCTGACGGCAATCGGATCTATCGAGTCCATTCGTTTCTCCAGTTCATGATCCAGAGTTCGGCGATAACCAAATCCTGTTCGACAAAGGCGGGGGCTGCCTCCGCAAGTTGTGCGTAGTAATCGCGCAGTACTGCGTAGAGCCCGCGGGTGTTTCCGAGGTCTCGTGCTGCAAGTCGCGCGACAATCGCGAGCGCCATCGAGAGGGCCGGGAGATTTCTCCATCCGTCGGCGCCGATGCGTGCGTCGATGGGGTCGACTCCTCCAGAACCAAGCACGTCAAAAATGGCGCTCTTCACACGTTTGAGAATCGGCTGCGAACCACCAGTAAGGTCGCGCAATGTTCTCGAACTGCGTGCGTCAAAGAGCTGACGGGCTGCAATCATTCTTGTGTCTTGCTGCAAAAGTCGCCCAGGAATCGGGCTTGCAGCAGCCCAGATTTGCTCTAGGCGCTCAAGAGGAAACTGGCTAAGCATCGGAGTGTTGTCATCAAAACGCCCGATTTTCGCGTGTGGGTCTGTTCCGGTGTCCAACAAGGTCAAGGCGTCGCGACCAGCGAAGTTTTCCAAGTTGCTGATGAATTCGGGGTCAGAAGCCTCTTGCGTTCCTTCGTAGTCGCCGACGAGCCCGAGGAACGAATTCAGAGGCCAGCTTCCGGGCACCGGCGGTGGAATTTCACTCCCGGTTGCGGCGAGATCGCTATCGACAACGAGTCGCATCAGCACCGACGGTTCTAGCGACGCCTGCATCGCCGTATCGAGGAATAGAGCAGGATGCGAAGAGAACAAATCCGCTATCCGGGATCGAATAGACGCATAGTTGAGCTTAGTTTCGAACTTTCCGAGAAGCGACAGAATCTGTGCTGCCAACGGCAACGCAGTCGCGCCCGAGGGCATCTCGCCGCTTCCCTCAAGCCACCTCGAGAACTCACCTTCGACGCTCTCGTCAGATTCTTCGAGCGGCAGCATTGTGAGGTCGAAAACGTTCGGGTCAGTGCGATCTGGCATCTCTGGCCACGGCGATGGCGACCAGGGGTCGTCGACTCTCAGCAGAACCTTCGCTCGCCCCATTTGACTTACAGCACGGTCGATTGCTGCCGAAGCGGCGCCATCGGCAAATGAGATCACGGTCGGGAGTTTCCACGGCGAATACTTCGGGTAAATGGCCGCGGTGAGCCCCTGCGGAGCGCTCGGTGAAATCACCAAAGCACTCGTCTCCGCATCAAACCTGACCTCGTCAGCAAGCTTGCGAGGGCGAAGGTTACCCACCGGTACTGACTTCTCACCAATTCTTAGCTGCAGGCGTCCCGATCGTGCCGATCTCGCGGTGTCTGCGAGTTGGCCAAGATTGAAGTTCACGTACGAACGCTGATTGGTAACGCCCGCATCGATGGTTTGCTCTACACCTTTCGCCGAGACCAACCCCAGAGTGGCCCACAGGCCCGCAGGAACGGTTACTCGGAGTTGCGTGTTTTCGAGACTTTCGCTGTCGAGCGACTGCGGAAGCAGCGTGACCACAGGAAAAGCAGAACCGCGCGTGACTGCAATGTTCATATGTGGAACGCGAACAACTATTGCCAGCTCGCTGGCTGCGGATGAGAGAGTCGCGGTCGCCGACGGGGTGCTCCGGTCTAGTTCCAGGCTCTGGTCATCTTTGTCCGCGCACGACAGCGTGACTGTCGCCGGCTCCATCCCGTTACCCTCTGCCGCTAGATACCGGAAGGGCGGCTGATGGCGTGCTGCCCAGCCCTCTGCGACCACGACGCGACGGGTGAGGCCGCGCCCGAGAGCACCCCGCACAGTGATGACGTATTTACCCAGCAGGGAAGCGGGGCGCTCCGGCCACAATTCGACTTCCAGCGGGTCGCTGGCCGACCTCACTTCGGAGCTCCAAAGCGTTCGGCCAGAGGATTCTTCGGTCAGCGAAATGGTCCACGGCAGGGAACCAGCGCTGCTTCCACCCGATGCCGGAAGCGTCACGCTGGGCACGTCGCTGTAGACGATGGAATCGTCGCTCGTCGTCGCGCCGAGAACGGGTTCGGGGTAAGCGATTTGAGGTCGAGTAGATGTGGAGACGAACCGTGCACGGTCTTCACCGCGGCTGAGTTTTTTCACGCCATTGAGGTCGACCGTGGCGAAGATCCACGACTCCCACCCGAAGGGTGACTGGTGTTCTGAGATCACCGGGCAGGGGCCATCGAATTCAATGAGTTCGTTGAAGGGTTTGTCGCCAGATTGTGGCGTTCCGATCACGACGAGATCGCGCGGCAGCGAGTTGCGTGCCGGTATGAGGACACCCGTTGCTGCGTCAAAGATAAGGAGTGGATCATCCGGGTCGACTACCGTCATGTCCCATTCTTGTTCACCGGGGCGAGCCCGCACAGAGACTGCTTTTGTCGGCTGGCGAAGTGAGTGGATGATTGTCTTTGCGGGCAATCCCGGCCATGGGGGCTCCGCCGTGTATGACGCTGATCGCCCTTCCGAGGCCAGAGTCCAGTGCACCGTTTCTTCGAGAGGCACTTCCAGTGAAGGCAGCGTTATTGCAACTCCGTGGCGGGCGTCGTCCCAGGTGAGAGTGGGTACGTAGACCACTTCTCGACTGCGGGTGCCGCGGCCGGGTCGCGAAACCAAAGCGCCGGTCTCAACAAGCCTGCCGATCTCATCCACGATGTGGCGAGCAAGACCGGATTCAGGGGATATTCCTCCGGTTGTGGCGGCGTCGAATGCAACGAGGCAGCGATCAACGAAGTCTTCGGCGATCTCGCCGCCCTCTCGGAGGAAGCGCCAGGTGGGCGCATCCAATCCCAACAACGAAGCAGACTCTCGGTTCTGAGATCGGGCCCATGCGGCGAACAGCGCACCGCTGGTTCCGGCTCCGCGTCGATCTTGCTTGACCAACAAACGAAGGAAGCCTTCAACGCTGCCGACGGGCACTCCGGCGTGCATGAGAATCTCACCGACGTTGGCCATCGGCGTCGTAAACCGTCGGAGGCTGTAGTAGTCCAGTATTTCTTTGTATCGGGTGACGACAAGGTCGGTGTCGCCCTGGGATAAGCGCACACCGAAGGCTTCGTTCACAAAAGGCCAGAATGTGCCCTCGTCGTAGTCTCTTCCGCCGACCGCGGTCAGCCCGATGAGAAAGTTCGCTCTAAACAACGAGAGAAGATGCTTCCGGTCCTCGCGCGTATCGCAATTGCGGAATCGGTTACCGAGCCACCGGAATGATTCAGTCGCCTCGCCTTGGTCTACATCCGCTTCCATTACCAGCGATGTTCCGACAAGTCGCTGCCGCCATTGAGATTCGCGTTCGCGCAGCGCGAGTAGTTCTTCCATGATGTCCCTCGGGTTTAGGTCAAAGTTTCAAAGCTTTGCAGGCTATGACCCACCTATGACATTGGCGTGAAGAGGTCTCATGTTGCTACCCCCCTATCTAGGGTGAGCAGTTGCGAGGCCCCCGTTTCTGCGGCGATGTGGCTGACGAACACGCTCGCACCCGCTAATTTATTGACTATTCGTTGGATAGAGTGGCAAAGCCCGCACCGACGTTGTCGTGGTGTCTGGGCGTAAGGGGATTACGTGACCGATGTACTTTCACAAGCCGGGGAGCTTGCGGGCGAACTAGCTGTGGCGCCTGGCTCAATCGTCGAGGTTCGCGACGCCGTGTGGCTTGTGACGAAGGCAACGATGACGACGTCAGGCATGTTCGTCGAGGTGCAGGGTCTTTCTGATCTTGTGCGTGACACGAAAGCTGGTTTCTACAGCGACATCGACAACATTGTTCCGCTCGACCCGGCGAAAGCGTCAGTTGTTGGCGATGATTCCACTGGCTACCGCAAGGCCAAATTGTGGCTCGAAGCGACTCTTCGCAAGTCTCCGGTCCCACTCAACTCCCCCGGTCTGACGGTCGCCACGCGGATGCTGGCAGACCCGCTCGGCTATCAGCAGGCGGCGGTGCGCAAGGCGCTTGATCCGCAAAATCTGCGCCCGCGCATCCTCATCGCTGACGCAGTGGGCCTCGGCAAAACGCTCGAGATCGGCATGATTCTGTCGGAGCTGGTTCGTCGGGGTCGCGGCGAGCGCATTCTGATTGTGACTCCGCGCCATGTTCTTGAGCAGATGCAGCATGAGATGTGGACGCGGTTCGCGCTCCCGTTCGTGCGGCTTGACTCGGTCGGCATCCAGCGGGTGCGGCAGAAGCTGCCCGCCACCCGCAATCCGTTCAGCTTGTACAAGAGGGCGATCATTTCGATCGATACGCTCAAGCAGGAGAAGTATCGCGCGCATCTAGCGAAGCATAAGTGGGATGCCGTTGTCATCGATGAGTCGCACAACATCACGGGTGCGACCCTCAACAATCGCTTGGCACGCGTTCTTGCGCCCAACACCGAGGCGCTGATCCTCGCGAGCGCGACTCCCCACAACGGCAAGAAAGAATCTTTCGCCGAGCTGATTCGTCTTTTAGAACCAACAGCGGTGACTCCGGATGGCGACATCATCGAATCTGAGGCAAAGCGTCTCATTATTCGCCGTCATCGTCACAGCGAGGAGGTTGCTCGCGAGGTTGGTGGCGACTGGGCTGAACGTCTTGAGCCACAAAACTTCTTGGTGAATGCATCCCCTGAGGAGAATGCCGTCGCCGATGAGCTGTCGAGTGTGTGGTTGCACCCCAGCGGTTCATCGCCGTATTCCGGCGCCACGTCGGCACTGTTCCCGTGGACCCTCGCGAAAGCTTTTCTTTCCTCGCCCGCAGCGTTGCTCGAATCGATCCGAGAGCGGCTGCGCAAGCTTGACGCGTCGAAAGACACTTCGCAGGCCCGCGAGGTGGAGGCTCTTGAACGCCTGCAGTCACTCGCTGAAGCGTCTCTGGCTGGCACCTCGGCCAAGTACGCGAAGTTGCTCGACTACCTACGAAGCATCAAGGTCGGTCCGAAGAGTGCCGAGCGGGCGGTGGTTTTCTCTGAGCGGGTAGCGAGTTTGGGCTGGTTGCGCGACAAGCTCATGAAAGATTTGGGGCTGGGTGCCGATCAGATCAAGGTGCTCCATGGTGGCCTCAGCGATGTTGAGCAGCAAGAAACGGTGGAGAGCTTTAAGCAGTCTTCGTCACCGATTCGGGTTCTCGTCACGGGCGATGTGGCATCCGAGGGTGTCAACCTGCATTCGCAGTGCCACGAGCTGATCCACTTCGATATTCCTTGGAGCCTCATCCGTATTGAACAGCGCAATGGCCGCATTGACCGGTACGGCCAGAAACATCCGCCGCAGATCAGCACACTGCTGCTCAACCCGACGAACAGCAAGTTTTCGGGCGATGTTCGTGTGCTGCAGCGACTGCTGGAGCGTGAGAGAGAGGCGCACACCGCGCTCGGCGATGTGGCGTCGCTCATGGGCAAGTACGACCCCGGTGCCGAAGAAGACGAGATCAGGAAGGCGCTTTCGACTGGTCGCGATGTCGACGAGATTGTCTCGACGGTTGAGCAGGTGAGCGCGAGCACCGACGACCCTATCGCCGCCCTCTTGGCGCAGCTTGCAAATGCGCAGGGCAGCGAAAGTAAGCCTGCCGCCGCAGCCCCGGAGCACACGGTAGATGCCACAACCGGTCTGTTTGCGGATGATGTTTCCTTCCTGCGCGAAGCGCTATACGAGACGTTCGTTGCACCAGCAGCTCCTGCGGCGGAGAACGGCGTGGAGTGGCTGGTGGACGATGCCCACTCATTCGTCTCGTTGGTGCCGACCCGTGATCTGGCGCAAAGACTAGAGGTACTGCCTCAAAGCTATCTTCGTGACCGCAAGGTGACCGAGAAACTGAAGTTGGTGGTCGCAGAGCCGCCGGCGAAAGCTCTGCTCAAGGATGCGCGCGACAACAAGGCAAGCACGTCACTGTGGCCAGAGGCGCACTTTCTTGGCCCGCTGCATCCAGTGTTGGAGTGGGCGAGCGATCGCGCACTCTCAAAGCTGGGGCGCAATCAGGTGTTCGCAGTGCGTGGCGACGTTGAGTATCCGACGGTTCTGCTGCTGGCGTCGTTGACTAACCGCCGAGGTCAAGTCGTGGCTAGTTCGCACGTGACCGTACAGTTTCCCGATCCCAGCAATACGAAGCTGGCCTTGACCAATATCCATGCGACTGCGCAGGAGGCGTTGGCGGAGGTTGGTTTCGCCGCAGCCACCCGCGTGAATCCGGGAGCGGTGAAGACCGGCTCTCTTCAGCACCTCATCGCTCCGGCGGTAGAGAACGCCGCGTCGAGCGCCCGCCAGCTTGCGGTGTCGTCGACAGAGGCGATCGAGGCCCGCATTGAGTCGTGGTCGTCGCGCATCGAAGAGTGGGAACGCAGCGCGGACGCGATGCCGCAGCTTGAGGGTCTCAAGTCTCGTCGCGTGACGGTAGAGGAGGAGCGCACGATGGCTGAGTCGATGAAACCAAACCAACAGTTGGTGCGTCCGCTTCTCGTTGTTGTTCCGCAGGACTTTGTCGGCGAAGACCCGGCTGAAGGAGTAAACCATGGCTGATGAAGCGATCGTTATCGGTGAGGGTTGGCTCAGCGAGCACTACTTCACGACCGAGGCAAAGTCTCAGTCGTTCCGCGCCCAGGTCTTGGCGCGCCGCAAAGAGTGGGATGAACAGGATGCCGATGGTCACCCGTCGGTACGCGCTCGGTTCAGCGCACTCCGTGCCGCAATCGAGTCGCGGCTGGCCACTCTCGACGCTGGCGACTCCGATCTAGCAATCCGCGACGAACTTTATGTACCGTTGCGGAACGCACTGGGCTTCGGCGGCGGTGGCAATCAGCTCACACAAGACGGCCCTTTGCTGCGACTCACTCAGCCAGGGCTCTCTGACGGTTCACCACTGGTGATCGTGGAGGGGCGCCCGGTCGATACGGTCGAAGATCTGCTCGCCAAAGACGATGACACTCTGCTGGTGCCGTTCGAGGTTGATGACAACGCGAAACACAACATCACGTCGATCTCGCGGATGCTCTCCACTCTCTTCACTGACGACGAGGGCCCTAGCTTCGCGCTGGCATTCGCCGGCAAGTGGCTGTTGGTGGCGGAGCGCGAACGGTGGGCCGAGGGGCGTTACCTTGCTGTCGACCTTCAGCTTGTTGTCGCACGCAACGACGCGAAGAGGGGCGGCGAGATTGACCGCGCTCTGTCGTGCGTGAGCGCCGATGCATTGGCTCCCGATGCCGAGGGCGATATTTGGTGGAGCTCGATTCTTGAGGAGTCGATTAAGCACACCGTCGGTGTCTCACAAGACCTCCGTGAGGGAGTTCGTCTCTCAATCGAGATCATCGCCAACGATGTGGTGGCTCGTCGCGCGCGCAAGGGGCTTGACCCGCTGCCGCAGTCTGAGGCGCAAGTTCTCGCGAAGCAATCGCTGCGGTTCTTGTACCGCATCCTGTTCCTTCTCTACGCGGAGTCATCCCCCGAGCTCAAGGTTTTGCCTGTGGGCACAGCCGAGTACGAGGAGGGCTACAGCCTCGACCGTCTGCGCGAGCTGACTCTCGTGTCCCTGCCGACTGAAGAGTCAGAGCACTCCAAGCACCTCTACGAATCCCTCGCGGTATTGTTCCGCCTGGTCGACCGAGGACACGGCGTAGAGGCCAAACAAGGCGACACGTCGCAAGATACCGATGCCTCTGATCTGCGCGAGGGCTTAGTCTTCAACTCCCTGCGCGCGGATCTGTTTCTGCCGAAAGCGACAACCCACATCGATGAGGTGGGCCTGAGCGATTCCGAGTTGCAAAAGGTGCTCGCCCACCTGCTGCTGAGCAAGGAGCAGAAGGGTCGTGATCGCGGTTTCATCAGCTACGCCGATCTGGGTATCAACCAGTTGGGCGCTGTCTATGAGGGCCTGATGTCGTACACGGGCTTCTTCGCCGAAACCGACCTCTATGAGGTGGCGAAGGATGGCAATGCCGAGAAGGGCTCCTGGGTTGTTCCGATAGACCGATCGCACGACATTAATCCGAAGGACTTCGTCAAGACCACGAACCCACTGACTGGCGAAGAGGTTGCGGTCATCCATGCGCCCGGCAGTTTCGTGTACCGCCTTGCGGGTCGCGAGCGCCAGCAGTCGGCGTCGTACTACACGCCCGAGGTTCTGACCCGGTTCACGGTGTCGCAGGCGCTCGAAGAGCTGCTCGATCAGGACGGCACGACCACCTCGGCCGATGAGACTCTCGGGCTGACTGTGTGCGAGCCTGCGCTGGGTTCCGGCGCCTTCGCGATTGAGGCGGTACGTCAGCTTGCCGACGCTTATCTCAAGCGCAAGCAAGAGGAGCTGGGCAAGCGCATCGATCCGGATGAGTACCCCCGCGAGTTGCAGAAGGTCAAAGCGTCGATTGCGCTTCATCAGGTCTACGGGGTGGATCTCAATGCCACCGCGGTCGAGCTGGCGGAGATCTCGCTGTGGCTCGACACTATGTCGTCGGACCTCAAAGCCCCGTGGTTCGGGCTGCACCTCAAGCGAGGCAACTCACTCATCGGTGCACGCCGCGCTATCTACAGTCGCGACTCGATCAATTCGAAGGCGTGGCTGAGATCAGCGCCGAAGGATGTGCCAATGTCGAGCCTTCGTGCCGACATCGATGCGGGCACGATCGGCTCGGGCGTTTCAGGCTCGATTCACCACTTCTTACTGCCCGCCGAAGGCTGGGGTAGCGCGGTCGACGCGAAGGAAGCGAAGGAGCTGGCCCCCGAGGCACTAGCCGCGTTGAAGACGTGGCGGCGCCAGATTGTGGCAAAGCCCACCAGGAAGCAACTCGACCAGCTCGCCGCGCTGTCAATGCGCGTCGAGACGCTATGGCAGTTCGCCCTGCGCAGGCTCGAGATTGCCGAACATGAGATCCGTCGACAGATTCCGCTGTGGGGCAGCGAACCCAGCGGCAAGGAATCAGATCCTGGCGCGCAGCCGACGGTGACGCGCGAGCAGATTGAAGGCAAACTAAGCGACGCGAATGGTGCTTACCAGCGCCTGCGTCGGATCATGGATGCGTGGAACGCGCTCTGGTTCTGGCCCCTCACCGATACCCTCACGCAGGGAGTGCAGCCCCCCACGCTCGATGAGTGGCTGACAGGCGCACGCGCCATTCTGGGCGAGCACACCGAACGCAGCAAGAGTGCAACAGCGCACGGAGCTGTCACCCTTGGCTCAAGCGCGACGGGTTGGGCCGCCCTTAACGACGAAGAGCAGGACAACCTCGACTTCGCCTCCGCGTCATCGATCGACGACGCGCTGGTTCAACAGCCGTGGTTGAAAGTTGCTGAGCGCATTGCCGAGCAGCAGGGGTTCTTCCACTGGAACCTCGACTTCGCGTCGGTCTTCGCACGCGGCGGTTTCGACCTCCAGGTGGGGAATCCGCCTTGGGTTCGACCGCGCTCAGACGTCGCAGCGCTTTTGGCCGAAGGTGATGCTTGGTGGCAACTGAAAGGGAAGGCGAGCCAAGCACAGGAGAGCGCTAAGCGAAGCGAAACTTTGATGATCGACGGGATCGCCGATCTGGTTGTGGATGGCACCAGCGATATCGCAGCAACAGCAGCTTTTGTTGGGTCTGGCGGAAACTACCCATTGCTTGCGGGGCTCCAACCGGACCTCTATCGGTGTTTCATTGCACTCACGTGGTCACATATGTCAGGCCTTGGCGTATCAGGGCTGATCCATCTTGAATCACACTTCACAGATGAGAAGGCGGGTGGCTTCCGGGCCTCCGTTTACTCGAGGCTCAGACGACACTGGGATTTCATAAACGAGTTGGGGCTCTTTGAAATCCAAGATCAAAAACGTTTTGGCGTCAATATCTACTCGACGCCCCAAGTTAAAGTTGCTTTCAAGTCCGGCTCTTCGTTGTACCACCCAGATACCGTGATTCGCTCCTTGCGACATGACGGCACAGGCACGGAGCCCGGGCTGAAAGACGAGAATGGCAACTGGGACATCCGACCACACAGATCTCGAATCCTAGAAGTGACTGATGAAACTCTGAATACTTGGCATGCCGTTTTGGAGGATGAATCTACTCCTCCTAGGCAAACTCGAATGGTCAACGCAGTAACCAGATCAACGGGGACGGTGCTTGAGAAACTTGCATCTAGCCACCGGTTATCGAGTTTCGAACTCGAATATTCAAGGGGCTGGGACGAGAGTATCGACCGGAAAAAGGGCCTGTTCGAAGCCAGCTGGGGGGAGGTATCGTCGTGGCGTGAGGCCATCCTTCAAGGCCCACATGTCTTTGTATCGAACCCGTTCTACAAAACGCCGAACAGCACGATGCTTCATCAACAAGACTGGGCCAGTGTGGATTTGGAGTCGTTGGACTCTGATGCCTTGCCCACAACCTCCTATAAGCGATCCATCAATGAACTTGAGTACGACTCTCTCTACACCCATTGGGGAGTAGAGAGGATTCCGGCCCGGTCCCGATTCAGGGTAGCTTGGCGCCGAATGGCAGCGAACACGGGCGAGAGAACACTTGTGCCGGCGCTCATTCCACCTGGGCCTTCATTAATTCAGACCGTGACCTCCGCTGGTAACTCAGAGGATCGGGGTGAATCTGTTGTGACAGCCGTCGCGTTCATGTCTTCCCTGATCGCAGACTTCTTCGTTCGGGTAGCCCCGAAAAATGACATTCTCTTTCGAACCGCAATGCGGATCCCCGGGGTACTCGGGCACAAATTGGGACCCCATCTCACATTGCGGGCGCTTCGGCTTAATGCTCTGACAAGCGCATACGGCCCTCTCTGGAACGACAACTTCAACGAACTCTTTAACCTGGACTCCTGGTCTGGAGGAGTCAGCTATCCGGGACGTGGCCCGCTCGGCGATGTCGAGGCACAGTGGAGCGCGAGCGTACCTCTCCGTCGCGGCTCAGACCGACGTCAGGCTCTCGTCGAGATTGATGCACTCGTGTCGCTGATTTTGGGTCTCACCGCGGACGAACTCTGTACTATCTATCGGACGCAGTTCGCGGTCCTCTATGGCTACGATCGCAAGGTCTATTTCTACGATGCAAACGGGAGGCTTGTGCCGAACAGAGTATTGACCGTCTGGCGTCAGAAACAGGACCGCATCACTGAGGAAGAGCGAACCACCACCAACGCCTCGGGCAATACCTACACCTACGAGCTTCCGTTCGTGACGCTAGACCGCGAAGCTGACATGCGTCAGGCGTATGCGCACTTCGAGAAGATTCTGGAAGAGCGCTCATGAGTGAACTGCTCCCCACCCTGCAAGCCGAAGATGTTCGCATGGGGCTCGTCGACTACCTCTCCACCACCTTCGCGCTTGCCGATGAAGATGCGCGAGAGGCACTCGACAGCTTTTTGAGGCATCCAGAAAACGGAATCTTCAAAGGGCCCTACGTGCGGCTTAGGCTGCCGTTTCGGCCCGCCGAAGACGGGTGGCGGCAGAGCCTCGAATGGCACGAAGGGTTTCCGCCGTACGGGCACCAAGCCGCAGCCTTCGCACGACTGAGCAGCGCAAACCTGGGGCCGGAGAAAACGCGCCCGCAGCCGACCCTCGTTACCACGGGAACCGGTTCTGGAAAGACGGAAGCGTTCCTCTACCCCATCCTCGACCACGTGTTGCGGGCAAAACGTGAAGGTACCGGGGGCATCAAAGCGCTCATCCTCTACCCGATGAACGCCCTCGCCAACGACCAAGCCCGCCGCCTTACCGAACTCATCACCACCAGCCCCGCACTCGCCGGCGTGCGTGCCGCTCTCTACACCGGGCAAACCGGGCCCAGCCGAAGCAACGTCACCCCCGACGGGCTCATCACCGACCGCAAGACCACTCAGGATGACGCCCCCGACATTCTGCTCACTAACTACAAGATGCTCGACCAGCTACTGCTGCGCCCCGCCGACCAAAAGCTGTGGAAACAGAGCGCCACCAGCCTGCAATACCTTGTGCTCGACGAATTCCACACCTACGACGGCGCCCAAGGCACCGACGTAGCTATGCTGCTGCGACGGCTCGGCCTCGCCCTCAAGCGGCACTGGCCCGCAGACGACGAAGCAGCCGCACGCCTCGGCATCGACGACGATGCTCGTGCGCGCCCGCTCGGGCTCATCACCCCCGTCGCCACCTCCGCCACCCTCGGCGATAAAGGCGACCCCAGCCGCATGGTCGAATTCGCCCGCACCGTCTTCGGTGACGAATTCGACGACGACAGCATCATCACCGAAACCCGGCTCGGCCTCGACGAGTGGGCCGACGATGCCGAGAGACGCATGGCAACGGCAGGCTTCGCCGCCCGCGCTGTCGACCCACCCCTTGTCGCGCGCATTGCCGATGTGATCGACGGCCTCGGCGACGATGGCCAACGAGAAGCCGCCACCGTTACTGCTGCCGTCCTCGGCAGCCTCTACCGCAGCACGGGCGACGATCCCGAGGCAGACACCGTAGGCCAGTTCACCGACGCCGCACCCGAGCTACTGCTCGATGCCGCCAAAGCCCACCCCTTCATTCGAGCCCTCGTCACCGCAGCCACCGACGCCGTGTCGCTCGACACCCTCGCTGAAACACTCTTCCCCGCGGGGCTCGAGGTCACCGAAACCGCCGACGACCGCGACGCACGCCGCGCCAACTTCTTGCGCTCACTGCTGGCTACCCTCAGCCACATTCGCGCTGTAACCGGGCGCTCCGCAGCATCCGTGGACCTGCACCTCTGGGTGCGCGCCCTCAGCCGCGTCGACCGCGTCGCTGGCCCCAGCGTCGCCTACGACTGGACAGACGACGGCGGCACCGACGAACTCGACAACACCGACGCCTTCAGCAGCGAAGGTCGCCCACGATTCCCCGCGATCTACTGCCGACACTGCGGACGCAGCGGATGGGGCGTGCAACTCGGCCCCACCGGCTACGACCTCGACACCAGCGACACCGACATTCGCCGCAATCACGCCAGCAACTCAGCCAGCACCTCCCGGTTCCGCGCCCTCATCTACGCACCCCGCGAAGCCGACCAACAGGATCGTCGCTCCGCCGGTGACGACACCGTCGAAGGCCTCTTCTGGTTTGACGTGCAGCAACGCCGCCTCGACATCGAAATGCCTAGCTACGACGCCGACGACATCTCCACCAACGTGCTGCCCGTGCTCACCCTTGTCGGCGACGACGTTGATGACAACAGCCAAAAAGACATGTGCCCCAACTGTCTCAAACCCGAAGGAGTCCGCTTTCTCGGAAGCGCCATCTCCACCCTCCTCTCGGTAAGCATCAACACCATCTTTGGCGACCGCCACCTCGACCAGGGCGAAAAGAAAGCCCTCGTCTTCACCGACAGCGTGCAGGATGCCGCACACCGTGCCGGATTCGTACAGAGCCGATCGCACGTCTTCAGCCTGCGCAACGCGATTCGCGAAGCCATCGGCGATGGCTCCGCGACCCTCGATGATCTCGCCGAAGAGTTGCTGCGCCGGGCAGGCGACGACAAGTTCCGGCGCTACCGCCTGCTCTCGCCCGAACTCGTGGAACGGGACACCTTCGCCCCGTTCTGGGAAACCGAAAAGCTGAGCAAGGTACCCACCGCCACCATGCGACTCGTGCGCCGCCGCATCAAGTTCGACCTCGCCATGGAATTCGGCCTGCAGTCCCGCGTGGGTCGCACCCTTGAACTCACGGGTGCGATCGCCGCCGAAGTCGACGGTGGGCCCGCCAGCCGGCTGGAAGCCATCGGCCGGGCCACCGTCAAAGACTTCGAAACTGCCGGATACCTCGACGACGAGAGCGGCGGCGAAGTCAGCACCGAAAACATCGTGCGCTGGGTGCGCGGCACGCTCGAACGCATGCGCGACCGCGGCGCCATCCAACATGAATGGTTCAAGCGCTACCTCGAAAGCGACGGAGACGACTGGACTCTGTGGGGCGGGCGGCCCAAAGGCCAAGGAATGCCCGCATTCCCCCGCGACCGCGAAGCACCCGCCTATCCGAAAGTGGGTAGTACCCACGTAGGAACCAACAAGCGCCCGTCACGCCTCGACACTGTTACCTCAGCTCGCGGCTGGTACGCACAATGGACACGCAAAGTGCTCGACGTCAGCGCCGCCGACGGTGCTAAACTCAGCAAACTGCTGCTCGCCGAACTCGCCAAGAGCGAGATTATTGAGAGCGTCAGCATCGGCGGCAGCGGAGCCATCGCCTACCAACTGAGCCCCAGCCGCATTCTTGTTAGCCCCGTCACTCTCGACGATCAGACCCACGAGTACCGTGTGCTCGAATGTGACACCTGCCAGACCCCGGTTCCCGGAGCATCGACCATCATTTCGCAACTCGGCAGAGGGCCCTGCCTCGTCGGGCGCTGCCTCGGCACGCTGCGGCTCCACAGCAGCGGAACCAACTACTACCGCGACCAATACAACGACGGAGATATTCGCCGCGTCGTCGCGCGCGAGCACACCAGCCTGCTGAAAGATGACGTGCGCCTCGCCTACGAAAACGGCTTCAAAGCATCCATCGATCGACCGGATGCCCCCAACGTACTCGTCGCCACACCCACGCTCGAAATGGGTATCGACATCGGAGACCTCTCCGCGGTGTTCCTCGCCGGGCTGCCCCGCTCCGTTGCCTCGTACCTGCAGCGAGTCGGACGAGCCGGACGCCTGACCGGCAACTCACTCACCATGGCATTTGTCGTCGGGCGCGGAGACCAGTTGCCGAAACTCGGCGAACCACTCTCTGTGATCAACGGACAAGTGCGCCCACCGGCCACCTACCTCAACGCAGAAGAGATTCTGCGGCGCCAGTACAGCGCCTCCGTTATCGACCGACTCTCAGCAGAAGGCAAAACCGGTATGGTCGCCGTCGCTCGCGACGTGCTCGCCACCACCAGCGAGAAGTCATTTCTCGCCACCGTCATCACCGACGCTGAAACTAACGCTGCCGAATACCTCACCGCATTCCTTTCGACCTTCGACCATGTCGATGCCACTTCTGCGGATGTGCTCACCGGCTGGGCGACCCCCAGCGATGAACCCCGCAGCAGCTCCTTCGCGCAAACCCTCATCGGCGCTTGCGCCCGCTGGAACTTAGAAATCGAAACGCTCGGCCACCGCCGCAAGGCGATCATGGAGTCACTGCCGGCGCTGCAAACGCAAGCGGATCACCCTGCCGCGACCGACGATGACAAAGTTGCCCTGCGCTCGGCCAAGGCTTCGCTCAAGATGGTCGACCGTCAACTGTTTGAGCTACGCACGGAACACTGGGTCGCCGCACTCGAACGATTCGGAGTGCTGCCCAACTACACGCTGCTCGACGACAGCGTGCGCCTCGACGTGTCGCTCAGCTGGATCGACCCCGAAAGCCAAGAGTTTCAACACGACTCGATCAGCTATGACCGCGGGGCCGGAATTGCCATCCGCGAACTCGCCCCCGGTGCCACGTTCTACGCCCAAGGTGTTGAGATTCGCATTGATGCCGTCGACCTCGGTAGCGATGGAGCACGTATCCAATCCTGGGTTTATTGCCCCGAATGTGGCTACGCCCACGATGCAGGAGTGCCCGCAGAAGGTGCCAATACAAATGGCCCCGCTTCGTGCCCACGCTGCGAAAGCCCGGGCATCGCCGACGCCAACCAACGGTTCGACGTCGTTGAACTCGAACAGGTATCGGCAGAGGTTCGCCGCGACGAATCGAGCATCAGCGATAGCCGCGAAGAACGCCAGCGCGAGAGCTTCAGCGTTCAGATTGCCGCCGATATTGACCCCGCCAACGTCACGCAACAGTGGTACGTCGAAGAATCTGGATTCGGCGTCAAGTACATGCGCGAACTCACCATTCGGTGGCTCAACCTCGGCAAGCAAGGTGGCGCCGGCGCACCTCGCATGATCGCCGGCGAAGAGCTCAGCCCACCGCTCTTTAGAGTGTGTGAGGCGTGCGGCAAACTCGACCAGAAGGGCGAGATAAATAGCGCCCGGGAACACCGCGCCTGGTGCCGTTACCGCAATTCAAAGACCGAACACACCCGCCAACTCGCCCTCAGCCGCACCCTCAGAACGCAGGGCGTGCTGCTGCGCATCCCCAACTCCATCACCATCGGCGACGGTCTCGGACTGCCCAGCATCACCGCAGCCCTGCAACTGGGCTTGCGTGAAGTCATCGGCGGAGACCCCGACCACCTAAGACTCGCCACCATCGTCGAACCGCTTCTGGGCAACGACTTCAACAACACCGCGATCCTCATTCACGACGCCGTGCCTGGTGGCACTGGTTATCTGGCCGACCTCGCTAACCACAACAAAATCCGCAACATTCTTGAACTCGCGTGGAAGATCGTCGCCACCTGCGAATGCCGCAATGAAGGCCGCAGCGCGTGCCACCGCTGCTTGCTGCCGTTCGCCCCTGCCGGGGATCTCAACAACGTCTCGCGCGCGAGCGCCGAACGGAGCCTGCGGCTCATCCTTGGCATCGATGACGAAGGTGTCGGGGACGACTGGGCCATCACCGAAGTAGATCCGGGTACGCAAGACCCCGAGTCAATGCTCGAGCAGTGGTTCCGAAAAGTGTTCAAAGACCGAGCCGCCGCGCTCGGAGCGACGATCAAAGAGATCCCGAGCGAGTGGGGCAACCGACTCCAGATCACGCTGCCCAACTCGAAACTCGTCTGGCGACTCGAACCTCAGCCATCCTTGGGCTTCACCCGACCAGACTTCGTGCTTGAGCCGCTCGGCGGAGGCGGAACCAAGCTCGCGATCTACACCGACGGCCGAAAGTACCACGCCTCCCCCCAGCACAATGTGCTCGCCCAAGACGCAGAGAAAAGGCGCGGGCTGCGGGCCAAAGGCTACTTTGTGCTCGGCATCACCTATGACGACATCATGCGCGCGGATGCGGGCGAAGCCGAGCCACAAGCAGGCTGGTTCAGCCGTGACTTCGCCACGCAATTCGTCAGCAACTTCAATCTGTCGCCGGCCGCGATTGACCATGTCACTGCCAACCCCATGACGCAGATCATGGAATGGATGCAGAACCCAGTGGCTGCGAAAGGCCATTGGGTAGGCATCGCTGAAGCTCTCCCGATGCTGACTGTGAAACCGATGAGCGACTTCATTGCACCGATCGAGGCTGAGAGCAGCGTTGTCGCGCTAGCTGAATCGGAACTCACTGGAACTCCAGCGGAAGCTCAAGGTAACCCCAAACTGTGGCGCCTCAGGTTCGGGCCTCTGGTCATGTTCTCGCGAATGCTGGACGGAGCCAAGCATCCCGAAGTCGTGCTCATGCTCGACGACCGTGATGCCGCCGTCTCTTCTGAAGACCATGCAGACGCGTGGCGACTCTGGCTCAGACTCTCGAACCTTCTTGGCCCACGACCCGAATTCCCGCCGACAACCATCATGACCGTGACCGAAGCACAGACATTCGAACCGGCACAACATATCGACGAATCATTCACCGTAATCGGTTTCGAGTGGGAAGAAGTCATGGCTCTGGCGAACGACGGAGACAGGCAGCTCGTGAAGTTGTTGTCAGAAGTCCCCGACATGCCCGTGCCCGAAATCGGCAGCGAGGTCGGCGACGGCATCCCTCTCGACATCGCCTGGAGCGACCGCAAGGTCACGGTGACCGGCGACCTTCAGCACGACGAAATCTCTGAGCTCGAAGCATCCGGATGGATCATCGTGCCCGCAACCCTCGAAGACATTACCGCTGCGCTCCAATTGGAAAGGTAACCCTCCCTGATGCCAAATATTGTGTTAACCAAGCTCAAGGGCCAGGACTACGACAAAGACGTCAAGTCCAAGATCATGACGTTTCTGATGAAACTGGCCGATGACGACACGTCGGCAGGGCTCCACATCGAGAAGATGAACCACGCCGCCGACAAGCGAGCGCGCACTGCACGAGTGGATCTATCGCTTCGGGCCGTGCTCTATCGCATGGATGTGCCCGGCGAACCAGAGCGCACTTATGTTTATGCGGGAACGTGGGAGCACGACACCGCAAATAGACGCGCCATGAATCAGATATTGCGAAACAACCCCATCAATGGGGTGCCTGAGCTAATCGACGCCACCGTCCCTGAGGTCGCGCCGAAACCAGCATCCGAGTTCATAGCCGTTGAGGAAGCGGTCGCACCGACCTCGTTCCTCGCTGACAACGGCTACCTCCTCAACGACCTGACCGAAGAGCTGGGGTTCGATTCCGTCGACGCGGAACGCCTCTTCGCCGCGACGAGCGCCGATCAACTGCTCACCATGAGCGACCGTTTCGAGAACCAGTGGCAGTCGACAGCAATCCTCGGCCTTGCAGTTGTCGACGCGGTCTCTAAGATCCGCACCGATCTTGGCTTCGATGACGCCGCAGTCGCTAGCGACTCTGATGACGAAGATGCGCGACTGGTGAAATCGTTCCAGCTCCCCGCAGCGAAGATGCAGTTCGCCTTCGTCGAAGACGACGAGGAACTTCGCCGGGTGATCGAGGGCGGTGACTTCGGCGCTTGGCGAGTCTTCCTCCACCCGGAACAGCGCGCGTATGCCGATAAGGACTACAACGGCCCCTTCCGGCTCACTGGCGGAGCGGGAACCGGCAAGACTGTCGTCTTGCTTCACCGCGCCAAGCGACTCGCGGATGCGGAACCCGCCAGCAGAACCATCCTCACGACGTTCACCAAAGCCCTCTCTGAGGCGCTGGAACGAGACCTCGAACGACTCGACCCCACAATCCCCCGTGCTTCGTCGCTCGGAGGCACTGGCGTTCTGGTGCGGGGAATCGATCAGCTCGCGGTCGCAGTCAAAGAGAAGGGCGGAGCTGACTTTTGGAAGGCCGCGCGCCATGTCTTTGGAGAGGATACAGAGCCTCGCCCTAACTTCGAGGCGGGCGACGATGCGTGGGAGAAAGTTTTCGACCTCGTGCCCGATCTCCCCGATGCGTTGCGCAATACCGCGTTCTTCGCCGGCGAGTATCTGCAGGTCATCCTCCCTCACCGCATCACAACCGCACAGGACTACTTCAAGGTGCGCCGCCCAGGACGCGGCGTGGCCCTCGATCGGCGCAAACGCGCAAACGTTTGGAAAGTGATCGAGCTTTACCGCCAGACCGGCCGCCAAGAAGGGCGCATCAGCTTTGCCGAACTCAGTGCTGTCGCGGCTTCCTACCTGAACGAGAATGCTGGCAGCCGAGTCGCCGACCACGTGCTCATAGACGAAGCACAAGACCTCTCGCCGTTGCATTGGCAGCTACTCCGCGCATTGGTTGGCGAACACAAAAACGACCTATTCATTGCCGAAGACACCCACCAGCGCATTTACGGCCAACACGTGGTGCTCTCGCGGTACGGCATCAAGATCACCGGGCGCTCACGTCGCCTCACGCTGAACTACAGAACCACGCAGCAGAACCTCAACTACGCCCTCGGAATACTCGCGGGTGGCCTGTACCTCGACAGTGAAGAAGCACCTGAGGTCGATCACGGCTATCGTTCTTCGCGCACCGGTCCGGCGCCCCGTTCGCTACCCGCAACGAACGTCGCTGAGCAATACGACGCGGTCGCGGAAGAGATCAAAAAGTGGAGCGACGACCCCGATATTCGAGCGAGCACAATCGCAATTCTCACGCGCACAAACAAGCAAGCAGCAGAAGTGCGTGGACAACTCGCCGATCGCGGAGTGGTCGTCAAAGAAAGCCACACGGGCGAGACAGCTGGTGAAAAGCCGCTAGTTCTGACGATGCACAAGTCCAAGGGGCTGGAGTTTTCTCGAGTGGTGCTCTTCGACATCTCGCACGGCTCGATTCCTGCGGGCTGGATGCTCAAGGGCGTAGCGGAAGAAGAAATTGAGGACGTACTGCTACGCGAGCGGTCGCTGCTCTACGTCGCTGCGAGTCGCGCACGGGATGAGGTAGTCGTGAGCTGGCAGGGCCAGCCCTCCGAGCTTCTCGGCGGCGTCAAGGAAACGGGAGAAACCGTTTAGCCGATCCCTCACAGGTGTCGGCGCTCGGGACATCCCACTGATCTCAAGAGCGCCGAACCTGCCGCCATGCACCCAAGAATTATGGGTGCATGGCAAGTCTCAACTTCGAACGCTCACGGTCGCTGCCCCTTCAGACCGGCAGTCAAATAGTCGATCGTGTCACCAGTCTCGTGGGCACAGCGAGCAGTGCCCGGCTGTGGCTGCTCCTACTGAACGCAGAAAAGCTGCAATTGCGGCAGGTGGTGCGGGTCAACACCAATGCTGCCAATGACGATGAGCAGGTCGAGCGTGGAGCGTCCGGAGTCGTCGCCGGAGCTTCATTGATCGACGACGTTCACGCTGCCGTCTTCGTTCTCGAACGCCTCGGCGGTGAGCGGTTCACACCCACAGACCGTTTGTGGGCACAAGCAATCACCGCAGCCTGTCAGTCGAGCGGTGTCGAGCTCGCCGGCCTCGTCGTAAGCCATTCGCACGGAGTCCGATGGCTGGCGATGGACGACTTCGTTGCCTAGGCCCAAGAGGGTTTGCTTTCGCGGCACGAACCGTCGGTCAGCGCAATGAGAGCTCTCATCTGCTGGGCCTGGTCACAATGCGAGCGATGATCTCTGACGCTGAGGGCTCGTGCCCCGCGCAAGACGAGGATGTTTCGCGGTAGCGTGGCATATCCGCGCAAAATGGGCGGTTCCATACGCATGGCGGCGAAGCCGTCTACTGCGACGATAAGGGGACGCACACGACGCGGCCTGACGTCGTCGAGTGCCCGAAACCAAAGGTGTGAGAACGCGATGCATCGAACCTCCTCTGATGACGTTCTTGACGTAGCCACAGCGAGCCTTTCGGATGCCGTCGCGGATGCCGCCCGCGCCGGCACGGAGGAATTAGCCCGCTTAGCCAGCATCGTTGCCGAGGCCGAAACTCGGCTTCGCAACGCGTGGGAGATCGCTTCATCCGGTGAACTCCACAAGTCGAAGGGTGACGACGCGTTTTTTGAGCTCCTTCGCGGCGTCGTTGACGATCTGAACGACCAACTGCGCGAAAGTGCTCGCGTCTCTTCGACCTTCAACATCGTGTTCTTCGGGCGTACTGGTGCTGGCAAGAGCACGTTACTTTCAGCGTTGGGCGGCATGAACGGTGAGCTGGTTTCAGACGGGCGTAGTGACTTCACGACGGACGTGCTTGCACGCGACTGGCAGGGTTGCCGTCTGTACGACACTCCTGGGATCAACGGATGGGGCGGGACGCGACCGCGACCAGATCTCGAGAAGGCAGCTCAGGAGGCCGTTCAGGTCGCCGACATCGTGCTGCTCTGCTTTGACAGCCAAGGCCCCCAGGCTTCAGAGTTCGGCAAAGTTGCCGAGTGGGTCCGGGCCTACGGTAAGCCCGCGATCGCTGTGTTCAACATGCGGAATGCGATGTGGCGCCACCCTGCGCGAGTGCCTGCTCCCTCTCATCGCAAGGGTCTCAGCCAGACCGTGCGGCAACACGCTGACACAATCTCGACTGAACTAGAAGCGATCGGTCTTCCAGACGTTCCGATCGTGGCCATTAACTCCAAGCGGGGCCTATTTGCTCGCGCATCGGTGCCCTTCGAGGGCCCGGCAGCGATTGAGCTCGAAAAGGAGCGATCCACCTACGGGCTGGAATACCTAGAGCGCGCGTCGAATCTCCCGATACTAGAAGCGTTGATTACGGCATGCATCCTCGAAGGGGCCGGGGATCTGAGACTTACTGCACTGCGGTCTGGTTTTCAGTCCAGCCTGCGTGAGTTGGCGGACGAGGTGAACCTCGTTGCGAGCGAGCAGCGGCAGCGCGGGGCGGTCATAGAGCAAGTTGTCGCTACTTGGCTGGACATCTTGGGGTACCCCGAACCACCAGCGGACTACGTGGACCTCCTCAGGCAGCTTGAAGCTTCGCGAGGTGAACCCTTCACCGCCGCCGTCTCGGGCCGACTTGAAGGGCATGTTCGACACCTGCTCAAATCCAACCTATATCCCCATAGAACCAAGTCACTCCGCGCTGCGGAGAACCTAATCCTCGATGCCTTCGACGACCAGAGGGTCGTCGACGAGAGTGAGTTCAAGGAACGCGTATACAGCCCCAAAGCGCTCGACACGTCCCTAGCATCCGTCGTAAAGCTGGCCGGTGACTTCTTGACAGCAAATCTTGGCTTCGCCAGTGCCGATGCTCGGAACGAGCTCGATGTCATTGAACGCTCGAGGCCCAGCATCCACGGGAGCGCCGGCCGTGGAAAGCGTTGGGGGGCGAACATACTGCGAGTTCTGGGACTACTTGGTGGTGGTGCGAGTGCGACGCTCGCGATCTTGGCTCTTACGAATTTCTGGAACCCCGTTGGCTGGGTAGCCACCGTCATCGTTATCGGAACCGGGGCGGTCGGGGCAATCTTCAGTTTTTTCGGACGGCGGACTAAGAAGGGAGCGGAGGAGCTGCGGGTCGGAGCGCGCGCGCTTGCGGTTGCCGAAGCACGCACCTCAGTGAATCTCTACTACGACGAGTGCGAGAGCCTTAACCTGGCGAGAATCATGGCGATGTCTTGGAAGACAGCCTCGCCATTGCTGGACGATTTGCTGCGGGATGCTCTACGCACTCGCGTTGGGTCCGCGCTCCTGAACTCTGAGACTGGGTGGTTGCATGATCAGGCCACCAATCAACCACCATCGCCGTCGTCTGCCGACGTTATTCGACACGCTGCGAATCATGTCTTGGCACAGGCCAACGGCAACGAACCTCCGACACTTGAAGCCTTGCTGCTCGGTGAAGACTGGATTCTGAACGCAGAAGACGATGAGAGACCAGACCTGTTCTCGGACGCCGACCGCCAAAGGCACGCGATCGCTGCAGAAAAGGACCGCTCAGCGTTTGCTGCCTATCTCCGGCAGTCGCACGGTAGTGCGGATGCAGATCTCGTAAGGCGATCTCTGAATCAAGCTACGAAGCTCAATGCTTTGGACCCTCACGAACGCGCAGAACTTACAACTGCCTTAGCGCTACTTGACGCCCCGCCGAATGTTGTAGTTCTTGGTGACTACAGTTCAGGCAAATCCAGCTTGATCAAGAGGCTTCTTACCGACGCTGGTCTGGAGATTCCGACAGAGCTGAAGGTCGCCGCAGGAAGGGCGACGAGTGAGGCCCGTAAGTATCCGTTCGGCCCGTTAACGCTCGTTGATGCCCCCGGCTTCCAGAGCGGGGATGAGCAAAATGACATCGCTGCGGTAGACGCTGCGCAAGACGCTGCGCTGGTGATCGTGGTTCTTCACGTCAATCTCCTCATCGGAGACACGTCGCGCGTGGATCGGCTTCTCTTCGGCGACCAGCTAGGAGCGGGGAAGGCGGAGCGTACGGTTTACGTCATCGGCCGAATCGACGAGATCGGGGCTGATCCCCAGAGTGCGACGCGGGACTTCTTACGACGGCGACAGCTTAAAGTTGAGGAGCTCCTCAGCATCCTCAACTCACGGGGCATCGCAGCCGAGTCGGGGCGCATCTTGCCGATCGCCGCTGACCCTTATGGGCTAGTCGGTAACCGAGACCGAGTCACTAGTGCGGACTACTCCTCGACAACCCGAGTTTGGGATGGGGTAAGCGCGCTCAGTGAACCGCTCCAAGCGCTAGAAGATAGCGTGCTCCTTGGCCTCTCGGCCGCGGCGGCCCTAGATCGTGGACGCTCCGCGCTTCTGACTGCGCACAACCGACTCGCGTCAGATCGTGCTGACGCCGAACAAGCAGTACTAGCTCTGGGCCGACTCAAGCAGCTGATGGAGTCGTCGCTCGCCGAGCTTAGGCTGATGATGCAGTCCATCGAGCGGCGTATTCGACGAGTAGTCGACGACCACGCAAACGAGATCCTGAGTGAGGCGCTCGGCTCTGGAACAGCCGAGGTCGCTGCGATGTCGAAGCGGCTGAAAACCTGGTGGGAGGACCCTCGACTCGACAGTGCCATGCAGTCTCTGCACGGAGCGGTCGACCAAGAAATGTCTGACTGGTGGAAACGCCACTCCTCGGAACTAGATCGAGAACTCCGCCGCTTCGAATTCGCCGTCAACCATGAAGAGCTTCCCAAACTGGGCAACAACGTGAGCGGCGCGGTAGGCGCGGGAATCGGCGTCGCTGCTGGATTCGCCAAGGGAGCCCACGGCATCGGCAAGGCCCTCGGCAATCGTGACGCCGTCTACGCGATCGTCAAGGCAGTTGGGGGCAAGTTCAAGCCATGGGGCGCGGTGAAGCTGGGTGCGAAAGTCGGAAAGGCGGCTGCCGTATTGGGCGTCGTTGCGGTTGCTTTTGACATCGCGGAGTTTGCACACGACCAGATGCAACAAACGAAGCGCGAAAAGGCCAGGAAGGCAGCAGCGGAACATATTCGTGCAACGGTAGAAACCGTCGTGTCAGGGATACTGACTCAGACCGATGGCCCGATGGAATATCTGACGAATAGCGAGAACGAATTAGTCGAGCAGCTCACGCAATTAGAGGGTGAGACGCAGGTTCAAGAGCAGTCAGCGCTCGATATCTCGCTTGGTTTTGACGAAGTGGTTGATTTTCAGATTGCTGTCGAAAAGTTGACAGAAACAGACGGAACGAGAGAGTGACAACATGACACCAACCCCTCTGAACGAACTGCGCGCGTGGATCGGCGAGGTCTCTGGAGAAGAATCAGTCGAGCAACTCGATTCAATATGGGATGAGTTCGCCGAAGAAGAGAAGCCAGTCGCCACGTTGTTCGGGGCCTTCGACACCGGTAAAAGCTCGATACTGAGACGCCTCCTCGTAGATTCGGGCCAACCAATTCCCGAGTGGCTTTCGATCAGTGCGCGGCACGAGACGTTCGCTGACCATCAGGTCACAGTTGCTGGCTGCGTGATCAGAGACACACCGGGGCTGTCTCCTGACGGCCAGGACATCCGATCCGTCAAAAATTCAGCGATCGCGCGTACAAGCCTCGGGCTAACTGATGTGCTGATGGTGACCTTGAATCCGCAGTTGGCGACGGGCGAACGAGATGAGCTCCTCAAGAGCCTTTCTAGCGGATGGCCAAACTCCTGCCTATGGTTTCTGATTTCTCGGGCGGATGAGGGCGGCATCGATCCGGCACTCGACCCTGTGGGCTTCAGCGCGTGGTCGGAGCGAAAGCGCGTCGAGTTGCGCAGCTCGCTAGCGCTAGTCGAGGGCATGCCCGTTCATGTGGTTGTCCCCGACTACGGACAGGTCGGTGCCTTTGAGCCTGATCCAGAGCCAAGCATCTGGGACATTTCGCGTCCGTGGGACGGGATGGACGAGCTCCGAGCTTCCCTCTCGGACCTCGCGGGCGTAGACCTTCGAGAATCACGGAAGGGAGCGGAGCACCGCTTCTGGCTGAACGCCGTAAGTGAACGCATTGAGGCTGTTCGATCCACACTCGCCGGTCTGACAACAGCCCACAGCACCGCACATGCGGCACTTGGTAAGCGTGACTTGTTTCTCAAGCAACTGGGTTCCCTCACCGACTCTGCTCAAGTCTCGATAGAAGGCACTATCGAAGACGCCATTCGGCGGGTCCTCCTTAGCCCTCAGATCGATGCTGAATTCATCCAACACACAGTTGACCCCGTGCTCGAGGAATGGTGGCACCAGCAACACGCAGAACTTGCGCGGATCAGGCGAGACGCCATCCAAACATTCGACACCCATAGGGAAGGGCGAGCGTGGGAAACACTTGAGTCGCTCTATTCGACGACGACACTCCCGTCTGCGCAAGACCCGGCCGCAGCACGAGCCTTCACTCCTCGGTTCGACAAGCTTGGCCTGAAGGCGGTCGACGGACTCAAAGCTGCCGACGCCGTCCGCAAAGCGCATCGAGCCGCCAAGAAGCCGTCCCAAGCCACAGATGCATTGGAGTCGACTCTCGACTTGGGACAGTTCGCCGGACTTGGCGCGGCAGCGCTCCCGTTCCTCGTCGAGCTTGCTGGACTTGTCGAGGATGTAGTTCAGACAGAACACGAGAAAGTCCGCCAACGCGCTAGGCGGCAGGAAATAGAGACTGAGGTAACTCGCGTCGTGGAGGGCGCCGCCGACAACGCTGTGAAAAAACTCATCCCCGACATAGAGGCGCTGCGGGAGGAGATCTCAGAGCAGACGATTGGCGACTCTCAGGTCAAAGACTTTCGCACCGCCGTTGAACTAGCCGCGGACCAGGTGTCGAGAGGCGACGCGTTTAGCTAGGGCCTAGAGTCCGACATAGCGGCCCATGTCGGAACGATTAGGCGCGCCGGCTTCCCCACCGTCCCGGCCGCGACCTCACCCGTAGTCCGCTGTCAGGCTGCTACATCCTCGTCGTCCTCGTCGGCGTACTCTTCGAACTCGATGCTCGAAGATTCCGGGATAACCGACTTTCCCGTTGCGAGTTCAATAAGCCGCACCAATGCGGCCTGTCTGGATTTCATGAACTCGTCGAAGCCGTCAGAGTGGAGCAAGTTGGGGTCGATGAGGTGCGTGCGCAATCGCGTGTCGATTTCTTCCCGGTGAGTAGGTGCACTCTTCGCATCCCCGCCCTCGAGCGCTTTCAGATACGCACTAGGGGCTGAACCGCCAATGATTCGGTTAGTTCTCGAAGTCAACGGCGTCTTGTTGATTATGGAGTCGTACACCTTGCTGTCGATGCCTTGACTCTTACACCAAGCCTTGGGAAAGATGTGGTGGATGTCGACATTCTCGTCAAAGAAGACCGTGTGTGTGAAGGCCTGACCCGTGCGGAAGTCTTTTGCTCCTTCGTTCATCAGGAGAGCATTGACGCCCTTATATGCCGCCGATTGACGCATTCGCATCGTTCTAAGTCGATCAGCGCGTACGGTCGCGTTGTGCACAGTGGCAGGAGCATCGCCACCATCAATCCACTTCAGAACTTCCACGAAGTCCTTAGCGACGCGGGTCTCCGTCGACGAGCCCTAGAGCTCGCCAAACACGCCATTCCAATACCACTCGGTCAGTTTGTGTGCCACACCAGCTTCTTCTGCACGCTCTCCCAGTTCGGCGAGAATCGCGGCGATCGGAACCACTTGGCTCTGATAGGGAAGGTCCCTAACTTTAAACACTCCAAGCCGGACCAGGAATTTTGCGGCCAGATTGAACCCATCTTCTGCCTTGTCTTGGTACTTCTTGTACGCGTCCAGCGGCAGATTGAGAAGCGCCTGGCGGTTTATTGAGACTTGCGGAAGCTCTTTTCCCGTCTTACCAACCGCTGCTGCTTGCTCGCGCAAATCACGTGTGTGGAATAGCGAAATTACCTGCAGAAAGTCCGTATTGCCCACGCCGCTCAGAACTCCTTGGTCCGCGGAGGGCATGCGCACCTG
Source organism: Salinibacterium sp. TMP30 (assembly GCF_038397785.1). Classification (NCBI taxonomy): domain Bacteria; kingdom Bacillati; phylum Actinomycetota; class Actinomycetes; order Micrococcales; family Microbacteriaceae; genus Salinibacterium; species Salinibacterium sp. TMP30. The sequence goes on along the minus strand of NZ_CP151642.1, from coordinate 67,961 downwards.
ATCCTTTAGGCGCCGTTGCCTCCCTGTTTTTCCTGGCGAGTCATACCAATCCTTGCGAAGCTCGTACCCGTCGGCGGCATACATCGCGGTAATGAGTTCGAACGCATCCAGAGACTTTCCTCCGGTATTCACCTTTTCGAAGACCACGCACACTGCCTCCTTGCTGGTGGACTTATCCAACTCAATAACGGGAACAAGATAGCCAGCGACATTCTGAATAATCGATTCGTGGAAATCGCTAATGCGCCTAAAACGTTCCGGAAAGTCTGGCTCCGAGCTATAGCGATCAATATATGACTTCTGCCAGTCGTGCCAGTTGAGAATCATCGACACCGGGAACATCATGCTTTCGATTTCGAGTTCTCTGCTCGAAAGGTCAAGTTCAACTTTCCGGCCAAAGTCTGAAGTGATTCGCTTCTCTTCGGGAACCGAAATGACAGCCTCCTCTCGATCTATCGTCGAGTCGAGCGCCCGATTGATATCGATATAGAACCAGCGAGCGACTTTCTGTTTACGAGGGGTAACCGTGTGGATTACATCGCCGCGAACCAAGACTTGATAAAGCGAGGTCAGCCTCTGTTGCCCATCGAGGAGCAATGCGTCGGGGGACACCGCGCCATCAGCTATCTCAGACCCTTCGATCATTCGTGGCTGGAACTCCACGGTGCCACCGGTACCCAGCGTCATGACAGCGCCTATGGGGAATCCGCGAGAAACTGAAGCGATGAGGCTCTTTATACGCTCTTCATCCCAGACCCAGCTCCGTTGAAAGTCCGGAAGCTGAAGCTGGCCAGTGTGGCAGTCATCAAGCAGCTTCGTCAGCTTTACCGAACTTGCCGTAAACATCGACCCTGTTGAGCTCACTGTGTTTGTACTCCTCATTCGGTTGCTGGTTTCACTCAAACTATCTGGATTTTGCATCTCTTGCTGCTCCGATCGAACGATTGACCAAACCAAGCCACGAAGAATTTTCTGTTTTGGCGCTAGCCAACCTTGGATGGCAACCCCCTGCAGAGTCGAATGTCGTTGAGCCCAAGATTGCCCTCCCAATCAGTCGGAGGCTGGGCTCAAACTTTGACGTAGTAATTCCGTCCCGCCAAGTATTAGCGGCAAGCAACGGCACCGACGAGGATCGAGTCAATTGCACACAAACAGTCGCGCCGGCTTTCCCACCGTTCCCGCCGCAACCTCGCCAGTGGCCCGGAGCCGCGGCTCCATCGCGCGCCGAAACGTGTCGCGCATCTGCGGCTCACCAGCTACCGTCTCGTGCAGCTGCTGCAGTTGGCGCAGGGTGAATGGGCGTTCCAGCAGGCCGGCCGGATCCGGCGTTGACGCGTAGCTTGAGCGGATGCTTGCCACCGCTTGGTCGAGGATGTCATTGTGGCCATACGGGAGTGAGCCAGCATCCGTGACGGGCACGACCTTAGCGAGAGACTTGTCGATCGTGAGGCGAGACCAGGGCACCACATCGAGGTGCGCGACCGAGAGCACCCAGCCGCGATTGTCGCGAGCGGGGTCATCGAAGACGTGGAGTTGGCGAGGCGACAGGCCTGATACCCCCGCCTTGGTCTGCAGCGAGCGCAGCACGGCATCCGCGAGCCTCTCCCCCTCGTGGAGGAAGGTTCCAGGGAGGCGCCAGTCGTTGCCGGTTCGCACGAGCAGCACGCTGAGCGCAGCGCCCGGCGGCACGGTCAGCACGGCGGTGTCGACGGCGACGGAGGGGCGCGGGTAGTCGGTCAGAGCCCGGTCGTGTGAGTCGCGGTAGATCTCCATGCAGATGATTATCGCAGATTCGCGCTAAATGTCAGTGGGGTGTCATACTCTGAATTTGCGCAACAGTGCGCTAACTATCGGAGGCATCATGAACAGAGTGATTCACCGCCACCAGAACAGGCCACTCCCCCAGCTCCACGTCGGCCACGGCAGCCACCACGGCGCCCTCAGCATCTTCCCCCTCTGGGTCGACTCGCCCCGCGTCACCGGCCTCGACTGGAAGGCCAGCAGCATCCGCACCGCCGAACGCGAAGGCTCCCCCGTCGTCAGCGAACTCGTACTGCACAACAGCACCGCCCGCCCCGTCGTCGCTCTCGAAGGCGACCTCCTGAAAGGCGGTTGGCAGGATCGGATGCTCGCCCGCAGCCTTCTGCTCGAACCCTTCGAGGCACGCGTCGCCGAAGTGCTCTGCGTCGAAGCCGGGCGTTGGGGTGCACGCTCGGTCGAGACCTCAGCAGTTCACGAGGCCAGCGGCCGCCGCAGTGCGCTCAGCGTGCGGCGCGGCAACGCGGGCGGCGGTGAACGCGACGGTAGCCAGCAGTCAGAAGTGTGGCAGCGCATCAGCCGCATCGAGAACACCCTCGGCGCTACTGCCAGTTCGTCGATGCTCGATCATCTCGACCGTTCCGCGCCGCTTCAAGCCCGCCCACTCGACGGCCAGCGCGGCGTCATCATCGGCATCGGCGGTCGCGTGATGGGAGCAGAACTCTTCGGCAACACCGCCGGGCTGCGCAGTCGGTGGCAGGGCATCCTCGCCGCCGCTGCCCTTGACGCCCAGCTCGCCCCGCAGCGACGCACCACCGCCCACGACGCCCGCGTCTTCACCCGTCACCTGCAGAGCGTGACCCTCGAAGACGGCGGAGACGCGGGACTCGCCCGCGCAGTACGGTCACAGCAGGGCCGACTGCGGGCATCCGGAATCGTGAACACGAACGTGCACACCAGCATGCACACCAACACCAGCGCACCAACAGCCAGCATCATCCACCTCATCGCGTTTGACGACGCGCACCCCCTATTGGAGAACGCATGAGCGAGCCAACCCCCGCCCGAGAACGCCCCATCCCCGAACGGCAACGTTTCTACACCCGCTTCACCGACACCGGCTTTCTGCACGTCGGCACCTTCACCGGCATCACCCTCGACGGCGAGCGCCGCTACTTCATGTGGCAAACGGATGACTGGAACGAGATCTACCTCTCCGGGTTCGAGTACTACCGTGACGATGATGACACCCACTTTGCCGAGAGCAGTCGCGACGAAATTCGGCAGCTCAGCCCCGACGCGGTGGAGACCGAACCGGGCGGCGGGAGCTTTCTCGACGCCTACTTTGGGCGGGATCCCGATGACGAGATGTATCAAAAGAAGCGCAGCCCGGAAGGCGAGATTATGAGCGACACAACCGACGCGACCGACGCAACCGGCCTCGAGGATGACCACGCGACCGACACCGACACCGACGACATGCTCATGACCGAAGTGGATGCCATGGTGCAGCACGGCATTGCCGTCGGCATCGCGTCGATCGCCCACCGCGGGCAGACCGACAAGCTCGGCTACGACTACATCGATCACCCTGCCCGCGTGGCCGAGAGCTTCGATTGGCTGAACCAGCCGGTCGAGCACTGCGCCGCGTGGCTTCACGATGTGATCGAAGACACCGACATCACCGCCACCGACCTGCTGAAGGCCGGGATACTGCCCGAGATAGTGGAGGCGGTCGTGCTGCTGACTAGGCGAGAGGATGTCGCCGACGCCGACTATTACGAAGGCATCCGCCAGCATCCGGTCGCTCTCGCGGTGAAGCTCGCAGACATTGATGACAACCTCGCCGAGTGGCGTTTTCGCAAGCTCGACTACGACCTTCAGGTGCGGTTGTCGAACAAGTATTTTCACGCCCGACAGCTGCTGCAGGCGATACCCGCGTGATGCGTGCCCGCTGAACCCCCAGCGAACAATTCACCCTTTGACGATGCAGCATCCGACCCCACGGAGAACCCATGAAACTTTCTAGTGCACAAACTGATCGCGCCACCGGCGTGATGCTGGCGATGGCCTGCGGTGATGCTCTCGGCGCCGGCTACGAATTCGGGCCTCCCTTCGAGGGCGAGGTTGCGATGAAGGGTGGCGGTGGCTTCGGCTGGGCGCCCGGCGAATGGACCGACGACACCTCCATGGCCGTGCCCATCCTGCGCGCGGCCGCCTCCGGTCGTGACCTGCGCGACGAGGCTGTGCTCGACGAGATCGTCGCGGCCTGGGTCAACTGGGCCAAGACCGCTCCGGATGTCGGGGTGCAGACCAGCGGAGTGCTGCGCGGCATCGAACCTACCGCGAGCGCCGCCCGAGCATCCGCCCGCCGGGTGCATGATGCTCGCGGTCGCAGTGGCGGAAACGGCTCGCTCATGCGCACCGTCCCCGTCGCACTCGCCTACCTCGGCGATGCCACCGGGCTCGCCGAGGCGGCCCGCGCGATCAGTGACCTCACCCACTTTGATGAGGATGCCGGCGACGCCTGCGTGCTCTGGAGCCTCGCCATCCGTCACGCAATCCTCACCGGCGAGGCGGATGTTCGGGTCGGGCTTTCGACCCTCGCCCCCGACCGCGCCGCCCGCTGGGCCGCATTCATCGCGGACGCCGAGACCCGACAGCCCCGCGATTTCACCAAGAACGGCTGGGTTGTCGAAGCGCTGCAGGCCGCGTGGTCGGCGATCGTCAATGGCGAGAACCTCGTCGACACCCTCAAGCGCGCCGTGCGGGGTGGCCGCGACGCCGACACCGTTGCCGCCATCGCGGGTGGTCTCGTGGGTGCCCGCTGGGGACTCTCCGCGATCCCCGCTGCCTGGCAGCGCATCGTGCACGGCTGGCCGAACCTCACGAGCCTCGACTTGGTGCGCCTCTCCACCGAGATCGTGCGCGGTGAGCCGGTGCCCGAACGCATCGACTACACCGAGTTAGGTGACGTGTCGACGCTCGTGCGGCATCCGCACGACGCCGGCGTCTGGCTCGGCGCGGTTGGCGCGCTCGACACCCTTCCGCCCGAAGTGGATGCCGTGGTGTCACTTTGCCGCATCGGCTCTAAGCAGGTGCCGGCCCGCATCCGCCACCGCGTCGAGGTGCGCCTGATCGACAAGTCGACGCCCTCCGAGAACCCGAACCTGCTCTTCGTGCTCGCCGATGCAGCGGATGCCGTGGCCGCCCTGCGCGCCGAAGGCCACACGGTGCTGCTCCACTGCGTGCAGGCGCACAGCCGCACCCCGACGGTCGCTGCGCTCTATGCCGCGCGGCACCTCGGGGTGCCGATCGACACGGCGCTGGCGGAGGTGCGCGCGGCCCTGCCGAACGCTCGCCCGAACGGGGCATTTCGCGCGGCGCTTGCCGACGCTTCGCTAGCTAGTCGCAGCTAAGCACCAATCGAAGTCGCGCCGGTTATGCGTAAATGCATAGCCTCTGAAGTACACTGAACCTCAGTACTCGTGACTCGAGAGGGGAAAACCGATGACGCTCGCAGCCGAAACGATCCGTACCGCTCGCACTCGCGCGGGCATCAGCCAGGCCGCACTCGCGCGCCGCGCCGGCATCGCGCAGTCGACAATCAGTCGCATCGAGCATGAAGAAATCGACCCGACCTGGGCGACGATGCAAAGCCTGCTCGCTGCCACGGGCTGGGCGATCAACCCGCAACCAACAGCCACAGCTCAATTGCTCTCGCCGGAAACGGTATCCCGGGCGATGGCGCGAAGTCTGCGCAAAGGCGACGCGGAGTCAGCCATTCGAGACCTTACTGAAGGCGTAGGGCGCCTAATTCGCGCCGGCGAGGCCGGTGAGAACCTTCCCCAGTGGGCCATAGCGCAACCGTCGAAGCCGATCGGGATCCCGCTCTGGGACATCTTCGTCGCGACCGCGTTTGCGTACGGACTCGAGCGTGCGGGCCAAACCCCACCTCAGTGGATGCTCGATGCACCGTCATTGCCCCACGAAACCTCACCCGGCGACGACCCCAGTCCAGAGTTTCGGGACTGGCTGCGAGCGCGAACACCGCCGGTGTTCCTGAACAAGAACATTCTTTCGCGGTCTGAAGACTGGGCGATCGCATGAACGGCGGCTACCGTCAGCTCAACGCGAGCGAGATCAAAGAACTACTCGGCGAGCTCCTCGAACGCGCCGCCGCCGAGGGTGTCGAGGTCGACGCCTACGTCATCGGCGGCGCCGCGATGGCGATCCACTTGGGCCGAACTCAGCTCACGCCCGACGTCGATGGCCTCTTCTTCCCGTTCGAACGCGTCAAACTCATCGGAAGACAGATGGCTGAAGAGCACGGCCTGGATCCCGACTGGGTCAACGAGAATGCCCGCCCTTTCATCACGTTCGACACAACAGACCCGAGACTTTTCGTTGAGGTCGAACTCCGTGGGCATAAAGTTCGGCTTGCTTCGCAGCGCGCCCTTCTCGCAATGAAGATGGCACGGTATGCGCGCAAGGACTATGCAGACATCACAGCGCTGATCCTCTCGTTGGGCATTACACGCACTGAACAGATTGTCGACCTGACATACGACGTACTCGGCGAAGAGTCGTTGTCGCTCACCGCTGGTCGGGATGATCTGGTGATATTGGCCGCAGAGGCACTGGCGCGGGTGAAGCGAGCGATGGAACAGCCGCACTGAACTCGCAGTAGCGCAGCCTGTCTCCCGTGAAATGCTAGTGCGAGCGGTGATCCTGAATCGTCATGCGCGCGCCAAACGCTGGCTTGCGAAACCCGGATGCCGTGATCAGTCGCACAACCCGCTGACGGTGGCCGCGCCAGGGCTCGAGCAGTTCGAGCATCCGCTCATCGTCGACGGGTTCGCCGATCAGGGCCCAGCCGACGACCGCGGCGAGGTGGTAGTCGCCGACGCTCGGGCTGTCGGGATCGGCGTGCGAGCGCTGCGCGGTTTCGGCGGCCGTCCACACTCCAACACCCACGACGGATCGCAGCGCGGCCTCGACGCGCGGCCCACCGCGGCCCCAAACGGCTGTGCGCTCAAGGGATGCCGCTACTTTCGTAGCGCGCATGACGGTCGCCGAACGCTGCGGCCCGACTCCCGCGCGGTGCCACTCCCACGATGGAATCCGCGCCCACTCCTGCGGCGTTGGCACCACGCGCATTCCGGCCGGGGCGGGCCCGGGCGCTGGTGAACCGAACTTGGTGACGAGGATGCGCCACCCCCGCTTCGCTTCGACACCCGTGACCTTCTGCTCGAGGATGGCCATCACGAGCGCTTCAAACACGAGCGTTGTGCGAGTGAGTCGCAGCCCGGGGTTCTGCCGCTGCGCCTCGGCAGCAAACGGAAGCGCCGAGATATCGAAGTCGCTCCAGTCGTCACCCTCGCCCAGCAGCTCGGGAACGCTGTCAATCGCCCACTCCGCTCCGGCACCCCACGCAGTGCACTCCACGTGCGATCGGTGTTGCACGAGGAGAAGCGTGGCCGGGCCAGCAGGCGTGAGCATAGTTCGCCACGTGCCCGCGGTATCCGTCTGCATCGTCGGATCACCAGCACCACGCTTGAGCGGTTGCAGGGTTGCGCGCACGCCAACCGGACGACCTGGCGCGTAACTCGTGCGCACAGGCTCGACGGCGGAGCGCGCGAAAGTCATAAAGCTAGGCTACGCGCCGCCACCGATAACGCTTCACGCGTCGGCCAACACGAATCAGCGAAACTACGCCGAGTCGCGCACCACAAGGTACGTCGGCATGATGGTGCGGTGCGGAACGGTCGTGTCTCCACTCAGCAGTCGCAGCAGAGTGTCCGCCATCGCGAAGCCCATCTCCTCAGACGGCTGACTCACCGTCGTGAGAGGCACAGCAGCGGATGCCGCAGCCGGGCTGTCATCAAACCCCACGATGGCAACATCCCTCGGTACGACCCTCCCCTGTTCGCGCAGCACGTCAAGCACCCCTGTTGCCATGAGATCGCTCGCAACAAAGAGGGCGTCGATGTCAGGGCAACGTTCGAGCAGTTTGCGGGTGGCCGCTGCGGCACCGGCGACCGAAAAGTCGGCGTGCTCGATTGCATCCGTGGCGATACCCGCACGCGTGAGAGTGCGGAGGAAACCATTGAACCGGTCAATCCCGGCAGACATATCGACCGGTCCGGTGATCGAGCCGATACGACGACGACCGATGTCGACAAGATGTTGGGTGCCCGTCTCGGCGCCCTCAGCGTTGTCGACGTCGACGAAATAGGCATCCGTGTTGTCATCATCCTCAGGGCGCCCACCGAAGACAACCGGCATTGTTGTTTCGAGTTCGGCCACGAAGTCGTCACCGGTGTGGTGCGAGATAATTAGGGCTCCGTCAGCACTGCCCGAGCGCAGATAACGCATTGTTTTGTGTTGAGGGTCGCTTGATGCGACGAGCAAATTAAGCGTGTAGTCGCTCTCATCAAGGCGGCGAGTGATCCCTTGAACAATCGCCGCAAAGTACGGGTCTCCAAAGAATCGGGTCATATCCTCGGGGACAACGAGGGCAAGTGCCTGAGTTCGGCGGTTCGCGAGCGAGCGAGCGGCCCGATTGGGCATGTAGTGCAGAAGCTCTATCGCCGCGTTCACTGCGACGACGATCTCTGGGTTCACCTTCGTCGACCCGTTCACCACCCGACTCACGGTCGCCCGCGACACCCCTGCCTCCGCAGCCACCATCTCCAAGGTGGGCTGCGCGGGGCGCGCCTGGCGCACTGGGGTTGTCATGACTCCAGTCTATTTGTGCACACGAGGCGCCCTCTCCCTAGTGATAGTGCAGACTCGCCCGCTAGGAGAGAGCCCGGTCGCGAATGATCTTCGCGTAGGCCAACCCGCTGTCCTTGATTGTGCGCTCTTGTGTTTCGTAGTCGACCCGCACAATACCGAAGCGCTTTTCGTATCCCCACGCCCACTCGAAGTTGTCGAGCAGCGACCAGTAGAAGTAGCCGTGCACGTCAACCCCCTGAGCGATGGCGTCGAGGATGGCGCCCAAGTGTGACCGCAAGAACTCGGTTCGTTTGACATCCCGCACGCTTCCATCTGCGTCAACGGTGTCGTCGTAGGCGGCGCCATTTTCGGTGACGTAAAGTTTTGTTCCTGCCGGCCGAGCGTATTCGCTGTCGACTCGAGCCAAGAGCTCGCGCAGTCCGTCGGGCTGAACTTCCCAGTTCATCGCGGTGAGCGGGAGTCCCTGCGGGTGGTTGTAGACACCATCGGCCGCGGGGAACGGAGAGCTCGTTGCCCGGTCGGTGGGGGCTTCCCCCAGAAGCGGATGCTCCGCCGGCCGATCGCTGACCAACTCGCCGTGGTAGTAATTCACGCCTAAAGCGTCGATCGGTTGCGCGATCTGGGCGAGGTCACCATCGTGGATCACTTCGCTGAGACCAAGGCCCGCAACATCCTGCAGAAGGTCGTCGGGATACGCTCCCCGGAAAATGGGGTCAAGGAAGAACCTGTTGAACTGTCCATCGATGCGTCGGGCGGCATCCACATCACCGGGGCTAGCGGGGTTGACGGGCTTGGCGACAGTCAGGTTGAGTGTGATGCCGAGCTCAAGTTTCGGGTCGCGTTCACGCAACGCTTCGACCGCAAGTCCGTGACCCAGCAGGAGGTGATGGCCAGCGGCGAGCCCTGCCTGCTTGCTTTGGCGGCCGGGGGCATGAACGCCGGCGGTGTAGCTGAGGAAGGAGGAGCACCACGGCTCGTTGAGTGTCGTCCACACGTCGACGCGGTCGCCGAGGGCATCGTGCATGTTGAGCGCATAGTCTCGGAAGAGGAATGCCGTGTCGCGATTAGCCCAGCCGCCCTTTTCTTCGAGCGCCTGCGGGAGGTCCCAGTGGTGCAGGGTCAGCCACGGTTTGATACCCGCAGCGAGCAGCTCATCGACGAGACGCGAATAGAAGTCGAGCCCCTTCGGGTTGACCGGGCCTCCGTCAGGTTGCACTCGCGACCACGACGTTGAGAAGCGATAGGTCTGCAGCCCCAAGTCCTTCATCAGAGCCACATCGTCGCGATAGCGGTGGTAGTGATCGCACGCGATCTCTCCACTTTCACCATTAATGACCGCTCCCGGAACGCGACTAAAGGCATCCCAGATGGAATCTGTTCGACCATCCTCGTGAGTCGCGCCCTCAATTTGGTAGGCGGCCGTAGCAGCACCAAAGAGGAATCCTGGCGGAAAAGCGCGGGGATCCAAAATAGTCATGTTCTCATTCTTCGTCACTGTCGAGTACTCGTGCACGGTCATCCCTTGACCGCGCCCTGCATGATTCCGGCAACCAGTTGCTTGCCGAGGAAGATGAAGACGAGGACCAGCGGGATGATCGAGAGCACGACGCCGGAAAGTACAAGCGAGTAGTCGACGTAGTAGGCGGCCTGCAGCTGCTGCAGCGCGACAGGCAACGTCGGGTTGCCGGGGTCGAGAACGATGAACGGCCAAAAGAAGTTCGTCCACGTGGCAATGAAGGTGAACAGCGCCAGCATTGCAGCGGCCGGGCGTGCGGCGGGGAGGCCGACGTACCAGAAGCTACCGATCATGGATGCCCCATCCATTCGCACCGCCTCAATGAGCTCGTCGGGCAGCGCATCGCGCAAGTACTGGGTCATCCAGAACACGCCGAATGCCGTAACCATCGCGGGAGCGATGACAGCCCACAGGCTTCCCGTCCAACCCAGGCGGGACATGACGATGAACAGGGGAACGATGCCCAGTTGCGTCGGCACGGCCATCGTCGCGATGACGAAGATTAGTAGCCCCTCTCTTCCGCGAAACTTCAGCTTCGCGAAGGCATAGCCTGCGAGGGTCGAGAACACCACGACACTGAGCGCGACGCTGGAAGAGACAATGATGCTGTTCATGAGCGCTGTCCAGAACGGGACGGTGTCGATCACCTTGGCGGCGTTGGCGAGGAAGTTGCCGCCCGGAATCCAGTTGATGCCGTTCTTATTGATGGCGGCAGCATCTTGACTGCCGATCAAGAACGACCACCAGATGGGGAACGCGGAGCCGAAGAGCACAGCAATCAGGATTCCGTAGACCCAGAATCCCGGGCGCCGGTCGTGGCCGCCAGCCTGTTGCTTCTTTTTCATCGCTTGCCCTTCGTCCGGATACGTCGTTCGGTGGAGCCGGCAATTCTGCGGGTGATCACGAAGTTCAGAATGGCGATCACAATAATCACGAGAAAGAGCAGCCAGGCTACGGCCGAAGCACGGCCAAAGTTGCGCTGGCCCCACCCGAGCTCATAGATGTAGAGAGTGAGCGTCTGCCACTGTCGGTTAGCTCCGCCCTGACCCGCTTGGTCAAACATCCGCGGTTCGTCGAAAATCTGCAGACCGCCAATCGTCGAAGTGATGATGACGAAGATGATCACGGGGCGCAGCAGCGGAACGGTGATCGACCAGAAAGTGCGGAAGCGATTAGCTCCATCGATAATCGCGGCCTCGTAATAGTCGCGAGGAACGGCCTGCATCGCGGCGAGGAAGATGAGCGTGGTGTAACCGGTCCACCGGAAGTTGACCATGGTGGCGATCGCAAGATGGCTCGAGATCACGTCAACATGCCACCGGATCGCGTCGATTCCGATGCCGCCAAGGATTTCGTTGATCAGCCCGAAGCGGTCTCCGAAGAGGTTGCTAAAGATGAGGGCGACTGCGACAGGGGCGACGACGTAGGGAAGGAGCACACCCATCCGCCAGAGGGTCTTCGCGCGCAGGTTGTAGTCGAGGAAGGCGGCGATGCCCATGGCGAGGAGAACCTGCGGAACGCTGGAGAACAGGAAGATGCTGAAGGTGTTGCGCAGCGAGGTCCAGAAATACGGCTGGCTGAGCACGGTGACGTAATTGTCGATGCCGACAAAATCGCCTTGACCACCAATCAGATTCCAGTCGTGCACCGAGACCCAGGCTGTGTACAGCAGGGGGAAAAGCCCGACAAGCGCAAACAGAATGAAGAAGGGCGAAATGTAGAGGTACGGGGAGAAGCGCACATCCCACCGGCTGAGTCGGTGATTGCGGGCAATGCGGCGGATGCTCCGGACATCCACGTCGATCGCTGCGGTCATCGGTGGTCCTTAGGTTTCGCGGTGGTGGGGCGCGGTGAATGGTGCTGAGGTCGAGTGCCGGCAGCGGGAATGCCAGCGGCGCGGTGGCCGAGCATCGGTGGTCGAACCTGTCGAGACTTGCCCGAGGCCCGACCACCGAAGTATCGCTAGTTAGCCGAGCGAGTTCACGTCAGTCTCGAACTGTGCCCAGGACTCGTCAGCCGACATCAGGCCGTCTTCAACCCGAGTGATCGCCTGCTGCATGGCGTCGTTGATCGCGAAGTACTTCGCGCCCTTGAACGGTGTTACGTCAACGGCTGCGGCCCGGTTGGCGAGAATTTCACCGGTCGGCGCATTGTTGAAGAACTCGTTCGTGGCACCGAGAAGTTCGTCACTCGCAAGAGCGTCGATCTGGCTCGGGAAGGTTCCCTTCGAAGCGAACGCACTGAGCTGCTGCTCAGGGGCGGTGAGCCACGCTGCAAGCTTTTGGGCTTCTTCTTGGTTCTTCGACTGGTTGGGAACGGTCAGGTACGAGCCGCCCCAGTTGCCTCCGCCACCGGGGAACGTGTCTGCGATGTCCCATCCAGCAACGCCGTCAGCGTTTCCGGAGATTACGCCGAGCATCCAACCTGGGCAAAGCATGGTCGCGAAGCCGTCATTCTGGAAGCTTGCGGTCCAGTCATCGCTCCACTGCGAGAGGTGCGCCGAGAGGGTACTACTCGCATCGAGAACACTGTCGTAGGCTTTGCGGACCTCGGGGTTCTCGGTGGCGATGATGCTGCCATCTTCTTTTTCGTAGGCGTTCGGGATCTGGTTGACGACGCCCTGCCACGTGGCTCCGGCTGAGTCGAACCACGGCACGTTGGTGCCAGCAGAAACGAACTTCTCGCCAGCCGCATAGTAGCTATCCCAGCTGGTCCCGAGCATGTCGGCTACCGCAGCCCGATCGGAGGGTAGGCCGGCTGCCTCGAAAAGGTCGGCGCGATAGCAGACGGCCTCAGGGCCGATGTCGGTGCCATAGCCGATGAGACGGCCGTCGGCATCCGTTGCTGCCTTTTCTTTCCAATCAAGCCAGCGACCGTCAACGTCGGTCGAGGCGAGGTCGATGAACTGGTCGGAGTACTGCAAGAGTTCCGGCAGCCAGTCGACCTCGATGGCCTCGATGTCGCTGAGTCCGCTACCTGCTGCAAGGCGCGTCGTAAGGTTGTCGCGCGCTTCGTTCGACGTTGCGGCCTTCTTGTGCTTGATGGTCACGTTCGGGTTGGCTTCTTCGTACTTTGCGAAGAGGTCGTCATAGCCGAATTCGTTGAACGTGGCGACGGTCAGTGTGACGTCACCGCCTGCCGAGGTTCCGGAGTCGGTTCCGGCCGAACAGCCGGTGGTGATGAGGGCGATGGATGCTGCGCCGGCGACGACTGCAGCCATTTTAGTGCGCGGGAAACGCTTCACGGTCACTCCTTTGTGTGTACGTGCGGGTGGTGCCTAGATGGGATGTGGTGATCCTCGTATCGCTCTGCTGAATTTCTGTGAGAGCGCTCTCACGAGTGTGAGAGCCACGTTAGGCGACTCTCTCCGCTCCTGTCAAGAGAGCGCTCTCACAAACTTTCTCCACACGACGCGATCCGCATCGCGGGATACCCCGCACGGCGATCCCACCGACCCGCTCCCCCCGACAACTACAGCCATGAAAGCTAGCGAGCCCGCACCCATCCAACCCCCGTAAACTTGCCCCGTGGCTGTTCCCAAGATTCTGCTTTTCTACGTGTTCACGCCGTTGGCCGACCCGGAGGCTGTGCGGTTGTGGCAGCGCGACCTCTGCGAGTCGCTAGGGCTCGGCGGTCGCATCATCCTCTCGAAGGATGGCATGAATGGCACCGTCGGCGGCGAACTCAAAGACGTGAAGCGCTACATCCGCAAAACGCGGGAGTATCCCGCCTTCAAGAACATCGACTTCAAGTGGAGCGAAGGCGAAGGCAACGACTTTCCGCGCCTCAGCGTGAAGGTGCGCGACGAGATCGTCAGCTTCGGCGCACCAGGCGAACTGCAGGTTGACGAAAACGGTGTCATCGGCGGTGGAACCAAGCTCAGCCCCGAAGAACTCCACGAACTCGTTGCCCGCACCGACGTCACCTTCTTTGATGGCCGCAACCCCATCGAGGCGGCCATCGGCAAGTTCACCGATGCCATAGTTCCGGATGTTGACACCACCCGCGACTTCGTCGCCGAACTCGACAGTGGCAAGTACGACCACCTCAAGAACACTCCCGTGGTCACCTATTGCACCGGCGGCATCCGCTGCGAAGTACTCTCCTCATTAATGCGCAGCCGCGGCTTCGGCGAGATCTATCAACTCGACGGCGGCATCGTGCGCTACGGCGAAAAGTATGGCGACTCCGGGCTGTGGAACGGTTCGCTCTACGTTTTCGACAAACGCATGGCCATCGACTTCACTGCCGACGCCGAAACCATTGGCCACTGCTACCAGTGCGGTGCGGCAACGAAGCGCATCGAGAACTGCCACAACCCCGCCTGCCGCGAACAATTCGTCGTGTGCGATGCGCACGCCGCAACCGTGGCGTGCGCCGCACATCCGATCCCCGTTTTGGAGACCGACGCAGAAACTGTCGCCCCACCACTCGCCGCGACAGTCAGGTAGACCGCGTCACGTCACCCGTGGCTCGCATCGCGGCCCGGATACGCCATGATGGTTTCATGAAGATTGGGATCCTGACCAGCGGTGGCGACTGCCCCGGGCTGAACGCGGTAATTCGCGGCGTAGTGCTCAAAGGCACCCAGGTTTACGGCAAAGAGTTCGTCGGTTTTCGTGATGGCTGGCGTGGGGTCGTTGAAGGCGACGCAATGTCGCTTGAACGCAAAGATATTCAGGGCATCTCCAAAGAGGGCGGAACCATTCTTGGCACCTCCCGCACCAACCCCTTCGAAGGCACCAACGGGGCAGATACCGTGCGCGAAAACATGGAACGACTCGGCGTTGACTCTCTCATTGCCATCGGAGGCGAAGGCACCCTTGCCGCAGCCAAGCGGTTGACGGATGCCGGAATCAAAATTGTCGGAGTCCCCAAGACCGTCGACAACGACCTTTCCGCCACCGACTACACGTTCGGCTTCGACACCGCCACGCAGATCGCCACCGACGCCATGGACCGCCTACGCACTACCGGCGACTCGCACGGCCGCTGCATGGTCGCCGAAGTCATGGGTCGTCACGTGGGGTGGATCGCGCTCCACTCGGGCATGGCCGCCGGAGCTCACGCCATCCTCATTCCTGAGCAGAAGACCAGCATGAACCAAATCGTGGAATGGGTGACCTCGGTGCGCAACCGCGGCCGCGCACCGCTGGTTGTTGTTGCCGAGGGATTCACCCTAGACACCATGGATGACGCACATTCTGAGCGCGGACTCGACGCCTTCGGTCGCCCCCGCCTCGGCGGAATCGGCGACCTCCTCGCCCCCGAAATTGAGGCGCGAACCGGCCTCGAAACTCGCTCAACCACGCTCGGCCACATCCAACGGGGTGGAACACCCACCTCTTACGACCGCGTGCTCGCTACTCGGTACGGAATGGCTGCTGTCGACGCGGTGGAGCATGGTCGTTGGGGCCGCATGGTGTCGCTGCGGGGCACCGAAATCACGCATGTTGCTTTCGAGGATGCTCTCGGCAAGCTCAACACGGTGCCGCAAGCCCGCTACGACGAAGCCGCCATCCTCTTCGGCTAACGCCCGTTTTTGCCCACACTAGCTGTAGGGCCGAAGCTGCGCTGCCAGCTGGCGGCCCGGCCCGAACGCGAGCGGCATTCAGCCTGCCCACCTAGGCTGGACTCATGTGGCGAGGAATCGAAGTAATAGCTCACGAGTCCGACAGAAAAGCTCCGGCCCGCGTCGAGCTTTCTGAGCAACTGGATGACAGCGTGCTCATGGAGGGCAATGTCACCATCGACATCGAGTTCTCAAGCCTTAACTACAAAGACGGCATCGCACTCACCGGCAGGCCAGGCATCGTGCGCGAGCCTCGCCTCATCGCGGGCATCGACCTCGTCGGGGTAGTTTCCGAAACCACGGATGACCGCTACTCCGTTGGCCAACGCGTTCTCGTCAACGGCTGCGGACTGAGTGAAACCCACCATGGTGGTTTCGCGGAGCGGGCCCGCGTTCCTGGCGACTGGGTGATCCCCGTTCCAGAAGAAATCAGCAACAAGCAGGCCGCCGCGATTGGTACGGCCGGTTTCACGGCGATGCTTTCTGTGCTCGCCCTAGAGCGCGGTGGCGTCACCGGAGATGTTCTTGTCACGGGTGCCGCTGGCGGTGTTGGGTCGATCGCGATCGCCCTGCTCAGTCGACGGGGATTCAGGGTGACGGCATCCACCGGTCGCGAAAGCGAACACGACTACCTGCGCCAGTTGGGTGCAACCACGATCATCGATCGCGCCGAACTCAGCGCCGAACCACGGGCACTGATGAAGCAGCGCTGGAATGGCGCCATTGACGCTGTCGGTGGCACCACCCTCGCTTCCGCCATCGCCGCCACCCAGTATGGCGGCACCGTGACCGCGTGCGGCAACGCCCAGTCGAGCGACCTGCACACCAGCGTGATGCCCTTCATTCTGCGCGGCGTGAGTCTCGTCGGCATCAACTCGGTCTTCACTCCGCGCGAGCGGCGCCTCGAGGCGTGGAGCCGACTCGAACGAGATCTTGACCTCGGCATCCTTGAGGACGCAACATCCGTGATCGGGCTCAGCGAAACCATCGCGGCGGGCGACGACATCATCGCCGGTCGCACCCGAGGGCGCACCGTGGTTGACGTGCACGCCTAACCGCGGAACTCGCACTCGCGACCGGGTAACACCCGGGTACGACCACACGAGCACGACCACACCTGTGCTCGACCACACCTGTGCTCGACCACATACGAGCACGCTGTGCCACACTTTCGACTATGAACAGTGTCTTGGCAGTCTTCGGTTCCGCTTTTGTTCTTCTTGCGGCCCTCATCCACATCATGATCTTTGTCTTGGAAAGCGTTCTGTGGCACAAAACTCGCGTGCAGAAAACGTTCGGTGTGCGCACCGCCGAAGAGGCCGCACTCATTAAACCGTGGGCCTACAACCAGGGCTTCTACAACGCGTTCCTCGCAGTTGGCGCCGCAACCGGGCTCGTGATGATGGGCTCCCTCAACCTGTGGCCAGCAGGAGTGGCACTCGTCATGTTTGCCGCATTGAGCATGCTGCTCGCCGCTCTGGTTCTCATCACCTCGCAGCCGAAAATGGCGCGCGCGGCAGCGATCCAGGGAGTGCCACCGCTGCTGGGCGTCATCTTCCTCGCGCTTGCCCTGACGGTGCGCTAGCGAAACAGCAGCCGCAAATCAAACGGGGCACGGCGCCGACTACCCGCGCTTAGCTGCGCTAGCGGCCCAAATACTCCGCAAGAGTTTCGACGAGCGATGCGCTCGACCGGTCTTCGGCAATCACGTGCACGGTGAGCCCAGCCGCGCGTGCGTCGAAAGCGGTGCGCGGGCCAATGCACGCCACAATTGTGGTGTCGGGCAGGGGGGCCAGCTGTTCAGCCACTTGTCGGGCGACCGATCCCGAGCTCACGAGCACGGCAGAGATGCGACCGGATGCGACATCCTCACGCACCTTGTCGGCCACGGGCACCCCGACCGTGCTGTAAGCCGAGACACTAACAACCTCGATGCCGAGCGCACCAAGTCCCTCAGGCAGGGTGGTATCGGCAAGATTGGATTGCGGTGTGAGCACCCGTAGACCCGGTGTGCGGTCGGGCCACTCCTTGACGAGACCTCGACCTGAGTTGTCGAACTCGGGCACGAAGTCGACTCGGTGGCCGGCAAGAGTGAGGGCGGCGGCGGTGGTTTCTCCGACGGCAGCGATCTTGGTGTGCTCAGGGATGGTGACGCCGCTCACGATGAGAACGTCAACCGTCGTTGCGCTCGTCACAGCAAGCCAATCGAACTGGCCATCGTTCAATTCATGAAATGCGTTAGCGAGCGCCGGGATGTTTGCGGAGGGCGCGAAATTGATGAGGGGTGCGATCACGGGCACTGCCGAATAATCCCTCAGCAGTGCAGCGACGTTGTCGCCCCAATGGCCCCCGCGTGGGACGAGCACGCGCAAACCATTGAGTGCTTTGCTAACCATGTTCCTATACTCCCCCTCTAAGGGAGTTAGACGCTAATCGAGCTAGTCGTCATCGCTTAAGATCGCCCACGCAACCACCGCGACCACAGACACCGCTGCAGCAGCTGCCCCAATAATCCAGGGCAGGGGGTTGCTCTCGTAGGAGCTGCGTGCGCGGGCAGTGACTTCGTTGACGCGCTTGCCAACATTGAACTTGTCTTCGATCGCGTTGAGGGTGTGTTCGAGTTCGGCGCGAGCCTGCTCGATCTTCTCGTTGTTTTCAGACATCATGACCTCCGCTTGCGTGTGCCTTTGATGGCACGAACGTCGTTCTTGATACTTGTAATGGTTTCGGTCGGTGCCGGCGGTGTGCCCTTTTTGACGAGGTTCACCCCGATCATCACCAACACAGCCGTGATGATCAGCAGCACTCCCGCGACGATGAGCGCAGCGGCCCAAGCGGGCAGCACTTCGGCGAGTCCGAGAATCGCTGCGGCAATCAGCACCATGAGAGCGAAGAGCGCAACGAAGGCGGCTCCGACAAACAGCCCGATCCCGATTCCTGCGTTCTTAAGCTTGCCGACGATTTCGGTCTTGAGCGACTCGATCTCGCCGCGAACCAGCTCACCAAGTAGGCGAGGCACGTCGGCGATGAGTGCCGCTAGTGAGCGCTTTGGTTCGCGCTGGGGGTCTGTTTTCGGTGATTCACCGTGCATGGCAGCCCTACTTTGAGTTAGTGGACTTCGTCGAGGATGCTGTTGACGAAGACTTCTTGGCGGCAGGCTTCTTTGCAGCAGCGGTCGTTGTTGTCGACTTAGTCGACGGACTCTTGCTGGTGCTCTTGCTGTGGGAGACCTGCTTTACGACCTTCTTGGCGCCATCTGCGAGAAATTCTGCAACCTCCGGCGCCTTGTCTTTCACAAAGTCTTCAGCGTTGTGGCGCTGTTCTGAAATGCGGGGATCGTTCCACATTTTCTTCGCCGTCGCTTTGATCTTTTCGTACTTTTCGCGACCAGCGCGAGTGCCCAGCACGTAGCCGATGCCGATTCCTACTACTAGGAGGATCTTGCCCTTCATGGCGAACTCCGTTTCTTGTTGCCGGATGTTTCTTCCAACATACTCGCGATCGCTGCAGCCCGCGCTCAGGTTTCACTGCTACCGCAAGTAGCCATTGTGCGGCATATTCTCAGTTTGGCATAGGGCTGCAGTCAGAACTCACTCAGAGTGCCCAGTTGCCGTGCTGTCCGTTCGACTAATGAGGGGCGGATGCCGCAGCAGCAGCCTTTGCCGCCGCAGGCAGTGCTTCCACAACCTTCGAGACCACGCCATCGTCGTGAGCTGCCGAGACAAACCATGCCTCGAACACACTCGGAGGCAGAGACACCCCAGAGTCGAGCATTGAGTGGAAGAACGGTGCATAGCGATAGCCCTGCTGCGCCTTCACATCGGCGAAGTTGAGCGGTTCGGTCGCGCTGAATACGAACGAGAACAGGTTGCCCGCGTGCTGCACAACATGCTCAACGCCTTCAGCGCTGAGTGCAGCAGACGTTTCTGCGGAAAGAGTTTCGGCAACCTGGTTGAGCCGGGAGTACACGGCGTCGTCGGCGAGCCGCAGCGTAGCAAGGCCCGCGGCGACGGCGACGGGGTTTCCACTCAGGGTGCCCGCTTGGTAAACCGGGCCGAGCGGAGCCAATAACTCCATGATGCGAGCCGAACCGCCCAATGCGGCCAATGGCAATCCGCCACCGATGACTTTGCCAAAGGTGAAGAGGTCGGGAACCCAGCGTGGGCCGCCTGCGTTGGCGCGAGCATCCAAGCCCCAGTAGCCGGCGGGGTCAACCCGGAAGCCGGTGAGAACTTCGTCGCTGATGGCGAGGGCACCGTGCTCGTGGGCAATGCGCACAATGGTTTCGTTGAAGCCGGGCTGGGGAGCCAGGACGCCCATGTTGGCGGCGGCAGCCTCGAAGATGATGCCAGCGATGTCGTGACCGTGTTCGGCGAAGACCTGTTCAAGGGCGGCAACGTTGTTGTATTCGATAACGAGAGTTTGGGCTGCGGTCTCGGCGGTGACGCCAGCCGAGCCGGGCATCGAGAGTGTTGCGAGGCCCGAACCCGCTTCGGCGAGTAGCCCGTCGGAGTGACCGTGGTAGTGGCCGGCGAACTTCACGAGCAGTCGGCGGCCGGTAGCTCCGCGGGCTAAACGGATGGCCGTCATGGTTGCTTCGGTGCCGGTCGAGACGAGACGCAAACGTTCGATGGGGCTGACGCCGCCGACGCTGATGCGCGCACGCACAAGTTCGGCGAGTTCGGTTTCGGCGGGAGTGGATGCTCCAAAGCCGAGCCCGCGCGCCGCCGCCTGCTGAACAGCGTCAATCACTTCAGGGTGAGCGTGGCCCAGAATGGCGGGGCCCCAGGAGTTGACGAGGTCAATGTACGAGCGGCCCTCGACATCCGTGACATACGAACCAGAGGCCTTGACGAAAAAGCGGGGTGTTCCGCCGACGGAGCCGAACGCACGCACGGGTGAATTGACTCCGCCGGGCAGCACTCCGCGAGCGCGATCGAACGACTGCTGGTTGGTGGCGGCCGCTGGCGCAGCGGCTGGCGCAGCGGCTGGCGCAGCGGCTGGCGTCGCAGTGCCGGAGTCGGCGGGTGTGCTGGAGGTGTTGCTCATCGGTGTAGCCATTCTGCGAGTTCTGTTGCGTAGTAGGTGAGCACCGCTTCGGCGCCTGCCCTCTGGATGCTGAGCACCGATTCTTCGATGGCCCGGCGGCGGTCAATCCAGCCGTGCGCTGCGGCGGCTTCGATCATCGCGTATTCGCCGGAGACTTGGTAAGCCCACACCGGCACGCTGCTCACTGCGGCAGCGTCGGCGAGCACATCGAGGAAGCTCATGGCGGGTTTGACCATCACGATATCGGCGCCCTCGTCGATGTCGAGTTCGACTTCGCGGATGCCTTCACGCCGGTTGGCGGGATTCTGTTGGTAAGCGCGACGGTCGCCCTCAAGCGAGGACTGCACTGCTTCGCGGAAGGGTCCATAGAACGCGGAGGCATACTTCGCGGCGTAACCGAGTAAGGGGGTGTCGGTGTGGCCGGCGCTGTCGAGGGCATCACGCACGGCGGCGACTTGCCCATCCATCATCCCGCTGAGACCCAGCAACTGGGAGCCAGCTTCGGCCTGAGCGACACCCATTTCCCGGTAGCGCTCAAGCGACGCGTCGTTGTCGACGATCAGCTCGGTCGCGCCCGTCACGGGGTGGGTGCGCTCGCGCAGCACTCCGCAGTGACCATGATCGGTGAATTCGTCGAGGCAAAGATCGGTCTGCACCACGAGGGCATCTCCGGCCTCAGCGACAGCCGCGCGGGTGGCGACATTCAGAATTCCGTTGGGGTCAATCGCGCCGGAACCTTCGGCATCCTTGTTCTCAGGAACACCAAACAGCATCACCCCACCGACCCCCAACTCGGCGGCCCGCACGATAGCCCGCCTCATCGAATCGAGCGAGTGCTGCTGAACGCCCGGCATCGAGCTAATCGGTACCGGTTCGCTCAACCCTTCGCGCACAAACATCGGCAAAATAAGTTGGCTGGGGTGGGTGCGGTTTTCGGCGACAAGGCGACGCATTGCCGGGGTCGACCGCAAACGGCGGGGGCGGATGATCACGCTCGAGCCCCCGTCAAAGCCCCTGCGCCCTGTGCCAGCAGTTCGTCGGCGACCCGCTGTGCTGCCTCACGCGCCGGGTCATCAACATCGTTGACGTACAGCGCGTGGGAGCTGGTGAGGTACCGGGAGCCGTCGAGGGCGTAGACCCGCGCATCTAAGAACAGGAGACCGTCATCGATGACCGCGTGGGCTCCGAGGGGAGCTGAGCATCCGGCGTCCAGAAAGGCGAGAACGTAACGTTCCGCATCAGTCTTGGTGCGGCTCGGCTTGTGGTCGAGCACTGCGGCGAGCTTCTCTTCGCCCGTGCGCACCTCAATCGCGAGGGCACCCTGACCGGGTGCCGTGGGCCAGCCAGCAATGCCGAGGTATTCGGTGATCGCGGCGGCACGGGCGGCACGGGCAAGACCCGCGGCGGCCAGGATGACGGCATCGAGGTGTCCGTCGGTGACTTTGTCGAGGCGCGAATCGATGTTGCCGCGCAGATCGACAACCTCAAGGTCGGGGTAGCGCGAACGCAGCTGTGCTTGACGACGAGGCGAACCAGTGCCCACACGCGAGCCAGCGGGAAGCGTTTCGAGGGTGAGTTCGTCGCGCGCACACACCACGTCGCGCTCATCGGCACGCTTCGGCACAGCAGCAATCGTGAGGCCGGGGATGTCGGCCGTAGGCAGGTCTTTGAGGGAGTGCACCACAACGTCGCACTCACCGGCCAGCAGAGAATCGCGAAGCGCGTTCGCGAAGACACCCTGACCACCAATCTGCGAAAGCGATTCGGTTGAGCGATCACCCTGAGTGGAGATCGGGATGATTTCGGTCTCAACACCGGTCTTGTTTTCGAGGGCGCGCGCCACCGTAGTGGTCTGCGCCATCGCGAGGGTGCTCCCCCGCGTTCCGATCCGAACTACTGTCACGGTGCTACCCCCGCGGCTGCCGGCTTGAAACCGAGCCGCACATTCTCACAGCACCCGGGACGACACACGTCATACCAGGGGCCAAGTTGTGTCAGTGCGGGGCGGTCTGCCACCGGCACTCCGTCTCGACGCTCCAACACCAGGTCAACAAGACCGGTGACGAACGCCGGATGCACTCCAGGAGTCGGAACGCGAACAGCAACCATGTTGTGTCCTCCCGCGGTTTCGAGCGCCTCGGTGTCGAGATCCCACTTCACTTCCATGTGGTCAGAGATGAATCCGAGCGGCACGATCACCACCGCTTCAATGCCGGCCTCGGCGAGCGCATCAATCGCGTCGTTGATATCGGGTTCAAGCCACGGCATCGAGGGCGGGCCACTGCGCGACTGATAAACGAGGCTGTGCGCGGGCTGCACCGTGCGTTCCGTCTGCTCCGGCTGTTCCGGCTGTTCCGGCTGTTCCGTCTGCTCGGACTTCTCAGGCTGATCGGCGTGCTCGGGGTTGATCGTTTGAGCCGCCATAACGACTTCGGCTACTGCAAGGTGCTGCGCCGCGTAGGCACCACCCTCTCCAAAGCCACGGAAGTCTGGGCCACTCTTGGCGGCATCCGTCGACGGGATCGAGTGGGTCGTGAACAGCACGTGCGTCTTCTCGGGCGCGATGCCCTTTGCGGCAACCTGTGCGAGTCCGTCACGCACGCCGTCGATGAAGGGCTGCACAAAGCCGGGGTGGTCAAAGAACTGGCGAATCTTATCGATCTGGATTGTGCCCAAGAGCCCCGTCTCTTCGAGCGCGATCGCATAGTCTTCGCGGTACTGTCGGCAGCTCGAGTACGAGCTATACGCACTCGTGCCGACGGCGATGAGCTTCTTGTAGCCGCGCTCGTTTGCCTCGGTGAGAGCGTCACGTAGGTAGGGGTTCCAGTTGCGGTTTCCCCAAATGACGGGCAGGTCGATTCCTCGGCGGGCAAGCTCGGCTTCGAGGGCAGCCTTCAGTTCGCGGTTCTGATCGTTGATGGGGCTCACACCACCGAAGGCACGGTAGTGGTGTGCAACCTCTTCGAGTCGTTCTTCGGGGATGCCGCGTCCACGCGTGACATTACGCAGGAACGGGATGACATCGTCTTGACCCTCAGGCCCACCAAAACTGGCGAGCAGAATAGCGTCGTAGGCTACGGCCTCTTCGACGTGTTCTGCACCGGATGCTGCGGCATCCGTTGCTCCAAGAATGCGGGTCATGCCAACACCTCGGCGATCTCCGCAAGGGAAATGCGTCGCCCCGTGTAGAAGGGGATCTCTTCACGCACATGAAGTCGAGCCTCGGTCTGACGCAAATGACGCATGAGGTCGACAAGGTCAACAAGTTCGGGAGCTTCGAGCGCGAGCATCCACTCGTAATCTCCGAGGGCGAAGCTGGCAACAGTGTTCGCGAGAACCTGAGGAAGCTCAGAACCCTTGATGCCGTGGTCGCGCAACATCTTGCTTCGCTCGGCATCCGGGAGCAGGTACCACTCATAGCTGCGCACAAACGGATAAACCGTGAGCCACGCTTCGGGCTCTTTGCCGAGCATGAACGCGGGCATGTGGCTCTTCGAGAACTCCGCGTCGCGGTGCACCCCCATGGCGTTCCAGGTAGGAAGCAGGGTCGAGAGCTGCTCGCTGCGACGCAGTTCGCGCAACGCCCACTGGATGTCTTCGGGCTTGTCGCCGTGCAACCAAATCATGAGGTCGGCATCGGCGCGCATCGCCGAAACATCGTAGAAACCACGAACGGTCACGCCGCGGGCTTCAACCGCGGCAACCGCAGGCGCGAGATCACCGGTAGGGGCCGGGCGATGCGGGTCGTGACGGAATACCGCCCACAGTGTGTAACCCAAAACTTCGGTGGTCGTGTCGACGTCAGTCATGTCTTCCATTCTCTCCCGTGCCTTCTGGGCAAGCTGGGAGAATACCTGTGAGTTAGGTGAACCTAACTACTTTAGCTTCTTGGCTTTGCGGGTCTCCGCTGCGTCAGCGTTGTCATCAGCCGGATCATCATTAGCAGGATCGTCATCAGCCCGATCTTCATCAGCCGGCGCCAGCAGTCGATCAACCGTGGCATAAGCGTGCGCCACAATGCCGGCCAGCCCGGTTCCGCCGACAGTTTCGCCAACAACAACCACACCATCCGTTCGTTCGGATGCTGTCAATGCTGCTGGGCGAATCCACTGCTGGCGAGCAAAATCCACCACCGCTTCAGGCGGAAGTGACACGCCAAGCAACACTTCGGCATCCCGACGCGCAACCTCAGCCAAGTTGTCCGGCTCGTCGTTATACGAAAGCCGCACAACGTGCCGCCCCTCCGCATGCTCCTTCAGCCACTGCCACTTCGCCGTCGAATGCGTGAGTGCGCGAGCGGACACCGCTGTGCAGTTGGGGGCGACCAGCACTCCCGAACCGCGCGGTTCGGCATCCAACTCAGGGGCATCAAGCACCAGAGTGGCGAGCGTCACGGTGCGCCCATGCACGGGAGCAAGGATGCCCGGGGCCGCAATAATAACGGTACCGTCGAGGTCTGCGAGCGCCTCAGCAGTGTCAATGCGGCGCTCGAATTCGACGATCACGCCGTAGTCCGTCAGGTCGGCAGCAAGTTCGGTCACGAGGCGATTGATTCCGCCCCGGATACCCTGAACCGCTGTTCCGGCCGGCATCGCGCTGCGCATCGACCGCACCGCCATCGCCAGGGAGCCGTGCAGCGCCAAACGGTCCTTCAGCCCCGCAACCCGCTCCAGCGGGAGATCGTTCGGGTGCAACGAATAAACACCGTGCACAACCGGGGCGACCAGCTTCTCCACCGTCGCCTTACCCATGCGCTGTCGCACAAGAGCACCCAGCGAAATGTCGGTTCGGCGCCCAAACCACGGAATCAGCGAATCAAGCTGTGCCCGAAGTGCGCCGCCAAGACCCAGCACGGCAATTGTCTGGGCGTCGAGGGGGGTCGAGGGGATGCCCAGCACTCCGGTGCTGGGCAGGGGAAGGGCCGCGCCATCCACGGGCTGCAACCACGCACCCTCGTCGCTGGGTGACACAATGTCGTCGCCGAGCCCGAGTTCGCGAGCAAGATCAGCAACAGTATTGCCTCGGGTGGCGAAACTTTCGGCTCCAGAATCCAAATTGATGCCACCGACGAGGTGGGATGCCACGGTGCCGCCGAGATGATCGCTCGCCTCTATGAGGCGCACAGTTCGTCCCGCCATCGCCAGTCTGCGCGCAGTCACAAGCCCGGCGATGCCGCCGCCAACGACGGTGAATTCTGTCGTACTCACGGCACTAACCTTCCTGGTGAACGAGCTCCACAATTTTGGTGAGCACGTCGGGGTCGGTGTCGGGGCCCACTCCGTGTCCGAGATTCACGACATGGGCGGGGGCCACGCGTCCGCGGTTGAGCACGTCGCGAACGTGCGCTTCAAGCACGTGCCACGGAGCCCCGAGCAGTGCGGGATCGATGTTGCCCTGCAGGGGCACGCCGCCGCCGAGGCGACGGTCAGCCTCATCGAGCGGGATGCGCCAGTCGACGCCCATGACATCGGCGCCCACGTCGTGCATGGCGCGCAGTACTTCGCCGCTGCCGACACCGAAGTGAACCTTCGGAACGTCATAGCCGCGCAGGTGAGAGAAGGCGCGCTTGGAGTGCGGGGCAACCCGGCGCACGTACTGCTGCTCGGAGAGCGAACCGACCCACGAGTCGAAGAGCTGCACGGCAGAGGCGCCAGCTTCGACCTGGGCGATTAAGAATTCGCCCGCAATATCGGCACACCAGTTCAGCAGGGTCGCCCACGTCTGCGGGTCGGAGTACATGAGAGTGCGCGCACGCTGCTGGTCTTTGCTTGGCCCGCCCTCAACAAGGTACGACGCGAGAGTGAAGGGAGCTCCGGCAAAACCGATGAGCGGGGTTGTGCCCAACTGAGCAACGGTCTGTGCGACTGCTTCGCGAATCGGAGCAAACGCGGCCGGATCAATGGGGCGCAGTTTCGCGACATCCGCTGCCGTCCGAATCGGGTTTGCAAAGACGGGGCCACGACCGGGAACAATTTCGACCTCAACACCGGCAAGCTTGGCGGGGATCACAATGTCGCTGAAGAATATCGCGGCATCAACTTTGTGACGGCGAACGGGCTGCATCGTGATCTCGCTGGCGAGGTCAGGCGTCAGGCACGCCTCCAGCATTTCGTTGCCTTCGCGCAGTTTGCGGTACTCCGGCAGTGACCGGCCCGCCTGGCGCATAAACCAGACGGGAGTGGTTTCGGGTCGATCCCCCCGATAGGCCCGGATGATAGGCGAGTTAGCTGTACGGCCGTCGAGAAGAGGGTGGTCAGAAATCAAAGTCACGGGGTTAACATTAGGTTGTGCTCCTGTGTCTTAGCTCGAATCATCACAACGCGAGCTTAGACGTACTCGAAAGTCTGTCTGAGGTCGCCCCAGCCGCCACTACCGAGCTCGTTTCGACCAACGATTTCGTTGCCGGAGCTGTCGTTGTTGCCACCTGCAACCGCTTCGAGGCGTACCTCGATGTTGAAGAACCACTCACCGCCGCATCCGCGGTCACCGTTTGCTCGCTGCTCGAATCGCTGAGCGAGAGAACCGGACTGAGTGTCGACACCCTGCGAGAATCCATTGCCGTCCATGAGGGTGCGGATGCTGCAGCTCATCTCTTTGCGGTGACCTCAGGTCTTGAGTCTGTCGTTGTGGGCGAAGCGGAAATCTCGGGGCAGGTCAGTCGGGCTCTCGATCAGGCTCGACTAGACGGCACCACCACTCGTGACCTTGAGCGTCTCTTTCAGCGCGCCACCCACACCAGTCGCGGCATCAAGAACAGCACCGCCATTGCTGGGTCGGGCAAGTCTCTCGTGCGACTTGCTCTCGAACTGGCATCGAGCCGTGTCGCTGACTGGTCGACCACACGTGTGCTCGTGGTGGGCACCGGCCGTTACGCCGTCACCACTGTCAATGCGCTGCGCGACATGGGCGCCCTCGATTTGCGTGTCTTCTCCCCTTCGGGCCGCGATGCCGCGTTCGCACTCAAGCACAGCCTTACCCAGAGCGAAGACTTCGATGTCGACGTCATCGTCACGTGCACCGTGAGCGCGGTGCTCGGCACCGAGCGTTTCTCCGCCACCAGCAAGTGTCTCGTTCTCGACCTCGGACTCCCCCGCAATGTGGACCCCACCGTCGGCCACATCGACGGTATTGATTTGCTTGACCTCGAAACGATCAGCCTCCACGCTCCCCTCGAAGAGTTGAATGCGCATGCGGATGCTCGGGATCTGGTTCGTACGGCAGCCCACGAATTCGCTGCCGAAAGTCAGGCTGAGCCCGCCATTGTGGCCCTGCGCACTCACCACTTCGCCCTATTGGAGGCCGAGATCGCTCGTGCCACCGCGCGCGGTGCCGGCGAAGAAACCATTTCTGCCCTCCGTCACCTGGGCGGTGTTCTGCTTCACGGACCCTCCGTTCGCGCCCGCGAGTTTGCGGCTGAAGGCCGGGCGGCTGAGTTTGATGCCGCGCTGGGCGCTCTCTACAACATCCCTGTCGTACGTTCGTCTGGCGCGACTAGCGCCGCTGCACGACCGCACATCGCGTAGTTCCCCCGACCTCAGAACACACCCCGCAACGCAGCATCCCCTACAACGCAGCATCGCCCACAAAGAAGAGGGTTCAGGATGAAACCGTTTGAGTTCAGCACTCCGATCCACACGGAACGCCTCGTGATTCGCCCGATCACGACAAGCGACAACGATGCCGATGACCTGCACGCCCAGCAGTCGAACGCTGCGCTGACCACCTACATGCTGTACGAACCCCGCGACCGGGCAATGATCGTGGAGAAGGTTGCCGAATGGACAGCCAGCGAGAAGCTCGGTGAGTCCGGTGATTACGTGCAGTTAGCGATCGAACTTGCGGACGCTGTGCCTCCGGTGGCAGAGCACATCGGTAGGCTGCCCGTCGCGGGCGCTGCGACTGAGTCGACCAGTGCTGCGGAGCGTCGTGCCGTGATGATCGGCACCCTGTATTTCAAGATTGAGAGTGCTGAAGATTCGAATGCCGAAATTGGGTGGGCGCTGCATCCTAATTTCCAGGGCAAGGGTTTTGCTCGTGAGGCGACATCCGCCCTCCTGGATCTTGCGTTCGACACGCTCGAACTTCACCGGGTGTTTGCCAATTTGGATCCGCGAAATGATGACTCGGTGCGCCTGTGTCTGGCACTGGGCATGAGACACGAAGCCCATCATGTTGAGGACATGTGGTTCAAGGGTGCTTGGGCAGATACCGGAATTTACGCGATTCTCGATCGCGAGTGGGCTGCGCACCGCCGTTAGTGCACGTATTCCAGCAAGTCGTAGCCGAAGATGCGCAGTGCTTCGATGGTGCGGAGCCGTGCCTGAAGGCTGCTGTCTTCGAACTGGATGGATGCCGCATAGGCCACCGCACGCTTGTTGCCTCTCAGGGCACCGGCTTCCGCTCGCACGCCCCGATCGATGCCGGTCTTGTTGACCAGCAGCGTGTTGTGGTCGGCTCCTCGGTGAGCGAGGGGATCAAGCCCGAATGCGCTTGCCACGAGTGACAGGTCGGTGTTGAGGGAGAGCCAGCCAAGTACTCGTTGGCTGGCAATGGAGTTCACAATTTCGCCGCGGGCGAGGGCACCGAAGAGCCAGCTGAGTTCGATGGCGGATCCGACGGAGACTTGGGGCGCGTCGTCGGGCCCACGGTTGTCTCGCACGAGGTCGAGCAGTGCCGTTTTGGTGAGGCCGAGGGATTCGGTGCGGGCTCGCACAGCATCCAACCCAATGAGGCGCAGAAGCATGTTGGTGGCGAGGTTGTCGCTTGTGGCACCGACGAGGGCGGCGAGGTCGGCGACGGGTAGCGATGGTGCTTGGAGGTGCTGCCAGAGCCCGGCAGCACCAACCGATGATCCAGGAACTTTGTCGAGAATTCCGTAGGGCGCAAACTCACGATTGTCGAAGCGCGCCGAGACTTCGATGAGCAACAAGATCTTGCCGATGCTTGCCGTCGGCAGCGCAACCCGGTCGTCGATGCTGAGAACGGTTTTGCCCGTGTTGATGTCGACGGCGCTGGCTGAAACCCGTGCGCCGGAGTTGCCAAGCTTCAGTCTTCCGAGCGCGGCAAAGGTACTGGTGAAGTTGGGTTCATCACCAGTTCCGGCATGCTTCGCTACTCGGGGCGCGCGAATGCGATGACGGCGTTCTCGGCTCTGCTCGATCTCTACCAAATAGTGACGCGATCTTTCGGGGATAGCCACAACGTATCGGATTCAGTAACACCAAATGTCTCATAGAACGCGTCGATGTTGCGAACAATCTGGTTGCACCGGAACTCATTCGGCGAGTGAGGGTCGATCGCCAGCAGGCGAATCACTTCTTCATCGCGACCCTTCTGCTGCCAGGCTTGAGCCCACGACATGAAGAATCGCTGTGCTCCGGTGAGGTTGTCAATAACCTGCGGTTCTGCACCGTCGAGGGAGATCATGTACGCCTTCCACGCGATAGCAAGTCCTCCCAGGTCGCCGATGTTTTCCCCAATGGTGAGCGAACCGTTGACGTGATGCTCGGGGACCTGCGCCGGGGCGAGAGCGTTGTACTGGCCGATAAGCGACGTGGTGCGTTCTTCGAATGCAGCCTTGTCTTCGGGAGTCCACCAGTCAATGAGCCGACCGTCTCCGTCGTACTTGGCACCCTGATCATCGAAGCCGTGACCGATCTCGTGGCCAATGACCGCACCGATCGCTGCATAGTTAGCGGCATCATCCCGGCCCTCATCAAAGAAGGGGTATTGCAGGATGGCGGCGGGGAACACGATCTCATTGAAACCGGGGTTGTAATACGCGTTGATGGTTTGTGGGGTCATGAACCATTCGTGGCGGTCAAGCGGCTTGCCAATTTTTCCGAGTTCACGCTGAAACTCGAACTCGTTTGCTTCCCGAACGTTGCCGGCAAGGTCATCGGCGCTGATCTCCAGAGTGGAATAGTCACGCCACTTTTCGGGGAACCCGATCTTGGGGGTGAACTTGTCGAGCTTCTCGAGGGCTCGCTCACGGGTGGCGGCGCTCATCCATTCGAGGTGGGTGATCGACTGGCGGTAGGCCTCAACAAGATTGGCGACCAGCACATCCATGGCCGACTTCGCGGTTGGTGGAAAGTGGCGTTGAACGTAGATCTTGCCGACGGCTTCGCCGAGCACGCCCTCGACGAGCGAAACACCCCGCTTCCAGCGGGCGCGAAGTTCGGGGGTTCCCGAGAGTGTGCGGCCATAGAAGTCGAAGTTTGTTTCAACGAAATCACCCGAGAGGTAGGCGGCGTTAGTGCGGATGACTTGCCACGCCAACCAGTCACGCCAGGCCTGCAAGTTGTCGTCGTTCAGTACCGACTCCAGCCCTTCAACGAAGCTGGGCTGGCGCACAACAACCTCGTCGAGGGCATGCTCGGGAACATCGATCGCGTCGAGCCATACGGTTAAGTCGATTGCGCCGGTGAGATCGTTGGCGGCCTGCCACGTCATCGGGTTGTACGTTTTTTCGCTGTCGCGGTTGGCGACGTTATCCCAGTGCTTCGAGGCGATCTGCACTTCGAGGGCCACAATGCGGGCGGCACGCTCAGCAGGAGCATCAAGGCCGGCGAGGGTGAGCATCCGCTCAATAAAGGTCTCGTATTTGGCAAGGATGTCAGCGAACTTTTCTTCGCGGTAGTACGACTCGTCGGGGAGGCCAAGGCCACCCTGCTCGATGAAGACAAGGTAGCGCTCGGGGTTGCCGGGGTCATTGTCGACGAAGATCTGGAAGAACCCGCTCGTGCCGCCGCGTTCGAGACGACCAAGAGTGCTGAGGAGAGTGGGGATGGAGTCGACCGCTGCTGCGTCGGCAAGCTGCGGCGCGATGGGGGTTGCGCGCAGTTCGTCGGCACGCGCCTCGTCAAGGAAGCTCGCATAGAGGTCACCAACCTTGCGTTCTTCGGTGCCCGGCTCGGCCGACTGTGACTCAATGATGATGTCGCGCACGGCCTCTTCGGCCTCCTCAGCAAGCACCATGAATGAGCCGTAGCGCGCCTTGTCTGAGGGGATCTCGGTGCGATCAATCCACGCGCCATTCACATGACGAAAGAGATCATCTTGAGGGCGAACCTGCGGATCAAGATCGTGGACGGCTATTCCTGACGGCAATGACGATTCGGCACTCATGCACACAGCCTAGGGCCTTCTCCTAACGCATTTGCTGCGAATATTAGACCAGTGGAGAGCCCTACTATTAAGTGATGACCGGCCCCCACTCTGCAGCGGCCACGCCACAGTACTCTCACGGTCTCACCCACCGAAAAGTGCTGGCATGGCGCAACGCGATAGCGACCCTTTTTGCTCTTGCCGGGTTCTCTTTTGCTAGCTGGGTTGGCCGCATCCCCACGGTTCGCGACATTTTCGATGCCAGCCACTCAGAGATCGGTGTACTACTATTCGGGCTCGCGATTGGTTCGATTGCCGGACTCGTTCTCGCCGGCCGAGTCGTTGAACGATTCGGTGCTCGTCGAGTTATCCAGGTTTGCGCCGTTCTGTTTGCCGCAGCCCTTGCGGCTACCGGACTCAGCGTAGGTCTTGCCGAAAGCTTCGTCGGTGCCCTCATTTCGCTTACCGTGATGGGCATCGCGTTCAGTACCTACGACGTCGCCATGAATCTCTCGGGTGCCGCAAACGAACGGTTGCTTGGCCGCGCCACGATGCCTACCCTTCACGGCTTTTACAGCCTCGGAACCATGGCGGGGGCAGGTCTCGGCGTCGCCGCCGAAGCGCTCCACATTCCGCTCGCCCTTCACCTCACCGTCATCGCCGCGATTGCTCTCACCACTGCCTTCGTCGTATTGCGTTTCGTGCTGCCCGAGACTCTGGCGGATGCACCACCCAACACTCAAGAAATGGCTGTCGCTGCCGGCACAATCGCGGCCCCCGCACTGCGGAGCGTGTGGCTGGAGCCCCGCACCCTCATCATCGGCGTCATCGTGCTCGGCATGGCTTTCGCCGAGGGCTCCGCCATTGACTGGCTCGCTCTAGCAATGGTCGATGGCTACAACCTCGACAACGCCTTCGGCACCCTCATCTTCGGCATCTTCGTCACCTCAATGACCGCAACCCGCTTCTTAGGGGTGCGCGCCCTCGACCGCTTCGGTCGGGTGCCCGTGCTTCGAGCATCCGCCGGTCTCGCCGCCGTCGGCCTGCTGCTCGTCATCTTCTCGCCCGTCGTGCTCCTCGCCGTGCTGGGCACCGTCTTCTGGGGTGCCGGTGCTGCCCTCGGATTCCCGGTCGGAATCTCGGCCGCCGCCGATGACCCCAAACGCGCCACCGCTAGGGTGACCGCCGTCGCCACCATTGCCTACTCGGCCGCCCTCATCGGTCCGCCCATGATCGGCTTCATCAGCGACCAGGTTGGTGTGCTGAACGCACTGCTCGTGATCGTGGTACTCACCGCGCTTTCGGGGCTGCTCTCACCCGCCGCCCGCGAGTTGGCGGGCCGCCATGCTCGCAACGTCATCGACTTTGCGTCGCCGGGTACGACATCCGCTGCCGTCAGTCTTGCAACGACGGAACTGCAGATCATTTCAGCCGAGAATCTGGCCGCCGAGCCGGGTAACGACCGCTCCTAGGGCCAGAATATCGTTGCACTTGTACATGCAAGAATATTCTGGCACTCTTGTGTGCAAGGATATTCCGGCACAATACCGAACTGAGAACGCAGGAGCACACCGTGACCACGATCACCGTCAGAAGGTTCAGAGACTTTGGCGCTGTCATCAAAGCAGCGCGAGAATCCCGCGGGCTGCGTCAGGATGAGCTCGCCGGCGAACTCGACATCACGCGTCAATACCTCCAAGACCTCGAAAATGGGCGCCCCAACCTGTACATCACGCGCTTGCTCCGCGCCATGAACTCACTGGGCATCACCATCAGCGTGACCTACACCCCCGGTCGGGCAAGAAACCCCGACCCGGCTGCACGCGATGATGCAGACTCCGCCGATACAAACTCCACCGATGACTGAAACTCTCGCCGTATTCCTCCACGACGACTACCTCGGAGACGTCATCCCCGTGGTGCAGGGTCAGCGCCGCCAGAAGAATCGAGTGCGATTTCAGTGGGATAGCGAGTACCAGCCGGGGGAAATCTCTCTCACCGAGTCGTTTACCTCGATTCCCGGCCGAGAGCCCGACGGCACACTGGTATCCAATTTCTTCGGCGGCTATACCCCGGATGGCAACCACCGTGAAGCAATGGCTGCACTGCGCGGTATTGACCACAATGACCTGTTCGACCTACTTCGTGAATTTGGGGGCTCCCTCGGTGGAGCACTCACCTTTCGGGAATCCGATGAGACTAGCCCCTTCATTCCCCACTACACGGCAATAGACGACACGACCGTTGCCCAACGGCTCACGCAGGCAGTAGAGCGTCACGATCTCGGCATCCAAGATGACAGCCGTTCGATGCTTCCCGGGTTTCAGCCGAAGCTACTGCTCGCACTCTTTGGTTCTCAGTGGCATGAACCTCACGGCCGCGCGCACTCCACACACATCCTTAAACCTCAGCTTCACTCGCGACCCCACCAGCTCTATAACGAGTACTACAGCCACCAACTCTCACGAGCAATGGGACTTTCCCAGTTCGGCAGCGAAGTTATCAGCGTTGGCCAGACCACGTTTTTGTCTATCGAACGTTTCGACCGGGAGGTCGACGGCACCTCAGTCTCGCTCGTCCATCAGGAGGATGCCGCCCAAGCGCTTGGGCTTGACTGGCAAAACTCGGAGATCAAGTTTCAAGACGCCCGGTGGCCGACAAATCCGGCACGACCCAACGTCCGCAAAGTTGCGGAGATCACGGGCTCGCTCCCGAATGCACTCGCCGAGACCGCGCAGTGGCTGCGACAGCTCATCTTTCACGTGCTCATCGGCGACAACGATGCACACGCCAAGAATGTGGGCTTCGTGCACAAGAGTGATGGCACGCAGCTTTCAGAGCTATACGACGCCGTGCCCAATCTCTATCAGTCAGGTCGAATCAACTGGGATTTGGCAATGGCAATCGACGGCGACTTCGATCACCGAAAGGTGAGCGCAGAAAGCATTGCCCGGGAGGCGGCATCCTGGTCTGTGTTGCGCGCCGACACGATCGACGGCGTGATCGACACGACTCTTCGCGAGTTCGCTGACGCACAAGCATCCACCACGCCACCGAGCGATGTCGACCCGAGTGTTGTCGAACGGCTCAGCTGGAATGTTCGGCGGCTCACTGAAGGCAGCCAGATCAGTTCTCCCAAGGAAAAACTCTGACCACCCATGCCCGGTCGCGCACAGCGCGGATCACCGGGACGCGCAACCATACGCCCCCACCCGCCGCACACGGTTAGGCTCGACGGGTGCGACTTGTCATAGCCCGATGCTCCGTTGATTATGCGGGTCGTCTTAGCGCCCACCTGCCCCTGGCCACACGATTGCTGTTGCTGAAGTCTGACGGCAGTGTGCTCGTGCACTCCGATGCTCTCTCCTATAAACCTCTCAACTGGATGAGCCCACCGTGCGTGCTCTCGACCCTTGAACCTGAGACTGAGCAGTCGGATGCCGGTGTCTCCGAGATTTGGAAGGTCGCCCACACGAAGTCGGCTGACCTGCTCATTGTCTCGATTCACGAAATCTTGCACGATTCCAGCCACGAGCTGGGCGTCGACCCCGGGTTGCAGAAGGATGGCGTCGAGGCCCACCTGCAGAAGCTGTTGGCCGAACACATCGACATTTTGGGTGACGGCTACCGCCTCGTGCGCCGCGAATACATGACCGCCATTGGGCCTGTCGACATTCTTGCCACCGACGAGAAAGGCGCGAGCGTTGCCGTCGAAATCAAGCGCCGCGGCGACATCGATGGTGTTGAACAGTTGACCCGCTACCTCGAGCTGATGAACCGCGACCCTTTGCTTGCACCCGTCGCTGGTGTGTTTGCGGCCCAAGAAATCAAGCCTCAGGCGCGCACTCTTGCTAAGGACCGCGGCATCCGCTGTGTGCTGTTGGATTATGACGAGATGCGCGGTCTCGATGACCCCAAC
Organism: Salinibacterium sp. TMP30; assembly: GCF_038397785.1. NCBI lineage: Bacteria > Bacillati > Actinomycetota > Actinomycetes > Micrococcales > Microbacteriaceae > Salinibacterium > Salinibacterium sp. TMP30. Next base: position 32,297 of record NZ_CP151642.1, on the reverse strand, counting down.
ATGCGATTGTTCTAGATTCTTCGATCGCAGTTTAGGCTTGACACAAATGGCAAATAACTGGACTTGTATTCTCGTTGACCTCGATGGCACGATCGCTGATTCGGCGCCCGGAATTACGACGTCGCTCGCCTTCATGTTTGAGGAGTTGGGCTACCCGGTTCCCTCGAAAGAAGAACTGTTGGCCTATGTTGGCCCGCCGATGCTCGACTCGTTTCGCGACCGCGCCGGGTTCACCTCGGTCGAATCCGCCCAGGCGCTTTCGGTCTACCGCCGCCACTACATGGAAGGCAACAACGCCCACGGCAGCGACATTTTCCCCGGAATGCGCACAGTGCTGAGGAAGCTGCATGCGAGCGGGATTCCGTTGTCGCTAGCTACCTCGAAGCCCGAATTTCCGGCATCCGTAATTTTGGACCACGCGAACCTCACCCAATATTTTCGAGTGATGGCGGGGGCGTCGATTGACGAGATCCGCAGTGCCAAAAAAGATATCGTCGCTGAAGCACTCACCCGCCTGACAATGATCGGTGCCGACGTGAGCAACCCCGTCATGATCGGCGACCGCGACTACGACATTGAGGGCGCAGCCGAGCACGGCATCCCCACCATTTATGTCGACTGGGGTTATGGCAACGCCGGCGAATCCGCGGGATCCCTCGCCGTTGTTTCGAAGGCCGAAGAACTTCTGCCGCTGCTGCTTCCCGGTTAGCCGGCGCGCTGTATCCCGCTGCATGCTGTATCCCGCTGCGTTCTCAGGGGCCACGATCGCTTTTCGAGCGGTCCCTAGCGGGCGAGGCTCTCAACAATGCGGCCAAAAAGATGCGGAAGTCGTGCGGCGAGCGGCACGATGGCGCTGCGCAGCGGTGAGTTGGCTGCTGCCACAAGCCCCGTGGTGAGCATCCGAAAATCGCGGGTGATGCGCCGCCATTCACGTTCGTAGCGTTCCGGTTCGTCCGCGACGATGCACTCGATCACGGCCCGTGCCTCAGCCAACCCGAGCCGGATTCCTTCTCCGGTGATCGCGTCAACATACCCCGCAGCATCGCCGACCAGCAACACTCGGCCTGCGCGCTGACCGCGAGTGTTTTGCAAGAGTGGGCCAGCACCGCGCGCGCTCGATGCTGGCTCGGCTCCGCGCAGTCGTTCCGCAAGCGCCGGCACACTCGCCAGCGCTTCCTCAAACGAGAAGCCTCGTCGCCCGAGCACGGCAACCCCCACTTCGTTGTCGCCAACAGGAGTGATGTACACCTCAGCATTCGGAGCCCAGTGCACCTCCACCAGGTCAGTCCACGGGGCAACCTCAAAGTGTTGCCGGATGCCGAACCGCCGAGAATCGTTGTGCCTCACGCGGCGAGGGCGCGTGGCCAGGCCAACCAGCTCACGCACCGCAGAGAGCAGGCCGTCGCAGCCGAGCATCCAGCGTGCCTCGAAGGTGCGACCGTCTACCAGCTGCGCGGATACCGCGCCGCCCTGCTGCTCGATCGCGTCAACTTTGCCGTGCTCAAACCGCACCCCCAGCTCGGCGGCCCGCTCGGCGAGCGCCCGGTGTAGTTCGGTGCGGCGAACGCCGAGTGCCGCATTGCCGGAGAAACGGTGTTCGGCGGTGCGTTTGCCGTTCTGGTAGCTAATGCCGGCAATCATGCGGCCGCTCGGATGCACGCCGAGGGCGGCTAGTTCTTCGACAGCGCCGGGCATGACTCCTTCACCGCAGGCTTTGTCGATGGTGCCGCCGCGGGGTTCGATGACGAGGGTGGTGAGGCCATGCATCCGCGCATTAATGGCGGCGGCGAGCCCAATCGGCCCGCCACCGACGACGATCACGTCGACAACTTCGGAATCGACCGACGACGCGTCAACTTCGCCAATGACCTCGCCAACAACTTCGCCCGACTCAGTCATAGCGTCAGTTCGCGCAGCGCCCGATTTTCCGTCGGAATACGGAACACCAGCAGCAGCACCGCATTCAGCACGGTGAAGACAATCGCAGTCACCCAGGCGGTATGCACGAGCGGCAGCGCAATGCCCTCAATGGCAACAACCAGGTAGTTGGGATGCGGCAGCCAGGTCAGTCGGTAGGGTCCGCGGTTCTGCACGCGGCCGGCACCGGGCACCACGATCACGCGGGTATTCCACTGGGCGCCGAGCGAGCTGATGATCCAGTAGCGCGCGGCTTGGCTCAGGAGGGTGATGATGAGCATCGGGATTCCGAGCCACAGCAGAAACGGCCGATCAGCGATGAGCACTTCGGCAACGCACGCGACCAGTAGGCCGGTGTGCAGGGCAACCATCCACGGAAAGTGCTTCTGGCCATACTCACGACCGCCACGCTCGAAGGCAGCTGCCGCGTTGCGCTTCGAGATTCGCAACTCATAGAGACGTTCCATGCCGGTGCCAAAAACAAGGGCGATGTAGGCGATCACGCTCATGTTGGCCACTCCAACAGAACGAATTCGGCGCTGACACCAGGGCCGAGGGCAAACGCGAGGGCGTGGCTTCCTGCCGCCGGTGCGGGGTCGCGGTTCATGGCATCCGCGAGCACATGAAGCACAGCGGCCGACGAGAGGTTTCCGACGCGGGCAAGGCAGTCCCAGCTGCTCTGCAAGTCACTGCGCTGTAACCCGAGCGAGCTTTCGAACGCTTCGAGCACGCGAGGGCCACCGGGATGCGCCAGCCAGGTGTCGACATCCGCAATTGCGAGTTCATTGCGGCCCAGAAAATCGCTGACCTCGGTGGGAAAGCTGTTCTGAATCACGTCGGCAACGCCCGCCGTGAGCACGATTTCGAAGCCGGTTCCGCCCACATTCCAGCCGATCACGTCGTGGCTGTCGGCGATGAAGGTGCTGCGGGTGTCAACAATGCGCGGGCCGGGTTCACTGCGGTTATCCCCCACCATCACGACCGCTGCGGCACCGTCACCGAAGAGTCCGGTAGCAACAAAGTTGCCCATGGTTTGGTCGCCGCGTTGCAGAGTGAGCGAGCACAGTTCGACGCTCAACAAGACTCCGACCTCATCCGGATGCCCGACCAAATAGTCATGCACGCGGGCCAAGCCCGCGGCCCCCGCCACGCATCCGAGGCCAAACGAAGGCACCCGTTTCACGTCGGGCCGTAACCCCAACCGGGGAATCAGCAGGGCGTCAACCGAGGGTGCCGAAACCCCGGTGACGGAGGTGAAGAAGACGAAGTCGACATCACTGGGGGTGAGGCCAGCAGCGGCGAGCGCTGTCGTCAGTGCCCGGTCGAGGAGGTCGGTGGCAACGCGAATGAACTCGCTATTGCTCTCCCGAAAGTCGCCCAGGTCGCGGTAACGCTCAATTGGCAGAGCGGTGTGCCGACGCTGGATGCCGCTAGCGCCATGCATCCGCTCAATGACGGCGTGATGTGAGGCGGTAGCTGACAGCAGCGGCGCAAGTTCTGCCGTGATTTCGGATTGGCTGTAACTGTATTCCGGCACAACCGGAGCCACTGCCGCGATTCTGCTCATGCTGCGACTCTGCTCATTCAGCGACCCTGCTCATTCAGTGAAGTTATCACGCACGGAGGTCGCGGCTGCCGTTGCGGCGGGCGGCACGCCACGCGCGCCACGCACCCGTCGACCACAGGGCCCAGGCGATGAGCACCGGTTGGAATGGCATCCGAATCCACCGTTTGAGGTCGGTATCGAGTCCGAGCGAGTCGACCTGGTTCACGAGCTGCGAGATATTGCCCGGATACACGGCAATGAAGAATGCGGCGGCAACCCAACCAACCTGGGGGCGATACTTTTTGGCAAAGATGAGGGCACTGCCGAGGGCGATCTCGACGACACCCGAGGCGACAACCACAAAGTCTTGGTCGAAGGGTTGCCAGTCGGGAACCTGCGCCTGAAAATCTTCACGCGCGAAAGTGAGATGGCCGATGCCGGCCAGCACGAGGGATGCACCGAGCGCGATGCGTCCGACCCGGCGGCCGATACGGCTGGCGCGCGACGGTTCAGCGGTTTCGGTGACTTCGGCGGCGACGGCTTGCTCTGTGGATGCGGCCGACTCGGCACGGTCTGGTGTCTGCTCCATCTGCCTATTGTGGTGCGCCGGGCTTGGCATCTGCCGAGTGTGCGGTCGGCATGCGGTCTGCATGCCGATGCGCGGGGCCGGATGCTCGGGTGCACACTGGTGGCATGACTGAACCCTCTGCGTCGTCCTCTCCCCCGTCGCTGTCTTCCTCGTCGCCGGCCGCCCCGTCGCCCGACGTGGGCGTGACGTCCCCGGAATCTTCCCACGAGCGCGCCACCCTCTTCCGACACTGGAACGCCACCGCGATCACTTTCGTTGTACTCGCGATCGTGGGCCTAGTGGGCACGTGGTTCTTCAACGTGCTCGCGATCGTGCAGCTGCGCGACTTTTTGGGCGACTGGTTCGGCAGCGGCCCCGCCGTGAACTCGTTGGGCGTCGACCTGCTGGTGGTGGCGGTTGCGGGCAGCATCCTCATCATCATCGAGGCCCGCAGGCTCGGGATGAAGCGGGCGTGGCTCTACATCGTGCTGTCAGGCATCACAGCTTTTGCGTTTACCTTCCCCCTGTTCCTCGCCATGCGCGAGCGCAAGCTGGTGGAATTGGGGCGGCGCTAGCTCCGCTTTTCCTCGTCGTGATCGTCAACAACACGTGGGGGACCATCGGGATCTGGGGCTCCGCCTTCATTTACCCAGTCGGCTATCTCGATGGCTTCTTCTCTCGTCACCGGCGGAGATCGCCGAAAGATCGATCGAACCTTCTCTGTGAACTTGGACATGTCTCGCAGTCTAGCCATCGGGTCGTAGAGGCCGATCCGGCGACGAGAGTGGCCCTCCCGAATCCGCAAGCATCCCCAACAGTGGGAAGATTGACCAATGAAGATCCTCTCCATTCAGTCAGCAGTCGCGTTCGGCCATGTCGGAAATTCGGCCGCAGTGTTCCCGCTGCAGCGCATCGGCGTTGAGGTCTTGCCTGTTTATACCGTCAACTTCTCGAACCACACCGGCTACGGCGCTTGGCGCGGCCCCATGATCGACCCCGCCAACGTTTCCGAGGTGATCGCGGGCATCGAAGATCGCGGAGTCTTCCCTCAAATCGACGTTGTGCTTTCCGGCTACCAGGGCGGAGAAGGCATCGGCGATGTCATCATCGATACCGTCGCCCGGGTCAAGGCTGCCAACCCGAACGCGATCTATGCGTGCGATCCCGTGATGGGCAACGCGAAATCCGGCTGTTTCGTCGCCCCCGCCATCCCGATCCTGCTCCGCGAGCGCGTGGTCCCCGTCGCCGACATCATCACCCCCAACCAATTCGAGCTCGGCTTCCTCACCGATACCGAGCCAGACACGATCGAGTCGACCCTCGCATCCGCCGACCTCGCCCGAGCAATGGGCCCGAGCACGATCCTGGTGACGAGCGTCGAGCGCCCCGACCGAGAAGACGACACCATCGAAATGATGGTCGTGACGGAAGCCGGAGCCTGGATTGTGCAGACCCCCCGACTGCCGCTGAAAGCCAACGGTTCCGGTGACGTAACCGCCGCCCTCTTCACTGCCCACTTCACGCGCACGGGCAATGCCGCGGATGCTCTGGCTCGCACCGCATCCAGCGTCTTCGACCTTCTCACCAAGACTCTCGAGTCTGGGGAACGCGAACTGCAGCTCGTTGAATCGCAAGAGTTCTACGCAGAGCCGCGGATGCAGTTCAGCGCGCGCCAAGTGCGCTAAGCAATAGAAACGTCATGATCAATAAGAAAAGGCCCACCAAATGGCGAGCCTTTTCAGTATTTTTTTCTGTGCGCGAGGGGGGACTTGAACCCCCACGTCCTTTCGAACACACGGACCTGAACCGTGCGCGTCTACCAATTCCGCCACTCACGCGTGGATTGAGTTAACACTCAACTGAGTGAGATTATCACAGCGGCCTCAGCATCAACGACTCGACTCCACGCGCCAATTCACTTAGGATTCACAGGTTAGTCATATAGCGTCGGTTGCTGCCCGTGTGTCAAAAACTGCGGGTTCAACCAGACTTGATCCAAAACTGCTGAACCCGAGCAGTGCACAGACCACACCCCTGGGGGTTACCGCGTGAAACGAATGCTGACACTCAGCGCAATCATGGCAGTTGTCGTGAGCGTGACTGTTCCAGCCGCAGCACACATGGAACCCACTTCTGGCGACCTGCTGTCCACCGCATCCGCAGCTTCAGCATCCGCAGCTATGCAGCAGTCATCTGCTGTCGGAGCAGCCAAGGCAGAAACTTCTGTACCCAGCCAGTCATTTGCTTCTTCTGCCGATGCCGAGATCACCCCCGCAGCCCGCGACGCGCTCTCGGTAAAGAAGCTTGTTGTTGAACCGCCCGCCCCCGTCTACGCTCCCTCGGGCCCCTCCGGTTCGTTTGCCGGAACCTACGCCGGAGCATTCGCCGGATTCCTCGCCGTGTGGCCAGCAAACTTCCCCGTCAATGACGGCTTCGGCTACCGCGGATCAGAATTTCACGGCGGAATCGATATTATGACCGGCAGCGGCGCCACCATTGTTTCGGCATCCCCCGGCGTCGTCACCCAAGTCACCTACGGTGGCGGCTGGGGCCAGTACATCAAAATCGACCACGGCAGCGGAGTATCCACCCTCTACTCGCACATGATCCAGGGCTCACAGATGGTCTCACCCGGTCAAACAGTGGCCGCCGGAACCCCCATCGGATTGAGCGGGAGCACCGGCTACGTCACCGTCGCCCATCTTCACTTCGAGACCTACATCAACGGCACACGCGTTGACCCGATGGGCCTCCTGCCCTAACTGCTCGGCGTCGATAACGGGTTAGTCACCCTGAGCCGCTAACATCGACGTACTACAACGAGCGATCATGAGGAGAGCTTTGGGTCTTCTGGACAACTTTGAGCGAGGTCTCGAGCGTGCCGTCAATGGTGCATTCGCGAAGACCTTCAAAAGTGGTCTGCAACCCGTCGAAATCACCAGCGCCCTGCGCCGCGAACTCGACACGCAGGCCGCCGTCGTCTCACGCGACCGCATTCTCGTGCCCAACAACTTCACCGTTCGCCTCAGCCAGACCGACTACCAGCGGATGTCCGGCCTCGGGTCAACACTCATCTCCGAGCTCACCGAACTTGTGCAACGCCACGCCACCGCCCAGCACTACTCCTTCTCTGGCGGCATCGCCATCGTCCTCGCGCCCGACGACTCCCTCAGCCAAGGAATGATCGAAGTTGGTTCGGTGAGCGTCAAAGGCACCGTCGCGTGGACACCAGTGCTCGACGTTGGCGGCACCCGGCATCCACTTGTCCACTCACGCACCATCATCGGCCGGGGCAGCGAAGCCGACATCACCGTCGACGACAACGGCATCTCCCGCAAACACGTCGAAATCCTGTGGGACGGTTCGAGGGCCGAAGTTAACGACCTCAACTCCACAAATGGCTCAAAATTGAACGGATCGCCGGTATCTCGCGCACCACTCGCGCCAGAATCCGTGATTGATATCGGTCGAACCCGTATCGTGTTCCGTGTGCTTGCCCAATCTGCTGACGTCGACCAGCCCGCTGATCGCCGCGACGACCGGGGGTTCACCCGATGAGTGAACTAACCCTCCTGCTGTTACGTGTCGCATTCCTCGCCATCATGTGGGGTTTCGTGTTCGCGATCGTCTACGCCCTGCGCTCCGACCTCTTTGGAGAAAAGGTGCGCCGGATGCCCGTGCAAAACTCTGCACAGGTTGCAGCGCCTTCAGCGCCTCCCACCGCACAGCCCACCCGCCCCGTGGCGCCGGCGCCGGCCGCCGGCAACTCTCTCGATGCCACGCGTCTCGTGATTGTGTCTGGTTCGAAAGAGGGGCTAGAGATTTCGTTGCCTGATGAGCAGTTAACGATTGGTCGTTCGAGCGAATCTGGTTTGGTGATTCGTGATGATTACACGTCGACGCATCATGCCCGTCTGTTGCGGTGGGCTGACAGTTGGGTTGTTCAGGATCTTGATTCCACGAATGGCACCTTTTTGGCGGGCCAGCGTGTGAGCGTTCCGACACCGATTCCGTTGAATACGCCAATCAAGATTGGCACTACTAGCTTCGAACTGCGGCGGTAACTGGATGGCCAATTCGGGCAACAGTGCTGCCGCATCCCATGTGGGGAGGGTCCGCGCAAACAATCAGGACTCTGCTTACGCCGGCAGTCACCTTTTTGTTGTCGCGGATGGCATGGGTGGGCACGCTGGTGGCGATGTTGCTTCGGCGATCACCATTAAGCACGTTGTCGAGGCTGACCGAGTTTTCACGAATGCTGAAGAAGCGGCAGAGGTTTTGCATGACACTCTGATCGCAGCCAACCACATCCTGTCTGACACGGTTATTGAGCACAATGAGCTCACCGGAATGGGCACAACGGTCAGTGGCATGGTGCGTGTTGGCAACAAGATGGCGATGGCGCACATTGGTGACTCGCGCATCTATTTGCTGCGCGATGGCACAATGACGCAGGTCACTCACGATCACACTTTCGTGCAGCGGCTGGTCGAGAGTGGCCGGATTACGCAAGAAGAGGCGGCCGTTCATCCACGTCGCTCAGTGTTGATGCGGGTGTTGGGTGATGTGGATGCGTCTCCCGAAATTGATACCGAAGTTCTTGATACCCAGCCGGGCGACCGTTGGTTGTTGTGTTCGGATGGGTTGAGCAGTTTTGTTACGGAAGACAAAATTGCGGCAACCTTGCGCCGTGTTACGGATGCGAAAGCGGCAACCGCGCGTCTCGTTCAGGCGAGCCTCGATCAGGGTGCCCCCGACAACGTCACCGTCGTTCTTGTCGATATCGGCGATGACGAAACATCTGCTCACACCCCAGCGATCATGGTGGGTTCTGCTGCTTCGCCGCTCTCGTTCGAACCCTCGATCCCGAAAAAGCCAGTTCGCCTCCCGAACCTGCTGCTGCACCCGCTGAAGGCAACGCAGCCTGATGACAGCCATTTTGAACCAGAATCTGACGAGTACTATCAGGCGATTATCCGCGAAGATCGTCGCCGTGTACGTGGTCGTCGCATCTCCTGGATCGCGTTCATCACCATTGCTGTTGCAGCGATTACTGGTGGACTAATCGGGGGCTACCAGTACACCCAAATGCAGTACTTCGTTGGCGCCGATGACGGTCAGGTTGCGATCTATCAGGGCGTGCAACAGAACATTGGTCCCATTTCGCTTTCGCACGTCTATCAAATCTCTGATGTCCGTGTGGTTGATTTGCCGCTCTACCGCCGCGCCAGTGTCGAAAACACGATTAACGCGCGCGACCTCGACGATGCCCGCCGCATAGTGAGATTGTTGTCTGATGCCCGAGTCCCCTAGCAGCGACGTTCGCGCCTCCGCTTCGGCCGGCCCGCGAGCGATTACTGAGAACATCCGCCTGAAGCTGCGGGTGCCTGCTCGGCTGCGCAATCTCGAGTTCCTCCTCATTATTGTGGCGGTGGGAATCAACCTCGGGTCGATCGCTCTCGTGCAGTTGGGGGCACTCGGTCACCTCGGCTTCACCGTTTTGGGTCTCTCCGGTCTGCTCGGTGTTCTCGTCTTCGCCATGCACATCACCCTGCGGGTGACTGCTCGGGATGCCGATCCACTGATTCTGCCGATCATCACCGTGCTCAATGGGCTCGGCATCGCCATGATTTACCGCCTTGACCTCGCCAATGAGCTCACGGGCTGGTCGAGCGGCGGAATTCGCCAAATCACGTGGACCGCGATTGCCATCGTCATCGCCATTGCCGTTTTGTTGATCATCAAGAATCATCGCGTACTGCAGCGTTACCGCTACATCGCGATGTTCAGCGGTATTGCCCTGCTGCTGTTGCCGCTCGCTCCCGGAATTGGCGCAACCCGGTTCGGCGCACGCCTGTGGGTCGAGATTGGGGCGTTCTCGTTCCAGCCTGGCGAACTCGCCAAGATCGCGTTAGCCGTCTTCTTCGCCGGTTACCTCGTGTCGGCGCGTGACTCGCTCTCCATGATCGGCCGCAAAGTACTCGGAATGACATTCCCGCGTGCCCGCGATTTGGGCCCCATCATCGTGGTCTTCGTTGCCTCCATGCTCGTGTTGATCTTCCAACGCGACATGGGAACAGCCCTGCTCTACTTCGGCCTCTTCCTCGTGATGATTTATGTCGCCACCGGCCGCTCCAGCTGGATCCTGCTCGGAATGGCCATGTTCCTAGGCGGCGCTTTCGTCGCCAGCCGCTTCCTCACCTATATTTCTGGCCGCATCGACGCGTGGCTCGACCCCTTCAACCCGGCCGTTTACGATGCAACAGGAGGCAGCTACCAGTTGGTGCAGGGTTTGTTTGGTCTTGCCGACGGCGGGCTCATCGGCACCGGTCTCGGACGCGGCAGCCCCCAGATCACTCCCCTCGCCGAGAGCGACTACATCATTTCGGCGTTGGGTGAAGAGTTGGGTCTTATCGGCATCTTCGCAATTCTCGCGCTGTACCTTCTGTTTGTGTCTCGTGGATTCCGCATCGGCTTTGCCGGGCAAGACGACTTCGGGCGCCTGCTCGGTGTCGGTCTTGCCTTCGTGATCGCATTGCAAGTGTTTGTGGTTATCGGTGGCGTCACTCGGGTGATTCCGTTGACCGGACTCACCACACCATTCCTTGCTGCCGGAGGTTCATCTCTGGTCGCTAACTGGATCATTGCTGCGCTGCTGTTGCGGCTTTCCGATACGGTGCGCCACCAACCTCAACTCGTTGTGGAACCGTCGCTCGAAAACCGATTGGTGGTGGGGCAATGAATCGCGAACTCAAACGCGTGAGCACCGTCGTCTTGCTTATGTTTGTGAGCTTATTCATCTCGAGCTCTGTCATTCAGGTCGTCACCGCTGACAGCCTGCAGGCGGATGGTCGCAATGTACGCACTCTTTACGCAAGCTACTCGGCCGAACGTGGCCCCATTCTCGTCAACGGCGAACCCATTGCTCTGTCACAGCCCGTCGATGACGAATTCAAGTTCTTGCGCGTCTACCCCCAGGGCGAACTGTACGCACCGATCACCGGATACCTCACGCTCAACCAGGGCAACACTGGTCTTGAAAGTTCACTTAACGACTACTTGAGTGGGTCATCCAACGATCAATTCTTCGACCAGGTGAACTCGATTCTTACCGGCCAGAACCCCACCGGTGCTGCCGTCGAACTCACCATCGACCCTGCTATTCAGCAGGCAGCGTGGGATGCTCTCGGCGACCTTAAGGGTGCGGTCATCGCGATAAAGCCCAAGACCGGTGAAATTCTCGCCATGGTGTCGAAGCCAACCTTCGACCCCAACGAGTTGGCTGTTCACAACACCGGGGCCGTGATCGATGCTTACGAGCGTCTCCTCAGCGACCCAGATGAGCCCTTCTTCAACCGCACACTGGCGGGCCCGTTGAACCCTCCTGGCTCAACCTTCAAACTTGTGGTCGCAGCGGCCGCACTCGAGAGTGGCAACTACTCCCCCGACAGCGCCTTCCCCAACCCCGCAGAGTTGCAGCTACCCGAAAGCACGTTCATCATTAGCAACTCCGACAGTGGCACGTGTGGCTCCGGGAGCACTGCGACGATCGCTACCGCAGTGCGACTCTCCTGCAACATCCCCATGGCAGAGCTGGGCGATGCGCTCGGGTCAAGCACGATTCGCGACCAGGCCAACAAGTTTGGCTTCAATGAAAGTGTTTCCGTGCCCCTAGAGTCCACAGAGAGTGTCTACCCGCGTGCACTTGACCGCCCACAGACAATGCTGTCGGCATTCGGACAATCCAGCGTTCGTGCATCCCCGCTGCAAATGGCAATGGTCTCAATGGCCATCGCCAACAGCGGCACCCTGATGCAACCCAATCTTGTTGAGAGCATCACAGCATCTGATCTCACAACTATTCAGTCCTTCGAGCCGACCCTGTTTGGTCAGGCAATCAGCCCGCAAACCGCGGCCGCACTCACCCAAATGATGGTGGATGGGGTCAACAGCGGTGCCGCGAGCAGTGCCAGAATAGACGGGGTTGAGGTCGCAGGTAAGACCGGTACAGCAGAAAACGGAGAAGGTCAGCCATACACGTTGTGGTTCACCGGATTCGCGCCGGCGAATGATCCAGAAGTTGTGGTTGCGGTAGTTGTCGAAGATGGTGGTGGGCTAGGACAGTCCGGCACCTCCAGTGGCATTTCCGCACCAATTGGGCGTCAAGTACTAGAGGCGGTGCTAAACAGATGAGACCGACCAGTGGACTCACGTTCGGGGGCAGATACCAGCTTTCCAGTCGGGTAGCGATTGGTGGCATGGGCGAGGTGTGGCAAGCAACAGACCTCGTAATCGGTCGAACGGTTGCGATCAAAATCCTCAAAGATGAGTACCTCGGTGATCCGGGGTTCTTGGAGCGCTTCCGTGCCGAAGCGCGCCATGCCGCGCTCGTCAACCACGAAGGCATCGCCAACGTTTTTGACTACGGCGAGGAAGAGGGCAGTGCTTACCTGGTTATGGAACTTGTTCCCGGTGAAGCGCTCAGCGCCATCATCGAACGCGAACGCGTGCTCGACCCCGACCGCGTGCTCGACATGGTGGCTCAGACTGCTGCCGCGCTTCAGGCTGCCCACGCCGCTGGCCTTGTGCACCGTGACATCAAACCCGGAAACCTGCTGATCACACCAGAAGGCCGCGTAAAGATCACCGACTTCGGTATCGCACGCATCGCCGACCAGGTGCCGCTCACGGCGACAGGTCAGGTCATGGGAACAGTGCAATACCTGTCTCCCGAGCAGGCCAGCGGGCACCCCGCATCGCCAACCACCGACATCTATTCGCTCGGCATTGTCGCCTACGAAGCTCTCGCCGGTCGACGCCCTTTCACGGGCGAATCGCAAGTCGCGATTGCGATGGCTCAGATCAACGAGACTCCACCCGAACTGCCCATGACGGTGCCCGAACCGGTGCGCAACCTTGTGTATGCCTGCCTGGCAAAGTCGCCCGGCGATCGTCCGGCATCCGCCTCACATCTCTCGCGCGCGGCACAGTCGTTGCGCCGGGGAGATGTTGCTGCAGCGGCAACCGCTGTTCCCGGAATTCTGGGAGACAACTCACACGCGGCCACCGTTGGGCTCAACTACGGTAACGCCACTCAGGCGACCCGCGTGCTCAACACCGCGGATGCTACCGGAGCCACCTCTACCCAGACTCTCGACGAGACCAAGAAACGCAACCCGTGGACGTGGCCCATCGTCGCGCTCATTTCGCTGCTTGCTGTTGTGCTGATCGGCGCGATCATCGCACTACTGCTCCCCACCGGTGATCAAACACCGGTAGCGACCTCGGGCACCCCGACGTCAAGTTCACCAACCCCATCATCGACGCCAACTCCCACGACAGTCGAGCTGACTGAAGCGGAACTCCTTGATCGCACGCAAGACGCGGTAGAGGCAATCCTCACGGAAAAGGGACTCGTGCTTGCCGCTGAGGTTGGCCGGGCCGCCGAGTCGTCTGAAAAGGTGGGGTTCTCCTACAGTGCGGCGCCCGTTGGCAACGTCAAGAAGGGCGAGACCATCACGGTGTACTTCTTCGACAAGGTTGCGGTAACTCCAACGCCAACGCAGCCCTCGGCCAACACTCTCGATCCCTTGGAACCGTACAACCCGGGTGACGTCATAACGGTCAAGTGGGCCAACTACGAGGGATGCCCCGCGGGTCATCCTCGTTCTGGATTCAACTTCCTCGTTCAAGGGGCAACAATCAATGACGGCAACGCAACCCGTGGACCCAACGAGACTCAGTTCCAGATCACCCTGCCCGGCAACTCCGGGGATGAGACAAAGATCTCGTACACCGCGCTGTGCACAGACCTTGAGTCTCCGCCGTCGTCAGAAGTGATTTTCAGTGTTCAGTGAGTCCCTGTCATAACAAGCACCGGATAGACTGAACCGGGAGTTTCCGCGACAACAAACAGGAGTGAACTAGTGAGCGAAGGCGTTGCACAGGGCGTGCGCCAGCTCGCTGGGCGATACCAAATTGGCGAGTTGCTCGGCCACGGCGGTATGGCCGATGTTCACCTGGGAATCGATTCACGGCTCGGGCGTCGGGTAGCAATCAAGCTCCTCAAGCCGTCGCTGGCTAACGACCCTGCCTTCCGCACCCGTTTTCGTCGCGAAGCTCACGATGCCGCAAAGATGGCGCACCCCACCATCGTGCGAATTTTCGATGCGGGAGAAGAGTCCGTCATCGACCCCTCGGGGCACGAGACGCTCATCCCGTTCATCATCATGGAATACGTTGACGGTCGGCTGCTGAAAGACATCGTTGCCGAAGGCCCGCTCGCGCCGCCCGAAGCAACACGCATCGTGGCCCAAGTGCTCACCGCCCTTGAGTATTCGCACCGCGCCGGCGTTGTGCACCGCGACATCAAGCCCGGCAACATCATGGTCACCACGGGTGGTCAGGTGAAGGTCATGGACTTCGGCATCGCGCGCGCCGTCTCTGACTCTGCGGCCACAATCGCCGAGTCGAGCGCCATCGTCGGCACTGCACAATACTTTTCGCCAGAGCAAGCACGCGGCGAAAGTGTGGATGCCCGCTCAGATCTTTACTCCACCGGCGTCGTTCTTTTCGAACTTCTCACCGGGCAACCGCCATTCACCGGAGAGAACCCGGTCGCGGTGGCGTACCAGCATGTCAACGCCGAGGCGATTCCGCCAAGCACCTCCACCGCTGCGGTTTCTCCCGCCCTCGATTCGGTTGTGTTGCGGTCACTCTCCAAGGATCGCTTCGACCGGTACCAGAGCGCAGCGGAGTTCCGCACCGATGTTGAAGCAGCAGCTGCTGGTGCCGTGCCGGAACGTAAGCAGCTCGCATCCACCGATTTCAACGCCACCCTGTTTGGCGTCAACCCGAACGCGACAGCGGGCAGCGATGCCACTTTCCGCCAGCTCGCCGTCGACCAAAACGACCGTACGCCGCGCACACAAAACCGTCCACCGGTTGCGTGGATTTGGGGCGGAATCGCTCTCATGGCTGTTGTCATTGTTGCCGTTGTGGTGTGGGCCTTCAGCCTCACGCCAGCACAACTCAGCGGTACAACATCGGTAGACGTGCCCGACGTTGCCACTATGACCTACGACGAGGGTGAAGCGCTACTCACTGAGCTTGATCTGGTACCCAAGCGCGTCAACCAAGCCAGTGAAACCGTCGAAGAGGGTGTCATCATCCGTACCGATCCTGGTCCCGGGCAAACGGTGCCGCCCGGGCTCGAAATTGAGGTTGTGGTCTCGATGGGTCGCACACCGGTTACTGTTCCCAACGTCGCCAACATGCAAGAAGCTGCTGCGATCAAACTGCTGGAATCTGCCGGACTCGTCTATGGCACGAGCTCACAAACCTATTCGCCTAACCTCTCGAAGGGCACAGTCATCAGCTCTGACCCGCGCGGGGATGCCGAACGCACCTCTGACGGCACAATCATCCGTGAGGGCGAGACCGTCAACCTGGTTGTCTCAAACGGTTTGGTTCAAATTCCGGATGTCACGGGCAAAGATATCGGTGAAGCTAACAGCACGCTCACCGCGCTTCAGCTGAGCGTCAGACTCACTGCAGACTTCAGTTGCAAGGGCAACGTTGTCAGCTACCAGTCACTCATCGGTGACCAACCGCAGAAGTCTGAGGTTACTCTCCAGTACTGCGCCGGCAGCTAATTATGAACTAGCGGCGTCAGCGTCTTAGCCAATGCGGGTGCATCGGGCATCCCTACGCGCGACAACCAGTTACCGAGCATCAGGTAGCCACCCTCGGTGAGCACAGACTCAGGATGAAATTGCACGCCGTACACCGGCTGGGTTTCGTGCTGCACCCCCATGATCACTCCGCCAGCAGTGCGAGCCGTCACCTGAAGCTCGTCGGGAACCGTGCCATCCACAATTGCTAGGGAGTGATAGCGGGTGGCCGTAAATGGCTGGGGCATGTCACGAAAGATGAGACTGTCGTCGTGCTCAATCTGTGAGGTCTTGCCGTGCATCAATTCGTCGGCGTGCGTGACAGTAGCGCCAAGCGCTTCGGCGATTGCCTGGTGGCCTAAGCAGACTCCGAACAGCGGTTGACCTGAGGCGAGTGCCGCGTGCACGATCGGGATGCTGACTCCGGCGTTGGCGGGGGTGCCGGGGCCTGGCGAGAGCAGCACGGCGTCGTAGTCGGCGATTGAGGTTGCCGCATCATCCGCACTGAATGCGTCATTGCGCACGACGTCGGTCGTGGCACCCAACTCGAGCAGGTACCCGTTGAGTGTGTAAACAAAGCTGTCGTAGTTATCGATGACGAGGATGCGGGTCACTGTTGCACCGTCGCATCCAGCGGCGTTACCAGGGGCAGCACCCAGGGGAATACCCACGCAAAGAGCGCCACAACGATTGCCGCGGCCAGTATCAGCACGATCAGAACGCGCACGAATGCGGGTCCTGGGAGTACACGCCAGAGGGAAGCGTACATTAGCCAGCTCCTTCAAGGTTTTGCACAACTGCAGCGATCTCGCTGGGGGCACCTTCGGAGCGCGGATACCAGGTATCGAAAACGGTGTAGGCGATGATGCGTTCGTCGGCAGTGTGAATAGGGTTGCAACTGGTGAGTGTCATGAGCCGATCGCTGGCAACTGCACCATCGAACTGCGGCACGGGGTTAAGAACACCGACACCGGATGCCGGAACGTACTCGAGCGATCGGAACACGTAGCGATACCAACCGGCTTCGGTCTCGACGTAAACGCTGTCACCGAGTTGAAGTTTATTGATGTCAAAGAAGGGATCTCCCCAGCCTGTGCGATGCGCGGCTACCGCAAAGTTGCCAACCTCGCCGGGCATCTGGGTTCCGGTGTAGTGACCAACGCCGCGCGTGTTGAGCACTTGTTCGAGGCTCACGCTTTCGGCGATCGGGCGGGTGTAGTCGGCACCGAACCTCGGAACGATGAGGGTGCCAAACACTGCGGCCTGGGCGGGCGCCGTTGCGACTATGGGCACGCCGGGATCGGCACGTTCCTCGGGGGCGAGCGTGACCGCTTCGCCCTTGTTCCACTCTTGGCTGAGCTCGAGGGCTTCGCCGCGCTGGGTGCTGCTCACAAAAATGTTATTGACCCAGGTCTGCCATACAAGAAAAAGCAGCACGATCACGCCCGCGGTGATGAAGAGTTCTCCGAGGATGCCGATGACGGAGACGGGCCGACGCGGCTGTGCGTGGCGACGAACTCGCTTACCGTCCTCCAGAACCATAAGCACGATTCTACGCGCAGACCTTGGCCGGTTTCCGCGAGGTAGTTCGCCACTCAGGTCGTTCGCGCTAGAATTTCTTTCATGGCCCGTAACTCTGCAGAAAAGTCTCCGTCGCGTCCCGCTGAGGACGCACCCAACGCGGTCTGGTTCAAGCCCGTCATGTTTGGCTTCATGTTGATCGGCCTCGCGTGGATCATCGTGTTCTATGTCAGCAATCAGCAACTTCCTGTCGCTTCGCTCGGCAGCTGGAACATTTTGGTCGGCTTCGGCATCCTTTTCATCGGATTCCTGATGACTACTCGGTGGCGCTAGAAACTACACACGTGTAGTTATACCCAGTGTTAATAAACCTGTGGATAACTTTTAGTCACTTATAGAACGAAGATCCGCACGAGAGTCAGGGCAATCAGTCCAGCGACGACGAGCGCGACGAAAGCGACCTCAGGAATCACCGATGCCTTGTTGCGCTGACGCAAGAACACGAACGCAAGAAGTGCCCCCGTCACGAGACCTCCAACGTGAGCTTGCCACGAAATGTTTAGCCCAGGAATGAAGCCCGCGACGAGGTTGATCACCACAATGATCAGCAAACCTCTGTTATTTATTCCCATGCGGCGCTGAATCACGAAGAATGCGGCGACGACTCCGAAGATGGCGCCAGATGCTCCGAGCACGACAGAGCCTGGTGCAATCAGCAGCACGGCAACCGATCCGCCCAGAGCGCTGACTAAATAGAGCGCGATGAATCGAGCGCGGCCCAAAGGGATCTCCAAAACTCGGCCGAAGATGAATAGTGTGAACATGTTAAAACCGACGTGGAAGATCGAACTCGGCGAGTGCAAGAACGCCGAAGTGATCATTCGCCACGGTTCTGATGCGGTCAGTGGCGGGTAGTAGACGAGAGCCTGTGTCACTCCGCTGCCCGGAATCAATTGAAGCAAAAATATCGCAACAGTCAATGCGATCAGCGTGTACGTGACTACCGGCTTGCCAGTGGATGCGCGGCTTGCCCGCACAAGAATCGGTTTGCGCTTAGGTCCGCTAGCGCGAGCCTCTCTAATGCATTCGGGGCAATGTACGCCCACAGCCGCCTGTGTTTGGCAGCTGGGGCATATGGTGCGCCCGCATCGCTGGCAAAGGGTAAAACTTTGCCGATCTGGATGCCGATAGCAGTAGTTGCCGCTGGCATCCGGCGATGAGCTCACGAAGGTTAGACCTCGTCGATCGTGACGCTCTCGATAACGACATCCTTCAGCGGCTTGTCGCCACCATCGGTATCAACGGCTTCAATTGCGTCGACAACCTTCTTGGACTCGTCGTCAGCTACCGCGCCGAAGATAGTGTGCTTGCCCTGCAGCCACGGGGTAGGAACGGTTGTGATGAAGAACTGCGAACCGTTGGTTCCCTTGCCTCCCCGAGTGCCGGCGTTTGCCATGGCGAGAATGTAGGGAGCCGAGAAATTGAGCTCGGGGTGAATCTCATCATCGAAGTTGTAGCCGGGGCCACCGATTCCCTTACCCAGCGGGTCGCCGGCCTGGAGCATGAACTGCTTAATGATGCGGTGGAAGATGACGCCATCGTAGAGAGGCGCGGTGGTCTTCTGGCCGGTGGCCGGATGAGTCCACTCGATCTCGCCCTTAGCGAGACCAACGAAGTTGGCAACAGTCTTCGGCGCGTGGTTGCCGAAAAGGTTGAGACGGATTTCTCCGAGGTTTGTCTTGATTGTGGCAACGGCGGTGTGTTGAGACATAAGGTCAATTCTTACATAGCCAACCTGTGCCTACTATCCGCACGATTCAGGGTGCTCACAGCCAAAGCAGTGTGCACTCGGAACCCGGCGTGGCAGTATGGAACAACTGTTCGACCATCTTTGGAGGTTTCCCGTGGCACTAACTCGCAAACGCCGGAAAGAACTCAAGCGATTAAAGGGTCAGGCTGAAGACCTGTGGAACGACCAGAGGGAGCTCCTCGAGCACGCTTCTGCGGTTGTTCGTGAGGCGAGCCATCAGGCCGCCAACTACGCTCGTGAAGAAGTGAGTCCTAAAATTCACGACACTATCGACTCTCGGGTAAAGCCCGTGCTGTCGTCATCAATCGCTGGCGCCCGCTCAGCGGCAGAAAACACCAAGAGCAAGATCAAGGGTGATGTTCTACCCGCGGTCACGTCAGCGCTCGGCACAGCGCTTGCTGCGCTTGAGGTCGCCAAGAACCAGCAGGTTCGGGATGCGTTCGCTCGCGTATCGGGCCTTGCTGTGACCGCCGGTGAAAAAACCGGGCTCGTGAAGGCTCAGCCCAAGTCGGCCGGCTTCGGCCGCTACATCCTGATCGGCATTGGTGTCGTCGCTGCTGTCGGTGTCGCCTATGCCGCATGGCAGACTCTGCGTGCCGACGACGACCTGTGGATCGACGACGAAGCTGAGACTGCTTAGTCTTCACTGCTCTGCTTAGTCTTCACTGCTCTGGCGGTAAAGCCCGCCATTGTCGGCTAACGCCCACCGCGTAGCCCAAACCTCTTAACGAGTTCAGGCCCGGTTCACTACGAACCGGGCCTGAACTTTTTTTCACACACGCACGACCCACTAGTGGGAACGACCTTGATTCGTTGTGGCGGAATCGATCCAGGTGTAAGCTTCCCTCACCCGGAGCCACGCACAGTAACATTTTTCTTTAGGCCTGCTTACCCTTCACGTTCGTTGGAGGATCCCGTGAATAAAAATCACTTCTGTTTCAGGCGCAGTGTGTTTGCAACAACAGCTCTAGTCGCAGCACTCGGTGTGGCCCTTGTATCTGCGACACCCGCACTAGCCAGAACAACAATCGATGGTCCAATCGATCTCGGTGCATCGGCCTCGTTCGGTGTTCTTGGTGCAAGCGCCCTGACCAACACTGGTCCGTCGGTAATCAACGGCGATATTGGCGTCAGTCCCGGCACGTCAATTACCGGCTTCACTGGTCTACCCGACGGCACATTCACGGGCACCGAACACGCGACCGATGCGGTCGCTGCCCAAGCACAGAGCGACCTGACGTCCGCCTACAACGTGGCGGCTAGTTTGACGCCGACCACATCCGGTCTCGCCGAACTCAGCGGTCTGTCACTGACCCCGGGCGTCTACGCTGGCGGTGAACTCTCTCTTTCCGGAAACCTCACCTTGGCCGGCAGCGCATCATCCGTCTGGGTGTTTCAAGCGGAGAGCACCTTGATCACGAGCTCTGCCAGCACCATCACCCTCACCGGGGGAGCCAGTGCGTGCAACGTCTTCTGGCAAATCGGCAGCTCAGCCACACTTGCAGACAACTCCCTCATGGTCGGCACCGTCATGGCGAATCAATCCATTACTGCCGTCACCGGCGCGACAATTGAGGGCCGACTTCTGGCGAATACCGGCGCAGTGACTCTCGACACAAACCAGGTCACCGTGCCAACTGGCTGCAGCACTACCTTCGGCACAATCTCCACAAGCCCCGAAATCACTTCAGGCGCTCCCGCTTCCGCGACAGTCGGCACTCCCTACACGCACGCGGTTACTGCAACCGGCACGCCCTCTCCCACATTTGCGCTGACAACCGGTTCGCTTCCCCCGGGTCTCGTACTCGACACGGCAAGCGGAGTGATCTCCGGCACACCTACGACAATCGGGTCATTCGCGTTCAGCGTGACCGCTGGCAACGGGACCACCCCAGATGTGACCGCTACTTACACGCTCGCAGTAGCGGCGGTATCCGCGGCCGGGGCGGACACGCTGCCCGCAACCGGCAGCGACGTTGTTGGGTCGCTGCTTGTGGCTCTGATTCTGGCCCTTGCTGGCGGCATCGCTGTGATCGGCACACGGATCCATCCGACGGCGTCACGCTCCGGGCGTCACACCGGATAGCGAAACGTCGGGCCACTTCTGCAAAAGAGCCCGACCGATGGCCGGGCTCTTTTTGTGAACTATGCATCCATTCACCACTGCTGTGGAGCCTAGGGGAATCGAACCCCTGACCTCCTGCTTGCAAAGCAGGCGCTCTACCAATTGAGCTAAGGCCCCAATTACGGAATCTCTTTCGAATATTCCAGTGGGGGTACGTGGACTTGAACCACGGACCTCTTCGTTATCAGCGAAGCGCTCTAACCGCCTGAGCTATACCCCCGTTGGGCAGATACGAGAGTACCGTATCTTGTCCGTTTGACGTAATCGACTAGTTGTTAGTGAAACCCACGAGGATTCCGCCAGTTAGTCGAACGCTGAAGTTATAAAGCATACTCGCAATCGCACCCAGTGCCGTACCAATCAAGGTGTTCAGAATGGCCACCACGAATGCGAATCCCGCTACCTGTGTAAGCGAGAAACTGCTGGCGACACTGAAGTTTTCGTCGCTCAGAATGTCACGGAAAATGCGGTCGAGATCGCCGAAGATTCCTGTGGAGTTCAGCACGATCCACACCAACATTGATGCGACCACGAGAACGATTCCCAGCGATGCTGCCACCAGGAACGAGAACTTAACAGCCGACCAGAAGTCGATGTAGACCAGCTTGAGTCGAACCTGTTTTACCGATGTCTGTCGCTGCGACTTGCGCTGCAGCTTCTCCGCGACACTACTCATCTACCGACTCGTCCTTCCCCTCGGGGGCATTTTCACTCGGAACGCTTTCGTCCTGAGCTTCACGTTCTTTGTTGTCTAGATTTCGTTCGCTGTTTCGTGCGATTGCAATAATCTTGTCGTCAGCGGCGAATCGAGCGAATACAACGCCCATAGTGTCACGGCCCTTGGCCGGAACCTCAGCGACAGAAGAGCGTACCACCTTGCCGCTGGCAAGAACCACAAGAACTTCGTCTTCGTCGCCCACCATCAAAGCACCCGCCAAATCGCCCCGTGCACCGTCTAGTTTGGCAACCTTGATACCCAAACCGCCTCGACCCTGAACCCGGTACTGGTCCGCAGATGTGCGCTTCGCGAAGCCACCCTCAGTGACCACGAAAACGTAACCGCTGTCGGGTACGACGCTCGCACTGAGGAGGCTGTCATCCTCGCGGAAACTCATCCCCATCACACCTGAGGTGGATCGACCCATCGGGCGTAGTGCTTCATCGGATGCCGTGAAGCGAATAGACATTCCCTTGCGAGAAACTAACAGGACATCGTCGGTGCTCTCCACGAGCATTGCCGAAACGAGTTCGTCGCCCTCGCGCAGGTTTACAGCGATGATTCCGCCACTGCGGTTGGTGTCGTACTCCACAAGAGCCGTCTTCTTGACGAGTCCCCTGTGAGTTGCGAGCACGAGGTAGGTCGATGTTTGGTAGTCACGGATGTCGAGAATCTGTGCGATCTCTTCGCCCGGCTGCAGCGCCAAGAAGTTAGCAACGTGCTGACCCTTGGCGTCACGACCGCCCTCTTGTAGTTCGTATGCCTTCGCCCGGTAGACGCGACCGGTGTTGGTGAAGAACAACAACCAGTGGTGGGTGGTCGTAACGAACAAGTGGTCGACAATGTCATCAGCTCGAAGCTGAGCACCCTTGACACCTTTGCCGCCGCGGTGCTGGCTGCGGTAGTTATCGCTGCGAGTGCGCTTGACATAACCGCCGCGAGTAACCGTAACG
Source organism: Salinibacterium sp. TMP30 (assembly GCF_038397785.1). Taxonomy (NCBI): domain Bacteria; kingdom Bacillati; phylum Actinomycetota; class Actinomycetes; order Micrococcales; family Microbacteriaceae; genus Salinibacterium; species Salinibacterium sp. TMP30. The sequence continues at coordinate 9,467 of NZ_CP151642.1, read as the reverse complement.
ACCATCTCCTCTTCAGGGATGAGGTCTTCCATGCTCATATCGCCGTCGAAACCCAGCATGATTTCGGTGCGGCGGTCGTCGCCGTACTTGGCGAGCAGCTCGGTGAGTTCTTCACTGACGATGTCGCGCTGGCGCTGTTCGCTCGCGATGATTGCCGTGAACTCGACAATCTCGAGTTCAATCTGGTCGTGCTCGTCAGTGATCTTTTGACGCTCAAGTGCCGCAAGTCGACGCAGCTGCATGTCAAGAATGGCGCGTGCCTGAATTTCGTCGATCTCGAGCAACGCGATGAGTCCCTCACGGGCATCCTCCACGGTTGCCGACCGACGAATAAGGGCGATAACTTCATCGAGGGCGTCTAGCGCCTTGAGGTAACCGCGCAAAATGTGGGCACGTTCTTCAGCCTTGCGCAGACGGAACGTGGTGCGGCGAACAATCACCTCAATCTGGTGAGTTGCCCAGGCAGTGATGAACCCGTCGATCGACAGTGTGCGCGGAATACCGTCAACGATCGCGAGCATGTTCGCGCCGAAGTTCTCCTGCAGTTGCGTGTGCTTGTAGAGGTTGTTGAGAACAACCTTGGCCACGGCATCGCGCTTGAGCACGATAACTAGGCGTTGACCGGTGCGACCTGAAGTCTCATCCCGGATGTCGGCGATGCCAGCGAGCTTGCCATCCTTGACCAGATCAGCAATCTTCAGTGCCAGATTGTCGGGGTTCACTTGGTAGGGCAGCTCGGTGACGACGAGGCACGTGCGCCCCTGCAGTTCTTCGACGTTCACCACGGCACGCATCGTGACCGAGCCTCGGCCCGTGCGGTACGCATCCTGAATTCCTTTGAGGCCAAGAATCTGTGCGCCGGTCGGGAAGTCGGGGCCCTTAATGCGCTGAATTAGTGCCTCAATGAGTTCCTCTTTCGAGGCGTCGGGGTGTGCCAGGTGCCAGAGTGCGCCCTCGCCGACCTCACGGAGGTTGTGCGGCGGGATGTTGGTGGCCATACCGACTGCGATCCCCACGGAACCATTGACGAGCAGGTTCGGGAAACGGCTGGGGAGAACGGTCGGCTCTTGCGTGCGACCGTCATAGTTGTCTTGGAAGTCGACCGTGTCTTCTTCAATGTCCCGAACCATCTCCATGGCCAACGGAGCCATTTTGGTTTCGGTGTAACGGTGGGCGGCAGCGCCATCGTTACCGGGAGAGCCAAAGTTTCCCTGGCCAAGAGCCAGCGGGTAACGAAGACTCCACGGCTGAACCAACCGCACAAGAGCGTCATACACAGACGAGTCGCCGTGCGGGTGGAACTGGCCCATGACGTCACCAATGACACGGGTGCACTTAGAGAAACCCTTATCTGGGCGGTAGCCGCCGTCATACATCGCATAAATCACGCGGCGGTGTACAGGCTTCAAACCATCGCGCACCTCAGGAAGCGCACGGCCCACGATGACGCTCATCGCATAGTCGAGGTAGGAGCGCTGCATCTCCAGTTGGAGATCAACCTGATTGATCTTGTCGTGACGCGTATCGATCGGTGCGTCTTCGAAGGTCTTCTTCGGAGTTTCTTCGTCAGCCATTGAGTTTCAGTTCCAGTCTGTGTCAGTCGCGAATGCGGGCGCCGAGAGCTCTGCTCGAGCTAGATGTCTAAGAAGCGGACGTCTTTGGCGTTGCGCTGGATGAAGTTACGGCGAGACTCAACGTCTTCGCCCATAAGGGTCGAGAAGATTTCGTCGGCGGCGGCCGCGTCATCCAAAGTGACCTGAAGAAGCGTGCGGGTGGCTGGGTCCATCGTGGTTTCCCACAGTTCCTTGTAGTCCATCTCGCCAAGACCTTTGTAACGCTGGATGCCGTTGTCCTTCGGCATGCGCTTGCCTGCCGAGAGGCCCATCTCTGTGAGAGCATCGCGCTCAGCATCGCTGTACACGTATTCGTGTTGGGCGTTGCTCCACTTGAGGCGGTATAGCGGCGGCTGAGCAAGGTAGACGTAACCCAAGTCGATGAGCGGGCGCATGTAGCGGAACAACAGGGTCAACAGCAGCGTCGTAATGTGCTGGCCGTCGACATCCGCATCGGCCATCAAAACGATCTTGTGGTAGCGAGCTTTTTCTGGGTCGAAGTCTTCGCCGACTCCCGCACCGAAGGCGGTGATCATGGCTTGAACTTCGGCATTACCGAGCGCGCGATCGAGTCGTGCCTTCTCGACGTTAAGGATCTTGCCTCGCAGCGGGAGGATTGCCTGGAATTCGGGGTTGCGACCTTGAACGGCCGAACCGCCCGCCGAGTCACCCTCAACCATGAAGATCTCCGAAAGTGACGGGTCTTTGCTCGAGCAGTCGCGGAGCTTTCCTGGCATTCCGCTCGACTCAAGGAGTCCTTTACGACGAGTTTGCTCACGCGCCTTGCGAGCCGCGAGTCGTGCTTGGGATGCCTGAATCGCCTTGCGAATAACATCGCGTGCCTGCGTGGGGTTGCGATCGAACCAGTCACCAAGCTGCTGGCCAGCAACGCGCTGAACGAAAGCTTTCGCCTCCGTGTTACCGAGCTTGGTCTTAGTCTGGCCCTCGAACTGAGGTTCACCAAGCTTGATAGAGATGACCGCGGTCAGCCCCTCACGCACGTCATCGCCGGAGAGGTTCTCATCCTTCTCCTTGATGATGTTCTTCTCACGGGCGTACCGGTTAACCAGAGTGGTGAGTGCGGCACGGAAACCCTCTTCGTGGGTTCCCCCCTCATGCGTATTGATCGTATTCGCGTACGTGTGGACGCTCTCGGTGTAGCCCGCGGTCCATTGCATCGCAACTTCGAGCGAAATGCGCTTCTCTTTATCTTCCGACTCGAACGCTATGACGTCAGGATGGATGAGCTCATTCTTTTTAGTCTTGTTTAGATACTCGACGTAATCGACAAGGCCACGCTCATACATGTAGCTTTCGATAACTTCTTCTTCACCACGCTCGTCAGTGATGGTGATACGCAATCCCTTGTTCAGGAACGCCATCTGCTGGAAGCGCGCGCGCAGAGTTTCGAAATCAAACTCGACGGTCTCAAAAGTCTCTTTGCTTGGCCAGAAAGTTTGCTGCGTTCCGGTCTCGTCCGTGCTTTCACCCTGGGCAAGAGGACTCGTGGGAATACCGTTGGCGAAACTCATCCGCCAGACGTAACCCTGACGGCGAACCTCGGTGTCGATCTCCGCCGACAGTGCGTTCACTACCGAAATACCCACACCGTGCAATCCACCGGATACGGCATAACCGCCGCCACCGAATTTTCCGCCAGCGTGCAGCATGGTCATCACGACCTCAACAGTGGACTTCTGCTCCTGCTGGTTGAGATCAACAGGAATGCCTCGACCGTTGTCGCGCACGCGAATCGAACCATCTTTGCGAATCCACACATTGATGGTGTCGCAATAGCCGGCCAAAGCCTCATCAACGGAGTTGTCAACAACTTCATAAACCAGGTGGTGCAAACCGCGGGGACCCGTGGAACCGATGTACATTCCGGGGCGCTTGCGAACCGCTTCGAGACCTTCAAGGATCTGGATTTGATCGGCACCATAGCTATCAGCGGCAACATGACCGGTTGAAATTATCGAATTCTCGGGCACGTCGTTTTCGGGCGTCGATGTCATCTGAAGTTAGGCTCCTGCCGCTAGTTCACACTCGCCATTCAGAGCTGGTGCTCCAGAAGGAGGTGCGTCTGACGGCTCCCGGTATTCTACCAAATTCCTAGCGTCGCCGAAGGTCATATTGCGTTCTCCGGGAGTTTCTTCGGTGGCGTGACCTAATTTGCCTTGTTACCCGTAAGTATCGCGCGGGCCCCGGCCTGGAATTGATCTGGGGCCTCTTTTCCATGAAGGGGCGTTCGGGCCCTCAAAGCGCACCGAGTCAACACCTGCTTCTGGGTATTGCTGTTCGATCGTGGTCGAAATGCGCGAACGCATCAGTCTCAGTTGTGTCGCCCAGGCCGTCGAGTCGCACCGAACAGTGAGCACACCCTCCTCGATTCCGACCGGCTCAGAATGCTCCGCCGTCTCAGCTCCCACAATTTGTGGCCAGCCCAACAACAACTCGGAACGGGCAAGAGGAGAATTCCACCCCATGCTGTTGGTCAGACTATCCATCACATCACCCAGTCCGTGAGGATCGCGACCGGGAGCAAAAGGAACGCTCGTTCCCGGTTGCTTACGATCACGCTTTCGGGCCATGTACGACCGCTTCGTTGGATCACCAAAAACTTCACGGAATCTCAGATAGACGGCAACGTGCTCATCGACAGCAGGATCGCGATCATTCATCGGTGACCACCCCACCGTCGCGAATCTGCACTACGTTCGCCGCGAGCTTCTCAGGAACATCACCGAACACTGCAGCGGTGATCAAAACCTGTTCGAAGCCTGCGATCGACTCGGCAAGTCGTTGTCGACGGGACCCATCCAACTCAGCGAACACATCATCCAAAATCAACACCGGGTCGCCCGCCGAAGATTCACGCCGAAGGATCTCCGCCGATGCCAGCTTGAGCGCCAGCGCGAACGACCATGATTCACCATGACTGGCATAGCCGCGTGCAGGCAAACCGTTGAGTCCAAAAATGAGATCGTCGCGGTGCGGGCCGACGAGAGTAATCGCGCGATCCCGTTCCGTCTTGCGCACGGACTCGAGTGCAGCAGTGAACGCCGTGGTCGCGTCTGTGACAGAAATTACTTCGCCGATCGCGTTCGTGGCAACCGGATTATCGGAATCATCATGGCGCGAAATGATGCTGAGAGAATTTGCCAACGACGCACCATGATCCGCACCAACAATCCGCTCATATGCACTGGACACTTCGGGGCTGAGATCCGCAACGAGCGCACTGCGGGCACTGATAATCTCCGCACCAAATGCCACGAGCCGCTCATCCCACACATCGAGGGTGCTGAGTTGAGCGTCACGCACACCAGACGCACGCGCAGATTTCAACAGCATGTTGCGCTGTTTCACGACACGTTCATAGTCAGAAATTACTCCACTGAATCGCGGTGAGCGAAGCACAAGAAGATCATCAATAAATCTGCGTCGACCCGATGGTTCTCCACGAACTAACGCGAGATCCTCGGGAGCGAATAACACGCTGGAGAAGTACCGCGGAAGCTCTCGAGTACGAATTGCAGATCTATTAATCTGTGCCCGGTTTGCTCCCGCGCGGTTGATTTGAACCTCGGCCAAAAACTTTCGTTCATTATGTTCAAGTCGCACACGAATGATTGCGGCATCGGTGTTTTGACGAACCATGGCATGGTCGACCGAAACACGGTGCGAGCCAAGTGTGCTGAGAAAGCCCAGCGCCTCCACGAGATTTGTCTTGCCCTGCCCATTGGAGCCAACGATCAGGGTCGGGCCAGAACCGATTTCTAGCGAGAGCGACTCGTAATTTCGAAAATCTTTGAGCTCAACATGAGTAACAAGCATCGCTATGGGGGCTTAACTCTTGCGGACGCTATGCCCGCCGAACTGGTTACGGAGAGCAGCGACCGCCTTCATTGAGGGCGAATCTTCTTGGCGCGAAACAAAACGAGCGAAGATAGCAGCGCTAATTGTCGGAACAGCGACCGCCTGGTTCAAGGCTTCGTGCACAGTCCAGCGGCCCTCCCCTGAATCTTCGACATAACCGGCGATGTCGGCAAAATCTGGATCTTCTTCAAGAGCCTTAACGAGCAACTCAAGCAACCACGAACGTACAACCGTTCCGCGCTGCCACGCCTTAAACGACCCAGGAACGTCTTTTACGAGGTCCTTGCGACTATCGAGAAGTTCAAACCCCTCGGCCCACGCTTGCATAAGGGCATATTCAATGCCGTTGTGCACCATCTTCACGTAATGACCAGCACCGACCGGGCCAGCATGAACGAAGCCTTCGTCGCGTGGTCCTTCCGGGCGAAGTGCATCGAAGATTGGCAGTGCCCTGTGAATATCGGATGCTTCTCCGCCGGCCATAAGGCCATAACCGTTTTCGAGTCCCCAGATACCACCAGATACGCCGACATCGACAAAGCCAATGTTGCGGACGGCGAGTTGTTGACGATGAATTTCATCATCGGTGAACCGAGTGTTTCCGCCATCGATGACAAGGTCGCCAGGTTCTAACAACGCTCCCACCTCTGTAATTACAGAATCAGTTACTGCACCGGAGGGAACCATTACCCAGACGATGCGAGGCGTGGGAAGAGCATCTACAAGATCAGAGAGTTGTGCGACATCGCTAATTGCTGGATTCGGGTCGTAACCGGTGACCGTCAATCCCTTGGCTCTCATGCGCTCGCGCATGTTTCCGCCCATTTTACCGAGACCAATGAGTCCTACATGGGTGATGTCAGCCATAAGTTACCTCAACAGCAGATTGGGCTGCAGCAAATACTTGTAATTGTCACTGCCTGGTTGATCTTTGGACGACTGGCTCGTGATAAGCACCGGACCAGGCTTGTTAGGGTTATCGGTCTTCGTAAATGAGATGCGCACGAACTCGGAGTGAACCGAACTGAGCCCATCAATCAGGAACTGCGGCTTGAGTGAAACTACGGTGTCGTCGCCGGTCAAAAACGCGTCGATTGTTTCGGATGCTTGGGCCTGCTCCGACCCGATGGCCTCAAGGGTCACGCCTTCGGTCGTGAAAGTGAAGCGAAGAGCAGCTTCGCGCTCAAGCACAAGCGAGACCCGTCGCACCGCTTCGATAAGCTCCGCAGTGTTCATCACGGCAAAGTTATCCACAGTGTCGGGAAATAGTCGTCGCACGGGCGGGAAGTTCCCCTTGATGAGCAAGGAAGTCACAGTTTTCTTGTCGGCCTGGAACGCAATCAGCTCGCGCTCATCCGAACTGGTAATAGCGACTGAGATTTCGCCACTGTTTCCAAAAGTCTTTCCCACCTCAACAAGAGTCTTGGCGGGGACAAGTGCTGTGGCAGATTCAACACCGGAGGCTCCGGCATCCCATTCGATGTCACGCACAGCGACCCGGTAACGGTCGGTCGCAACAAGTGAAATATTGTTTTGGGAAACTTCAAGCTGCACTCCGGTGATGACGGGAGTGACGTCGTCTCTCGAAGCGGCGACCGCAACTTGAGCAATTGCAGCGGAAAAAAGATCAGCTTTGAGGGTTCCCATACGATCAGAGATTTGAGGAAGCGTCGGATACTCTTCCACTGGCATGCTCGACAACGTGAAGTGACCGGTCCCACAAGCGACGGTGATTTTGTTGTCTTCAGTGCTGAAACGCACGGGGGCATTAGGAAGTCGGCTCGCAATCTCGGCAAGAAGTCTGCCCGAAACTAACACTCGACCAGGCTCATCAACTTCTGCCGTGATCTGTGTTCGGGCGGAAACTTCGTAGTCAAACGACGACAGGGTGAGACCTTCGTCAGTCGCCTCGATCAATACGCCACTGAGGATGGGCAGCGTTGTGCGTTGTGGCAGCAGTTTGACTGCAAACGAAACCGCCTCGCTGAAGACATCACGATTAACCTGAAACTTCATGAACCACCCCTAACCGGATCAAGCTCTGGCCGTTAATACTGGCACAGCCCATCCGCTTGCGAACCACAGGTTATTAGGGATTCAAATTTCATTCATTAAAGGTCACACTCTTAACCGTTGTGGATTGTGTGAATAACTAGTGGGATTTCTTGTAACTACGGGAAACTACATCCATGTGACTTGTTGACGACACGGGGTGAATTGTTCACTTGGTCGCGAAAACTCACCTGACAAGAATCTGCAATTCCACAGAACGAGTGCGATGATCAACAATCTTTCCGGCGAGTTGGAGGAGTTATCCCCAAGTTATCCCCAAGGAGGGATAGCTAACTTTTACCGAATCGGTGGTTCTGCTTGATACGACTCGTGAGCTCAGTGACCTGGTTATAGATCGAGCGACGCTCTTTCATGAGCTCGGTGATCTTTTTGTTCGCGTACATGACAGTTGTGTGGTCGCGATTACCAAAGAGCTGGCCGATCTTGGGAAGTGAGAGGTTGGTCATCTCGCGACAGAGATACATCGCAATCTGACGTGCCGTTGCTACTGCTTGTGAGCGGGAAGAACCGTAGAGGTCATCGACTGTCAGCTTGAAGTAGTCAGCAGTGTGATTAATGATGTCGACCGGCGCGATCACGTTGTCTTCATCCAACGTGATCAGATCTTTCAACACCGTCTGAACCAGAGCCATGTCGACTTCAGTGCGATTGAGACTGGCGAACGCGGTGACTCGAATGAGGGTTCCTTCGAGTTCACGAATGTTCGACGACACTTTCGATGCCATGAACTCGAGAATGTCGTTGCCGACTTGCATTTTCTCGCTTTGAGCCTTCTTGCGCAAAATTGCGATACGTGTTTCAAGATCAGGCGCCTGGACGTCGGTTATCAGGCCCCACTCGAAGCGTGAACGCATCCGGTCTTCAAATCCGGTGAGATGTTTTGGGGGAAGGTCGCTCGTGATGACCACTTGTTTGTTGTGATCGTGGAGAGTGTTGAAGGTGTGGAAGAACGCTTCTTGAGTTGAATCCTTACCCTGCAAGAATTGGATGTCGTCGATCAGCAGAATGTCGATCTCTCGATAGCGAGATTGGAAGACCGAAGCACGGTTATTGGCAATCGAGTTGATGAAGTCGTTGGTAAATTCTTCGGAGCTCACGTAGCGAACTCGAATTCCTGGATACAGGCTCTCGGCGTAGTGTCCGATGGCGTGAAGAAGGTGAGTTTTACCGAGACCCGAACCGCCATAGATGAAGAGTGGATTGTATGCCTTGGCCGGTGCCTCGGCTACAGCTACGGCTGCAGCGTGAGCAAATCTGTTTGAACCGCCGATAACGAAGTTGTCGAAACTGTACTTGGGGTTGAGTCGGGAATCACTGCGCCGAGGTACTGACTGTTCGATCGACGTTGGTGGTGTTGGCTCGATGTACGGCTGTTCAGTACGCGGAATTTCTTGAGTAAGGGAGTCTTGTCGTATATCGGGGTTGACGACAGTGGCGAAGTTGTTGATGCCGTGCTCGCTACTGAGCGCAGCGACAGCGTCGAGGAGTGGTTGTCGAAGTCGCTGTTCGAGCATGCCTCGAGTGAGTTCATTGGGAACCTCGAGATAGAGGGTGCCGGCCATGACACCTTTCGGTTCAACCAGGCTCACGAAACCTTGTAGTTGCGGAGTGATGCGCTCATCTCCATTGAGCTGCGCGAGAACCATGTGCCACAGTTCATTAGTCGGGTCGGGTGTTTCCGACATTCTTACCCCATCCATTGATGCTATTTACTCACAGGCTTATCCACTGTTGAGAACAGCTATTTTCGCTGATTTACTGGCGTTGTGAAGCCTTTGTACACTGACTCACACCTTAGTTGTCCACAGCATGTCGTTACCAATAGCGAGGTATTCTGTGTGGATAATGCGCCGTTGTGCAAAGTGTGGTTTGACCGCACCCGTTTAACGCCGTAGTTTTAAT